>CADBTF010000142.1 GCA_902797485.1 uncultured Ruminococcus sp. | reverse complement strand
GTGGGCTTCGCTATCCACACCCCCGCAGGCGTGCTGGTGCATACCGGCGATTTCAAGGTGGATTACACCCCCATTCAGGGCGGTATCATAGATCTGGCACGCTTTGCCGAGCTGGGCAATAAGGGCGTGCTGGCATTGATGTCCGATTCCACCAACTCTGAGCGCCCTGGCTTTACCATGAGCGAGCGCAAGGTGGGAGACAGCTTTGAAAAGCTTTTCGCCAAAGCAGACGGAAAGAGAGTTATAATCGCAACCTTTGCATCTAACGTTCACCGTGTCCAGCAGATTGTTAATCAGGCGGATGCCACCGGCAGAAAGCTGGCGGTCTCAGGCAGAAGCATGGTAAATGTGATCGGCGTCGGTATGGAGCTGGGATATTTGAAGGTCCCGGAGGGGCTGCTGGTGGATATAGAACAGGTCAGCCAGTACCCGCCGGAGAAAATGTGCATTGTCACCACCGGCTCACAGGGCGAGCCTATGAGTGCACTCACACGAATGGCTATGGGAGAGCACAGGCAGGTATCTGTTACTCCCAATGACTTTGTTATTATTTCTGCCAAGCCTATCCCCGGAAATGAGAAATTTGTCACCAGAGTAGTCAATGAGCTCATGAAGCTGGGTTCTCAGGTGGTTTACGAGGATATGTACGATGTTCACGTTTCAGGCCATGCCTGTCAGGAGGAGCAGAAGCTGCTGCTTTCAATTACCAAGCCCCGCTTCTTTATACCTGTCCACGGTGAGTATAAGCATCTTATTAAGCACAAAGCTACCGCCATGTCTGTGGGTATCCCCGAAGAGCGCATCATAATCGCTGACATCGGCTCTGTCATCGAGACCGACGGAGTAGACATGAAGATAACCGGCACAGTTCCCGCTGGCAAGGTCATGGTTGACGGCCTGGGTGTCGGAGATGTAGGCTCCATAGTGCTAAGAGACAGAAAGCGCCTTGCGGAGGACGGCCTCATTATAGCTGTCGCTACCATAGACCGGGAGGCTGGCTTGATACTGGCAGGCCCGGATATTGTTTCCAGAGGCTTTGTTTATGTGCGTGAAAGCGAGGAGCTTATCGACGAGGCAAAGGCCCTCCTGACCGATACCCTCAATGATTGCCTTGACCGTGGTATGCACGAGTGGAACGCTATCAAGGGCCGAATGAAGGATAATCTGTCAGATTATATATATCAGAAAACCAAGAGATCACCAATGATCCTTCCTATCATCATGGAGATATGACCGCCTACGGTAAACAAAAGAGAGGTACTGCTATGAAAGGGCTTAACGGTCTTGACATTATCATAAAAGCAACAGCAGGCGTGCTTGCGGCTACAGCCCTCACTGCCTCTATCTTGCTGTATGATACGCCCTCGACCTCAGGTAAGGGCAAAGCACTGTTGGTCGTAACTATATTTATCGCAATTCTGCTTATCGCTGAATTTATTGCATTCAGAGGAAAGACTATCAAGGAAGTAGCCAAGATGTCCTCACGCATAACCAAGACAGAGCGTGAGAGCCTGCTGCATTTCCCTGCTCCGGTAATAGTTGTGGACGATTCCAATACCATAATCTGGTATAACCGCCGCTTCGGAGCAGAGGTCTACACCGAGGGCGAAGCCTACGGTATTCCTATCGCTGAGATCGTAGAAATGGATTTCAAAAAAGTATACAGCCCGGAGGGTGAGCTGGTGTGCCTGAAAAACAAGTTCTATCAGGCAAAGGGTATCCACACCGAGTCCTCCGACGGTGAGCTTTCAATGATATATTTTGACGACACCACAGAGTATATCGAGCTGGAATATGAGTTCAGGCAAAGCCATAAAAATGTTATCATTATTTCAGTTGACAATTACGAGGACCTTATGACCTATGCCCGTGAGAGCGATAAGGCCCACGCTCTGGTGCAGATTGAAAAGCTTATAGAGAATTTCACCGAGGGCACCACAGCCTTTTATAAGAAAGTCGGCTCGGACAAGTTCTATGTTATCATGGAGGACAGGCATCTGACGCCCATTATCGAAAACCGCTTCAAGATACTTGAGCAGGCAAGACAGATAATGGTTGATGAACGGCAGAATCTTACCCTGTCTATCGGTGTCGGCTCCAACGCTGAAAACCTTGCCGAGAGCGAGAACTACGCAAGAAAAGCTCTTGATATGTGCCTTGGCCGTGGCGGAGATCAGGCAGCTGTCAGAAAGGATAACGGCTATGAGTTCTTCGGAGGCGTCTCAAAGGGCGTGGAGAAGAGCACCAAGGTCAAGACCAGAATGATAGCCAAGACCATGCTGGAGCTGCTTATGAGCTCCGAAAAGATACTTGTTATGGGGCACCGCTTCTCTGACCTTGATGCAGTTGGTTCTGCTGTGGGAGTGTGCTCTGCTGCAAGAAAAATGGGCAGGGAGAGCTATGTGGTGGTGAACCGTGAGCAAAGCATGGCAAAGCTCTTGATAGATTATCTTAACAATAACGATATAAACAACTATTTCATCACCCCCGCCGAGGGCGTGGAGAAGATGAATGAGAATACTATGCTGGTGGTAGTGGACACCCACAATCCTGACCTTGTGGAATCCAAGGAGGTTTTGGCAAGGGCTCAGAACATTATTGTTATCGACCACCACCGTATGGCTAACCGCTCTATCGACAACGCTGTGATGTTCTATCAGGAGCCGGCGGCTTCATCAGCCTGCGAAATGGTGGCAGAGCTCATCGAATACTTCGGTATCGGAAACAAGATACCTGCTCCTGTAGCGGAGGCTATGCTGGCAGGCATTATGCTTGACACCAAGAACTTCGTTATGAAGACCGGCGTGCGCACCTTTGAGGCCGCAGCCTACCTGAAAAAAATGGGCGCCGATACCGTAAACGTAAAGCGCCTCTTTGCAGATAATATCGAGACCTACCGCTTCAAGTCTCAGATAATCAATTCTGCGCAGATCTACCGCAAATGCGCTATAGCTGTTGCGGAGGAATATTCAGACAATATTCGTGTGGCTTCCTCACAGGCCGCTGACGAGATGCTGGGCATTGTCGGAGTGAACGCCTCCTTCGTGCTTTACGAATCAGGCGGCACCACTAATATCTCTGCCCGCAGCATGGGAGATTTCAATGTTCAGATAATCATGGAAGCCCTCGGCGGCGGCGGACATCAGACTATGGCTGCTACCCAGCTAAAGAGCACCGACCTACAGTCTGCCGGCAGAATGTTAAAGGAAGCTATTGACGATTATATCAGAAATAACAGTTAAACGGAGGAATAAAAAATGAAGGTAATTCTACTTAAAGACGTAAAGGGCTCCGGTAAGGCCGGAGATACACTGAATGTTGCAGACGGGTATGCAAGAAATTTCCTGCTGGCTAAGGGCCTTGCAGTTGAAGCCAATGCAAAGAACCTGAATGAGCTGGCAGGCAAGAAGGCCTCTGCCCAGCACAAGCTTGATGTTGAAAAGGCCGAAAATGAAAAGATCGCCGCTGCTCTCGACGGAAAAGAGGTAGTTATAACTGCTAAGGCCGGTCAGGGCGGAAAGCTCTTTGGCGCAGTGACCTCCGGCAACGTGGCAGAGGCATTGAAGCAGCAGTTCGGCCAGAATGTTGATAAAAAGAAGATCAATCTCTCCTCAGAGATCAAGAGCTTCGGTGATTTTACCGCTGCCATAAAAATGTCTCAGGGAGTAAGCTGCTCTGTAAAGGTCAAGGTAGTGGAGGGCTGAAATGGCAGATACAGGAAACTCTCTGCAAAGCCTTTCTGAGCTCATCGGCCGTGAGCCGCCCTACATGATAGATGCCGAGCGTGCAGTGATAAGCGCTGTTCTCGTTGACCCTACGGTGTTTTCAGATGTTCTGCAAATAATAAACAAACCGGAGTATTTCTACGACGAGTATCTGCGGGGCATTTTTTCTGCCTGCTACTGGCTGGATAATCAGGGCAAGCCTATCGACGTGGTAACAGTTATAGACACCTGCGTTGAAACAGGCGTGTTCACGGCTCCTGATATGGCAAGAAGCTTCATTAAGCAGCTTCTTGATAATTTCATCACCACAGCCAATGTCAAGGACTACTGCAAGATCATTGAGGACAATTATTATATCCGCACCTTGATAAGCATTTCTACGGATATTATCCAGCGGGCCTCTGAGAAGAATGCACAGGCTCAGGAGCTTCTTGACTACGCAGAACAGAGAATATACGATATACGCAACGGCAAGCTGACTCAGGGGCTTATATCTATCGAATCAGTTATCATGGACGTTTATGACCACCTGCAGGAGATAACCAGTGCCGACGCCGATAAATTCAAGGGCACAAGCACAGGCTTCTCCTCTCTTGACAAGGTGACGACCGGCCTGAACGATACTGACCTTATCATTCTTGCAGCCCGCCCCGCTATGGGTAAATCAGCCTTTGCGCTGAATGTGGCTGTTAATGCCTGCAAGCGCTCCAAGAAGAATACGGTCATTTTCTCCCTTGAGATGTCTCCGGAGCAGGTGGCTACAAGAATGTTAGCCAGCGAGTCTCTGGTGAACAATACCATTCTCCGTTCCGGCGATTTCGGCTCCGGCGACGATGTTTGGGGCAAGCTTGCTATGGGCACAGAGAGCCTTGTTAGGCTGCCGCTGCTGCTGGACGGCACAGCTAACATAACCGTTCCCGAGATGAAGGCAAAGCTTCGCAATCTTGGAAATCTGGGCCTTGTTGTAATTGACTATCTACAGCTCATGAGCAGCCCGAATCACCACAACAACCGTGTGCAGGAGGTCTCTGAGATCACAAGGCAGCTAAAGCTCATGGCTAAGGAGTTGAAGGTGCCTGTGCTGGCCCTCTCTCAGCTTTCCCGTGAGGCTGAAAAGCGTGAGAACAAGCGGCCTATGCTTTCCGACCTGCGTGAATCCGGCTCTATTGAGCAGGACGCTGATATTATCCTGTTCCTCTACCGTGATGCCTATTACGACGAGGAGACCTCAGATCAGAGCGTTGCTGAGTGCATTGTGGCTAAGAACCGTCACGGACAAACGGGAACAGTAAATCTTGTGTGGCGGGGTGAGTACACGCTTTTCACCGACCCTGACCTTGTTCATAAGGAAAACTGATATGCTTCAAAAAGTAAAACGGGCTATCGAAAAATATAATATGCTTAGCGAGGGCGAAGCTGTTCTCTGCTGCCTGTCAGGCGGTGCAGACAGCGTTACCCTCCTTTTGTGCTTGCGGGAATT
>CADBTF010000141.1 GCA_902797485.1 uncultured Ruminococcus sp. | reverse complement strand
TTTAAGAATACTCTCTCAAAAGAATCCTCAAGGGTTTTGTTTCGTCGTTGTTATTCAATTTTCAAGATGCCAGTTTAGTGATCTTTCAACCCGCTCTCTCAAGAGCGCCTATCTATTATATCACATTCGCTGACGTTTGTCAAGAGGTTTTTGAAATCTTTTTCAGATTTCTTTAAGTTGCTCTCTCGCTCTCGTCAGGCGACTTATTTATTCTATCACATTGGTCTGCGTTTGTCAAGGGGTTTTCTCAGATTTTCACAATATGTCAAAACTCGGCGCCAAGTTTGGTATAAATTGTACACTTTAATCGTCAAAGGGAGAATAAAAGCGGCCCACCCTGTGGCAGGCCGGAATGTTACTCATTAAGATCAGGAACATATTCCTCATTGGCAATGACATAATCCAGGAGCCTGCTGTAAAACTCCGCAGGGTTTCTCAGAATGTGCGACTTTATAAACTCAGCCTGATCCATGTCCGGAGCATAAAGCTTCAGGTCCAGCATGGGGATATTCCCGTCCTTGATCGAACAGCTGACGGTATAGCCTGTTTCCACCGGTTCGATCTGAAAATTCATTTCCCGCTCGGCCTGAAGCAAAGCAAAGAGCTTCAAGCCGGCAGCCAGGACTCTGTCCCGCACCGACTTGCTCACCAGCTGCTTGAAATTCTCGGCGCCTTCTCTGCCGGCAGCGGTCAGCACATAATACTCTGTTCCCTCACGTTCTTCCAAGGCAAGAGTGCCGTTTTTGAGCATCTGCTCCACAGCCTCCACATAGAGAAAATAGCTGACGGTATCGTCACTGCGGATTATCTCCAGCATCTGAGCGGGGGTGACAGGCCGGTTTATCCGGTTGAGGAAATACGCCAGAAGAATTTTGACCTCATAGACGTCACGGGGATTGTAAATGTCCGTAGATATACCATTATAAGAGTTATCCAACAGGCAGCCTTCTTTCGGTCAGAAATTGGGGTAATCAAGCATATGGTTCAGCAGGGCGATATTCACAGCCGCCTCCACGCAGGGAACAGCCCTCGGCACCACGCAGGGGTCATGCCTGCCCTTGATAGCTATGGTCTCATTTTTTAGTGCGGAATAATCGACAGTCTCCTGAGGGCGTGAGATAGAGGGGGTAGGCTTGAAGGCCACTCTGAGGGTGATGGGCATACCGGAGGAGATGCCTCCCAATATACCGCCGTGAAAATTGGTGCGTGTCACCACATGGCCCTGATCGTTCACATAGAACTCGTCGTTATTCTCGCTGCCCAGCATTCTTGCAGCGTTAAAGCCGGCGCCGAATTCCAGCCCCTTAACGGCGGGGATACCGAAGATGAGCTGTGCTATGGAGTTTTCAAGACCGTCAAAGATAGGCGAGCCTATCCCGGCAGGAACATTGACTGCTATGCACTCAACTATGCCGCCTACGCTGTCCTGACACTCCCGGGCCTTTTTGATGTCCTCTATCATTTTCTGGCCCTTAGCCTCACTGATAGTGGGGAAGCTGCGTTCTCTCAGGGCGATAACGTCCTCACGGGTGGTCTTGATAGGGTCAAGTGGGGTATCTTTGATCTTATGTATCTCGGCAATATGTGCTCCCACATAGATGCCACGTCTTTCCAGTATCTGCCCGGCGACTGCCCCTGCAAAGCAAAGGGGAGCTGTCAGCCTGCCGGAGAAATGCCCTCCGCCTCTTGGGTCGGAGAAGCCCCGGTATCTGAGGGCGCCGGTATAATCAGCGTGCCCCGGGCGGGCCAGCTTGGAAAGCTTTGAGTAATCCTGCGAGTGCTGGTCTGTATTCTTTATCATAGCGCAGAGCGGGGTGCCGGTGGTCTTGCCGTTGAAAACTCCGGACATTATCTGCGGAGTGTCCTTCTCACTGCGCATAGTGGAGGTGCCGTCCTTTTTAGGGGCTCGGCGGGCCATAAAATCCATGACCTTTGCCATGTCGATGCTCTCTCCGGGAGGAACGTTGTCAATGCAGACGCCTATAGCAGCGCCGTGGCTCTCTCCGAATACAGAAAATGAAATATTATTGCTCCAAGTTGAAGACATTTTTCTTTCCCCCGATCTATACTTGTGAATTATCTGAAGACGCCTCTGGCGCCGTTAAAGTAGTCGTTTATCATAGCAATATGCTGCGGGCTGTAGATCTCCGGGAGCTCGTCCCTGCCGAACCATTCCAGACTGTCGGTCTCGATATGGTCGCAGTAAAGCTCACCGCCGGTGATGCGTGCAATAAAGGCGGCGGTTATAGGCTGATTGCCTGTGGAGCGGGATATGAACCCGGAATAGATGCCGCTGAGGGCGGTGATTTCAATATCAAGCCCGGTCTCCTCTCTGGCCTCCCGGAGGGCAGCCTGCTCAAGAGTTTCTCCGTATTCCATGAGCCCGCCGGGTATCCCCCACTTGCCGCAGTCGCACCGCTTGACGAGCAGTATCCTGCCCGATTCGTCCGGAATGATGCTCACTGCCGCACCGAGTATCTTTTTTTCTGCCAACGGCTCAGCACCTCTTTCCGGTCTTATCTTCCGCTTCTGCGTTCGATTATGCTTTCAAGGCTTTCGCCTGATACTATTTCATTATATAATATGCAGATGTTATTGTCAAGCAGGCGGTCAACATGGAAATGCCCGCAGACCCACACCTTATACTTAACAGTGTTCATGACCTTGTCAAAATACTCTGCGCCTCTGTCCGGCACCGGACGGTAATACTCCCCGATTATGCGGCTCATGGGCATGGTGTGGGTGACGATATAATCCACCTCTCTGCCGGCGCTGTCAAGCTTTTCCTCGGCATGGGCGATCTCATCATCTCCGGCCTGCTCCCGGGGCCACCAGCTGCAGCCCTCAGTGCGGTATTCCCGATCGGTGGAAACTGCTCCCCCGAAGGTGAATATTCTCTTGCCGTTTATCTCATAGATCTCCCCACGCATCAGCCTGATAACATTGCCGGCGTGGGGGTGGACCTGCACCCTGCCTCCGAATCTCTCTGTAACAGGCTGCTTATCCCACCATGCGTGGTTTTCGTGGTTGCCGTCCACCCAAAGAACCGTATAGGGCTTTTCAGACAGCCAGTTTATCCAGTAGGTGTATTCATTGCTTTCGCCGTTCTCATAGGCTTCTATGTCCTCATCAAGGAATGGCAGGCCGAAATCTCCGGCGATCATCAAAAAATCATTCTCCGTCAGGGAGATGCCCCGTTTTTTAAGGCTTCTGTTACTGAGCTTTTCAATGTCAACTCCACCGTGAATATCCCCGGTAAAGGCGATCATTCAAGCTCACCTCCAAGGGCCTTGAGATCCTCCCAGAACCCGGGATACGACTTAGAGACACACTCCGCTCCCTTTATCGTCAGGGGGGCAGTGCATCTTGTGGAGGCTATAGCCATTGCCATTGCGATGCGGTGGTCGTTGAAGCTGTCCACCACTCCGCCTTTCAGTGAGGAGACACCTTCTATCACAAGCATATCATCATAGGCTGTGACCTTACCGCCGATGCTGTTCAGGCACTCTGTAACAGCGGCGAGCCTGTCGCTTTCTTTTATCCTGAGCCTTGCCACATTGGTGATACGGCTCTTTCCACGGCAGAAGCTGGCAAGAACTGCCAGTATCGGCACAAGGTCGGGAATATCGGAGCAGTCAAGGTCAAAGGGCGACAGTACACTATTTTTATTATACACTATCTCTCTGCAAATTTCAAGGATTTTTTTATCGCCCTGATAGGAATTTACATTCAGTCCATTTATTTCAACACTGCTCCCCAGAGAGTTCGCCACCTCAAAAAAGGCCGCCTGAGACCAATCTCCCTCAACAGCCGTGCTGCAGGCCGACAGGCTGTGCTCTCTTGGCATGACGAAGCCTCTCACGTCCGGCTGAACATTGCAGCCAAAGGCCTCAAGGCAGCCAATGGTGATATTCACATAGGGTGCGCTCTCCAGCTTAGTGGTCAGTGTGATGCGGCTCTCCCCCTCAACTGCTGAAAGAGCCAGCAGCAGGCCGGTTATGAACTGGGAGGAAATATTCCCGCTGATGCAGTAATCCCCCGCAGTGAGCCTGCCGGAAACTGTAAAGGGCATAGTGCCGCTGTATTCAAAGGCTGCGCCGTGCTTGGGGAGCTCCTCAAGATAGGGCGTGACTGGCCGCTCCGGCAGCTTGCCGCGGCCGATAAATGTCGCCCTGACGCCCAGAGCCGCCGCAATGGGAATTATAAACCTCAGCGTGGAGCCGCTTTCGCCGCAGTCAATGACCGCCTCCGCCGGCGGGCTTGTGATGCCCCTGACCCTTGCGGTGCTGCCCTGTAAGGTTATCTCTGCACCGAGAGCCTTCATAGCGCCTATAGTTGCAAGAATATCCTTTGAGGGGTAAATGTCAGTGATGACAGACTCTCCCTTTGCCAGAGCCGCCGCAATGATAAGCCTGTGGGCCACGCTCTTTGAGGTTGGCACCTCTACCCTCCCCGAAAGGAATCCGGGAATTATCGTAACGTTCATAGCTGTTCCCTTTCACATCTGATCTAAGATCCTGCCGATCTGTTCTCTGGTGATCTCCTTGCCGAAATTGTTCCCTCCGAAGCAGACCATGCTGCCTATCTCCTTCTGGAACACAAATCTCAGCTTGCCGTCCCGCACCTTTTTATCGGTGTAGAGCTTGTCTAAAAGCTGCGGCCTGTCAATGCCCTCCGGGATAGTCACCGGCAGCTTTGCCCTCCGGCAGAGGGCCTCTGTGCGGTCCACATTTTCCGGAGAAATGAACCCAAGCTCCCGCCCGAGCCTTGCCTGAGCAATGAGCCCTATAGAAACAGCCTCTCCGTGCAGCAGGGTATAATCAGAGACTGTCTCGATAGCCCGCCCTACGGTGTGACCAAGGTTGAGTATCTCTCTCAGGCCGCTTTCACGCTCGTCCTGCATGACCACCTTGTATTTTATCTCACAGTTTTTATTTGCGATATACTCACAGGCGGCAGGGTCGTTCCGGAGTATCTTTTCTATGTTCTCCTCAAGGAAAGCAAACATCTCCGCATCTCCAAGGCAGGCGTGCTTGACAGTCTCCGCCAGCCCGCTGGAAAGCTGGCGCTCCGGCAGAGTTTTCCAGCAGTCTATGTCGATATAGACCTTGCGGGGCTGATTGAACATTCCTATCAGATTGGTAGCCAGCGGAGTGTCCACCGCTGTTTTCCCGCCGACGGAGGCATCTGCCGCCGCCAGCAGAGTTGTGGCATAATTCACAAAGGGCACTCCCCTGCCGAAGGTACCGGCGGTGAAGCCCGCCAGGTCGGTAACGACCCCTCCCCCGACGGCTATCACAGCGCAGTCACGCCTGAAACCCTTTTCCAGCATGGAGTCCTCCAGAAACTCCTTCATCTTGCGGGTCTTTGATCTTTCGCCGGCGGGGATAACAAAGGTCTCGGCAGAAAAGCCCGCTTCCTTTATCATTCCGGCGATCTCTGCGGCATAAAGCCCCAGCACATTTGAATCGGTAACTACGGCAAATTTTTTCACTCTGCCGCAGAGACCGCTTTTCAGGTCAGCTATCAGGCTCTGCTGCAGCCTGCGCCCGATCTCAATATCGTAGGAATCGTCAACGACCCGCTTCAGCTCACATCTGAAATTCATAGTGATCCTCCTTCCAAGGGCTCAGTAAAAGTATAATTCTATTATATCACACTTTAAAGCAAAATTCAACCCCTGCGGTCACTTTGCAGCCAGCTCATTTCTGACGAAGCCCTCCATAGCCCGTATCTTCTTCATTGAGGCCGCAAACTGCTCCGGCGTAAGAGACTGTGCGCCGTCGCTCCAAGCGTTCTTCGGGTCAATGTGAACCTCTATCTCAAGGGCGTCTGCACCGGCAGCCACCGCCACCAGCGACATAGGCTCCACCAGCGAAGCAATGCCTGTTGCATGGCTCGGGTCGATAACGAGCGGCAGATGTGTTTTCTGACGGAGCAGCGGCACCGCAGAGATGTCAAGGGTGTTGCGGGTCTCCGGCTCGTAGGTGCGTATGCCTCTTTCGCAGAGTATCACCTTGCTGTTGCCCTCAGACATGATATACTCCGCACTCATCAGCAGCTCCTGCAGGGTCGCTGACAGACCACGCTTTAAAAGCACCGGCTTGTCGCAGCGGCCGAGAGCCTTCAGCAGGGTGAAATTCTGCATATTCCTTGCTCCCACCTGCACCACGTCAACATCAGCAAAAAGGTCCAGATCAGAGAGGTCCATGATCTCTGTGACTATCGGCAGGCCGGTCTCCCCGCGGGCCTTCAGAAGCAGGTCGATGCCCTCCTTGCCAAGGCCCTGGAAGGCGTAGGGTGAGGTCCTTGGCTTGAAAGCGCCTCCCCGAAGGAAATCAGCGCCCGCCTCCTTGACGGCTATGGCTGTCCGCATGAGCTGGTCCTCTGTCTCCACAGAACACGGCCCGGCGATCACCGAAAGGCTGCCGCCGCCTATCTTCCTTCCCCCCACCTCGATAACAGTATCGTCCGGGTGGAAGCGGCGGTTGGCATTCTTGTAAGGCTCCTGTACTCTCTTGACGGTGTCAACGATGCCCCTCGCCTTGACAGCATCAGCGTCGATAGATGTGGTGTCACCGATAAGTCCGATGATGCGGGAGTGAACACCCTCAACAAGATTGGTCTTTACATTGAACCCATGCAGCCAGTCCATAAGCTCAGATATCTGATCATTAGTAGCGTTGTCTTTCAAAATAATTATCATGATTAACCCTCCGTAAAATCAAAAAGAGCAGCCCGGTCCGTGCCCAAGCTGCCCTAAAGGTCGTTGATATGTTAAACATCAAGCTCAGCTCACACACGGCAAACAGACCTTAGCCCAAAAGCTAAAGCCGAAAAACTCGTATGTAAAGACTGAAAGCTTGTTAATATACATAGCAGAGACCCCTTCTTCAAATTTCACACTGCTCTGCTGACGTCAAGGCAGGGCAAGATGATGTTTGAATTATAATACCATCTAATGGAAAAGTCAAGCCATTTGCTGCGAATTTAACATTTCTTTAATAATTCGCCCTAAAAACATGGCAGCCGGTCTATACAAACCTGACTGCCTCCGTCCTTGCGGACACTATCTCTTTGCCTGCGCTGCACACCGCATACTTATAGCCATCGTCAAGGGCCAGCTCCCGGAAATGATACTCTCTGCCGTCCGCCTGCTGCCGGACTGAAATGCCCTTCTCACCAAGCAGTATGCAGAAGGAGCTGAGGGGGAGCATGAACCCAAGGCCGGTGGCCTTCATAAAGCTTTCCTTCAAGGTCCAGTACCTGAAAAACAGCTCCCTGCGCCGGCTCTCAGGAGCCGCAAGAAGCGCATCGTATTCCTCGTGATAGAAAAACCGCCTTGCCACCGCTATATCAATATCCCTGACCTGCTCCACATCACAGCCGACGTCACAGTCGGAGAGCACACACATCACCTTTGTTCCCGAATGTGAAAGGTTAAAGTGGATATCCTCCCTGCAAGCCAACCGGGGCTTTTGATTTTTCTCAGTGGTCATAGTAAAGTCTCTGACGCCCGCTTTATAAAGCGCCCTCTCCAGAAGCACTCCCGCCCCTAAAGACAAGCACTTGTCCTTCCGGAATCTGTAGCTGTCAGTTTTCTCCTGCCGCTGCTTTGAAACGCTCCGGTAGAGGGCAGTGTAAAGCTCCGTATCTTCAAGGGCTGTCACATCGGCGGTATATATCTCAATATCCATACTGCCCGCTTTTAAAAGCACAGCTCCCCAAGGCCTTCGCCGTAGAGGGAGAATAACCGCTGCTTCATAGCAGCCAGCGCCTCCGGTGTCAGCGAACCGGGGATAGCCACCACCATGAACAGCCGCCTTGCCAGCGCTGTTACAGCGATCTGCCTTTCGGCCTTGGCAAGCAGCTCCGGGTCCTCAGTGCCAAGATAGGTCTGCGAGAACAGCTTCCAGATCTTCTTTATCTCCTCCTGAGTAAAGGGCCTGAGCACAGGGCTTGCAGCGATCGCCTGCGGGTCATCTGCCCGCTCCTTAAAGAGAGAATACATACTACCCAGATCGAATATCGGGTGACCCTTTCCTGCGCTTCCAAGGTCAATGAACATCATCTCACCGTTCCGGACCATAACATTTCCTATGTGGCAGTCGCCATGCACGAAGGTGTCTTCGTCGGGGATACTCTCATACATCTCGGTGAGCTTTTTCATTTCCTCCCCGGTGAGCACAGGTGCCAGATAGGGCAGGGCGTTCAGGCTTTCATGCTTGATGCTCCCGAATTTTTCAGCGTCCACCCTGATGCTGTGCATTTCCTTGACCGTTCTGGCAAAGTGTGTTATATGCTCCTCAAGGTGCTCCTTGTCCTCCGCTATGATGCTGACCAGGTCCTTGGCGTCCAGCATTTCATAGACAGTGCCGTAGCACTCCCCCACCTTGACAATATCATAGGGTATAGCCGTCGGCACACCGGCAACGAATGCGTTTCTTGCCTTTTGGTTTTCAAGGCTTATCATCAGATCAAAGCTTACGCCGGGGTGAAAGACCTTCAGTACAGTTTCCTCGTTCATGCGGTAGACGTCGCCGGTAAAGCCGGAGCCGATAAGCTTCAGCCCCTCTGCGCTGACCTTTCTGAAAGCCTTCCTGACCTCCAGCAGCTCGGTAAAGCCGGTAGTCTCCAGTATCTCATATATCTCCCTTGACACATTTATCATTTTAAGCGGCCCGGAGGTGCTCTTTTTGAGCTTCATCAGCACCCGCAGCCCGGCACTCGAGATATAATCGAGAGCCTCTGCGTCAAGCACTGTATTCTCCGCACCCGCTGCATTGACTGCCTCAAATATCTCCTGCTCGGCAGTGTTGGCGTTGTTTGTATCTATCCTTCCCTCAAGGAATATTGTGACCGTATTATTATCGGCCTGTGTTTTCATAGTTCAGCCCTCCGCCAGAAATTTGTCTTTAAACTCTTTGAGTTCCTGCTCTGAGATGCCCAGCCCGCTGATGATATAATTCTTCACAGAGCCGTATTTCTTCTTTAAATAAGCAATAACATTAGTCATGGTTTTCTCGTTCACTCTGTCCATAGCCATGAGGTAGGTCTCCATCTGATCGGCGGGCACCTTGCCGGACATTTCCAGCATCATGCGCTCCTTGGCGATCTTCTCGCTGTTATAATCATTAGTCAGCACATAGTCCTCAACTATGACTTTTTCAGGCACATCAAGCGCAGAGAGTATCAGCATAGCGCCGACGCCTGTTCTGTCCTTGCCCTGAGTGCAATGGAAAAGCACAGCCTTCCCCTCCTCTAAAGACATCAGCTCCCGCATAAAGCGGCTGTAGCTGCTCCTGCCGGGCTCCTCGTCCAGAAAGCCGAAATAGAGCTCATCATTGATAAAGCCGGCCTTGATAGTGATATTCAGCATTTGGATAAAATCCAGCGGCGGCTCGATCTCCTTCATCAGCTCCGTATTATTCACCATCATTTTCTTCAGATCAAGGATTTGCAGGTTGATATACTCCGCTCCCTCAATTTCCGGGTCGGGGTCGGGATCCTTGGAACCTGTAAACAGGGCGATCTCCTCTGAGCCGTATATTTCTTCATCAGACCTGAGATCAATTATCTTCGCCAGATGATAGACCTCTTTCAGCCTTTTCAGGTCCTCCTCTGTGCCGGTGGACAGCCTTGCGGTACGCAAAAGAACGCCTCCCTTTACCACTCTGCCGTCCTCCGACCTATAGCCTCCCAGTTCTCTTGCATTCTGCACACCTGAAAGGCCGATACTGTTTCTCAACATTTCTCATCACTCCTATTCTGAATGGGGGCGGGTCCCCGATTTATCCGGGTTTATTCGAGGACAAATCTCCCCCTGCGCTCCCCTTTTACGCCTGTGCATTAGGCCGGCGCTCCCCTTTTACGCTTGTGCATTAGGCCGGCGCTCCCTTTTTACGCTTGTGCGTTAGGCGGGCAGTGCTTTTGTATAGCTTTGTTTAGAATTATATTTTAAATGGGGGGCGAGCCCCCCATACCCCCGCTGCGCAGGGCGGACAAGTTTGTCAAAAAATTCTCTGCGCTCCCGTTGGTCGCTGCGATAATTTTCTTGACAAAGGCCCTG
>CADBTF010000140.1 GCA_902797485.1 uncultured Ruminococcus sp. | reverse complement strand
TCATTTTTTGCAGGAATTGAATTCTTATCCTGCATACTGCCGCCGTTATCTCTGGCCATGATGATGCCGTTCACAAAGCTGTAGATGTCCTCACAGTCGGTCTTATCCATAAAAAGCATTATGAGCCTTGAACCCAGCGCATTGAAAACGATAGCATTCATGCCCGTAACATCTCCGAGAGGGGTGATTATCATAGTCACCGACCTGACTGCGTCCATGGGCAGATATATCTTTTTGTCACTGATCACGCCCTTAACACAGACAATATCCTTTTCGCTGACACTCAAATGGTTTTTCTTGAAATACTTCGGAAGAACAGCTCCGAATACCAGCAGCAGATATGCTCCGAAAAAGACCATTCCCACAATGTCCGGAGACTTTGAAAGAACAAACCTGAGAACAAGCATTACCAGCCATAATGCTCCAATACCTCCGCAGCCGCAGAAAAGCACCAGCATGGCATGGTGAGAGGGCTTGTAGTTTTTGATACCGTTGATCTCGTTTATCATTTGTCAGTCAACCTTTTTAGAAATTCTTTCAGTTCTCCTTCTCCGTCAAAGCTGACCTTCATAGTCAGCTTGCCTCCTGCTGCCTTTTTAAAGCTGGCGTTCACTCCGAAGGCGTCCTTCATGGAAAGACGGTATTCCTCAAAATCCCTGTCTCCCGCTGACATTTTTTTAGGAGCTTTTACAGCGGTCTCCGCAGGCTGGTCCTTTGAGGCAAGGTTTTCCAGCTGGCGCACATTTAATCCCTCATTCAGGGTGAGCTCCAGCAGAGACAACTGTGCTGCTCTGTCCTGCTTCATCAGCAAAGCCTTTGCATGCCCGGCTGTGAGCTTTCCCTCTTCGAGTGCCTCAAGACACTCCGGCTCCAGATCAAGCAGCCTCATAGAATTTGCCACTGCCGAACGGCTCTTTCCCACAGCCTTGGCAATGCTCTCCTGGGTCATGGAGAAGCTTTCCTTCAGGCGCTTGAATGCCTTTGCTTCTTCAATGGGGTTCAGGTCCTCACGCTGCAAATTCTCAATAAGCGCATACTGCGCCGCCTCCGCAGGTGTGAGCTCACGCACTATGACCGGTATCTCACTCAGCCCGGCTATCCTTGCGGCTCTCCAACGTCTTTCACCTGCTACTATAGTATATCTTCCCTGGACCTCCGCCGGTCTGACGATGATCGGCTGCAAAAGCCCCATCTGAGAAATATTATCCGCCAGCTCCGAGAGCTTTTCTTCATCGAACTGTTTTCTCGGCTGCTCTCTGTCCGGCTCGATCATAGATATTCTTACATTCTGCAGGCCCTGTTCAGCTGATGAGGCTTCATCAGCAGTTTCTTCCTGATAATTGTCGTCAAACAGCGACGCAAGACCGTTTTTCATTCTGTCCTTTTTAGCCATTATATTTCCTCCGTTAAAGCTTAAATTTCAAGATTACTTTATCCACCACTCAGGCGTTATCTCTCCGAGGGTGATAGTTTTGCCGGCTTTATAATCCATCATGATCTCAATGTCATGGTATCTTCCGGGCATCAGCTGCACCATAAGCTCTCTGCATGCCCCGCAGGGAGCACCGCTGCTGCCGTCCGGCAGGATAGCCAGCACCCGCTTGATCTCATGCTCGCCGTTTGTTATCATATTGAACACAGCGTTTCGTTCTGCGCATATTCCAAGGGTCGAGCAGGTATCAATGCAGACTCCTGTGTATATTTTTCCGGAGCCGGAAAGCACTGCCGCTGCCACCTCTCCGCAGGTCACATAATCTGATATTTTTCGAGCATTTAATACTGCCTTTGCAGCCTCATACATTTCTTCCCATATTTTATCCATTATTCTTCTCCGATTTTCTTCATCATAATAGTTTTTCTGCCGGTTGTTTCACGTGGAACATATCCAAGCCCCTCATAGAGCCTTCTTGCCACCCAGTTGCTTTCCCAGACACAAAGCCTGCACTCCTTGCAGCCTGATTCAGCTGCTTCTTTTTCAGCCAGCTTCAATATCTGCCCGCCAAAGCCTTTTCCTCTGTATCCTGCTTCGACATAAAGATAAACAGTATAAGCATATCTTACCTCATCATCTGCGAGCTTATACCAAATATACCCCGCAACATTTCCGCCGGTATCAGCAGTTTTAAAACAGTGCTCAGCACTTTCATCAGCCATAATTTCGTCTAATATCCCGGCGGCAGCAGCGAGTGAATTTTCTTTGGTCTCAGCCTGATTTTCTGCAAGTGCTTCGGCAAAATGCTTTGTTATTTTTTCGGTGAAATCTTTCTTTTCAGCATCAGTCATATCCCGCAGGACCGTGTTGTTTCTTTCTAAAGACCACCAATCCGGCTTGGCTATCCTGACAAAAACCTTGCCGTTCTTTTCACCTACGACACGCCCGCCGTTTTTAAGCATTACCTTGACAGACGCATCATTGCTCTTATCTGCTCTCAGATAAAATTCCTTTTCCGGCACTACATTTTCTGCGTATTTCAGCAGCTGTCTCAGGGCTTCTGTACCGTAGCCCCTGCCACGGTACTGCGGAGAGATCCAGTAGCCGATATGCCCGGAGCCTTTCCTTAATGAGTCCGTCAGATAATGCCTCAGCTTTGCCTGCCCTATCATTTCAAGATCATTCCAGATAAAGAATGTAGTCTCAGGCACATATCCGGGCTTTAACCCGATACCCTCTGCCTCCTCTATCATCATATAAAGCGCCTTGTCAAACTCCTTCCGGGAGATACCGTACCACCGGTTTATATAACCGTTTTCGTCCGTAGGGATAGACCTGACAAGCAGCCATTCCTTTTCAAAATCATCAAAATTTGCTTCTCTAATATAGATCATTAATATCACCTGTTTCAGAGATCAGTTCTGTAAATTCTCACACTTATCGGCGGGCAGTTCGGCCTGTTGACAAACTCACTTACCACCACCGCATATTCGCCCACCGGCAGAGTTGAGATATATTTCAGGATAGCGTCCTTTTCTTCAAAGCCGGTATCTCTGCCGTAGTAGATTGACAAACTCATGACGCCGCCGAATTTCAGAAGCTTCAGGCATTTTTCAAGAGCTTTCAGGCTGCTTTCTGTCTGCGTATGCTTGGAATGGTCTCCGCCGGGGAGCCAGCCAAAATTAAACACTATTGCCGAAACTGTGCCCTCATCTGCGTAGCGGTCAACATTTTCGTGGCTGTCAAGATATATCCCGCATCTGTCATCGAAGCCTTTTTCATTAATAAAAGCCTTGGTGCTCTCTATCGCCTCAGGCTGAATATCCAGTGCGATCACCTTGCCGCTGCTGCCAACAAGCTCGCATAAGAACGCAGTGTCCTTGCCTCGCCCGGCAGTGCAGTCAATGCAGATATCGCCCTCTTTAACGTTCAATTTCAAAAACTCATGAGCTAAATGAACAGCTCCAAATGTGCTTGGCATATTATTCTCCTTACAAATGTTCCACGTGAAACAATTTATATTTTACTTTTTCTTGGCTATCTCCTTTGCCAGCTCCTCATAGGCCTTAGAGCCCTTGGACTTGGCATCGTAATAAAGTGCAGGCTTGCCAAAGCTGGGTGCTTCCGAAAGCGCAACATTTCTCGGGATAACTGTCTTGAATACCTGCTTCGGATAATACTTTCTGACCTCAGCAGCAATCTGCCCGGTCACCTTGTAGCGCTCAACATACATTGTAAACAGAATACCCTCGATTTTCAGCTCCGGATTCCAGGCTTTTTTGACCCTGTCTATAGTCTGATTAAGCTCTACCAGACCCTCCAGCGACAGAAACTCGCACTGGATGGGAATGATAACACTGTCGGCCGCCACAAGAGCATTTATCGTCAGCATATCAAGTGTCGGGGGGCAGTCAATAAAAATATAATCATAGAAATTCTTAGCCGGCATCAGGCACTCCCTGAGCTTCTTAGCTCTGTCCTTCATGGAGACCAGCTCCACCGCAGCGCCGGACAGCTCCTGCGTCGTAGGAATGACCGATACGCCCCTGCACTCCGTCGCTACTACAGCTTCAAATACTCCGCAGTCACCCATTATAACATCATAGATAGTATTGCGGATACTTTTCTTTTTTATTCCGTAGCTGGTGGTGGTGTTGCCCTGGGGGTCAAAGTCTACGATCAGCACTTTCTTACCCTTATGCCCGAAAACAGCCGCTAAATTTACAACAGTAGTTGATTTCCCAACTCCGCCCTTTTGATTTGATACAGCAATTATTTTACCCATATTTTTTCTCCTATAAAATTTACTCTCTCTATTATACTATATTTTTTTTAGTTTGAAAAGCCCTTTTTAAAATATTTCTATATAAAAGTGTTTCATTTCAAAAAATGTTTCACTCAAAAAAATGTTTCACGTGAAACACTCCAAAAGAAAAGCAGCACCGTTAAGATGCTGCTCAGATAATTAAAATTCGATTTTTCCGTAAAGGCCGGTATTAAGATTATCCTCCGGCTTGGGGCGCTTGTAGTCCTTCTCAAATGAGGTGGTGATGTCGTAGTGAGCACGGGGCTTTCTGTCACGTCTGCCGCCGCCCTTGCGTCCGCCTCTGCCGCCGCGGAAATCATTGTTTCTCGGCTTCTTTTCAGTGGAGCTGATAAGTACCTTTCTGTAAGGCTCCTCGCCGGTTGAGCGGGAGGTAACACCCTCGATCTCACTGACTGCTGCATGGATAATGCGTCTTTCATAGGGA
This sequence comes from uncultured Ruminococcus sp., assembly GCA_902797485.1. GTDB lineage: Bacteria > Bacillota > Clostridia > Oscillospirales > Ruminococcaceae > FB2012. Next base: position 15,950 of record CADBTF010000140.1, on the reverse strand, counting down.
TTCATAGGCTCAAGAGCAGAGGTCCTGCCGCTTCTCTTAACATTGGCAGAGATCTTTCTTGCAAGCTCCTCAAGCTGTGTCTTTCTTCTCTCACGGAATCCATTGCAGTCTGTTGAAATGCGGAAATACTCTCTGTCAAGCTTGTTGCAAACCAGTGAGGAAAGATACTGCAAGGAATCAAGCAGCTCTCCCTTCTTGCCGATAAGCTCTGAAAACTCCTCAGAAACGATTTCAAACATTGCGCCGTTTTCAGTGTCGGTAACTGTGATTTCAACATTCTCTATGCCCATTGCCTTAATGACCTCAAGCATATATTTCTTAGCTGCTTCAATCTTAGTGAGCCCGTTTTCATTAACACTGCTCACCGGTTCTTCCTCAACAGGCACTACCGGAGGCTCATACTCTGCCTCCACCTTTGCTTCTCCCTTGACTCTGCCAAATAATCCGATCTTCGGCTCCTCGATCACAGTAAATGTGATCTCACTTTCAGCCACTTCAAATTCGGCTGCTGCTGCCTTTTTAGCATCTTCTACTGTGGCAGCGGTAAAGATTTTTTTCACTCTAACCATTCCTTTCTATTTCAGGCGGATATTATTCCTCAGTATATTCGTCGCCGTATTTTTCCGCCATTCTTTTTCTTGCTTCATTCAGCTTTTTGCGCTGCTGATCTTTAAGCTCCTGCTTTGAGAGCTTCTTATTGCTGTCTGTATTATCGTCAGTATCAGAGTCATCGTCATCGTCTTCAACGTATGACTTTGGCTTAGGCTTCTGACCGTTCTGCTCCTGCTGCATTTCGATAGCTCTTTCCATAAAGGACTTTTTACCGTTCTTGCGTCTTTCTTTATTTTTTTCCATTTCAGCCTCAACAGATGCTCTGATCTTAGCGGGAGTAAATATAAGGTTGAGGAATATAGTCTGGATAAGAGCAAAGAATGAAGAATAGATCCAGTAAAGGCCGAGGCCGGCAGGGTACTCAAAGGCGATCCAGAGAGAGAACAAAGGCAGAACAAAGAGCATTATCTTTACGCCCATTCCCATATTCTGAGCAGGATTGTTTTTCTTATTAAAGTAATTTGAAATGATCGTTACGACCAGCTGCAGAACAAACGAGAGAATAGGAATGATCGCAAGCCAGCTGGTGAAGGTAGGTATAGCACCTAAAGAGAGGCCGAAAAATTCATACTTGAAATTCTCTGCAAAATCTCTTACATCAGAGGGGAGAATGTCTGCATACTGTGCATTTGCCTTGGTAGTATCAACAAAATCAAAAGTCGCCAGCTCAGGGCGTGATACCACAAGATTTTGTGAGATATATTCGCCGTTGGTAATAAAGGTATCAATATCCGGGTGCTTTTCAAAAATAGCTGTCAGGTCATTCCAAAGCTTGTCCTTTTCGGATTTTTCATCGGAATCATCATCGTCTTCATAGCCGAAAAGCTTGTAGGTGTTTTTATATGCCTTTTCGTCCTTGACGATCACTTTTTTGACGTTATCAAAGGAGTTGCCGTTTTCTTCAAGAAGCTTAGCCATTGTGGTATCGTTGTTCTTTATCTCCTGAGAAACAGCAGCCACCATAGAGATAGTATTATTTGACTTTGTGACAGAATCCTTATCTACGTTTGAAACGTAGGTCATAGGCCCGTAGATAACAGGGATCATGGAAAAGAGTATCAGCATAGAGATAAGCATTGGCAGGCAGCTTGCCATGGGGTTTACGCCATGCTTCTGATAGAGAGCCATTGTCTCCTCATTGAGCTTCTCCTGATTTTTGCCGTATTTCTTTTTTATCTTTTCCAGTTCCGGTTGGATAAGAGCCATTCTTGCAGTGCTCTTCTGTTGCTTGATGCTGAGAGGCAGCATCAGCAGACGGGTCAGAAACGTAAACAAAAGCAAAGCAAGACCGTAATTATTGATAAGCCAATAGCAGCCCTTCATTATCCAGCCAAGGGGCGTTGCAAACAAACTAAACATAGCTTCATACCTTTCCTTACCAAGCACACTCAGGTGCGGCGATTTTTCTTTCTCATATTTCCGGTGATAATATCTCTGTAGGTCAAGGTCTCGGGGACCTTATCCACTCCTCCCAGGCTCCAGGGATTGCATCTCAAAAGCCTCCAGCCGGACAGTATACTGCCCTTTATGATTCCATGCCTGCTGTAAGCGTCGATACAATAGGCAGAGCAGCTTGGATAATATTTACATCTGGCGGGAAAGAGGGGACTGATAAGCTTCTGATAAAGCTTAATCGGCAGAATGAATAAATATCTGAATATTTTCATTTTTTATTAGTTTTCTTATTCGGCTTATTATCCGAATTGATCTTAGGCATGGCCTTCTTCAACAGAAAGCTTACCACATCATTTGATGATCTTTCACAGGCATCGTTTCTGGCGGCAAAGATAATATCGTAGCCTATAGGCAGCTTTTCCTCGCAAAGCCGGTAGGCAGCACGGAAAATACGCTTGATGCGGTTTCTCTCTACTGCGCCCCCCTGCTTTTTTCCGACTGATATGCCAAAGCGGTTAAAGGGCAGCTTATTCGGAAGATAGTAGACCGTCAAAAAGCCGCAGCTAACAAAGCTGCCTGAACGGAAGCAGCGGAGAAATATTTTATTATCCTTAGCTGTTTCGGTAAACAGCATTTTCTCACCGCCCGAATAAAAATTCCCGATAAAAAAGACAAAAGACCCTATACCAACCAGCGCCGGCTGAATGGTATATGGTCATTAGTCACGAGATCAATAGCTGAGTCTTGCTCTGCCCTTAGCACGTCTGCGAGCCAAAACCTTTCTGCCGTTTCTGGTTGACATTCTTTTCATAAAACCGTGAACCTTTTTTCTCTGAAGCTTCTTGGGCTGATATGTTCTTTTCATTTAAGCTTTCCTCCCTTCGGTGTTATCTGTTTTAAACAGATCTGCGAATGATAGCGGACAGAGACAGTTATAGCGTCTCTTTTTGCCCTTGCAATAATCTATTATACCCTATTACATAGGTGTTTGTCAATACCGTTCACAAATTATTTAAAATTATTTTATGCGTATTAAAGCGAAAAACCGGCTCTTGCAGGATAAAATCTAAACTTTTTATTAAAGCATTATTACTCATTCTATATATAGATCTTTTGAGTTACAATAAATCAATATGCAGTATATCATCAACACAGATAGGCGGTTTGAGATACTATTATAATTATATAAGATTTCATAGAGTTTTTACTTGAAATTTTCTATGAAATGTGTTATAATGAAATAGAATTGAGTTTTGTGCCCATTTTTCAGTATACAGTCAATAAGCCACTGAGATACCGGGCATTTTATAGAAGCAAAAATATATCAGAAGTAAGGAAATAATTATAATAAGAAAGGAATAGATCAGGAATATGGATTCGCTTAATGAAGCGTTTGAGCAGGCTGTCAGGTACTGCGAAGAAAACACAGAAAAGCTTAATATCAGCATTATAGCTATCGAAACATGGATAAAGAAGCTTACCCCCTATAAATTTGAAGGAAGCAAGGTATATCTGCTTATCGACAATGACTTTGCAAGAAATGTTATCATAGGCCACTATAAAGAGATTCTGGAGACCGCCTTTGAGAATGTGCTTGGGTTCCCGGTGCAGATAGAGCTGCTTATCCGCTCACAGGAGAATGAAAATGAAAAGGCTCCCGCTGAGGCTGCTGCAAATGAGCAGTTCGGGAACCTTACCTTTGAAAATTTCGTTAAAGGAAAATCAAATGAGCTGGCCTACGCATTCTCAACAGCCGTTGCAGGAAATATTGACTCAAACGGAACAGTCAATACCAACCAGACCTTTAACCCTCTGTTTATTTACGGAGATTCCGGCCTCGGCAAAACACACCTTATGAAAGCTATTGAAAATGAGGTAAAGAAAAAGAATCAGAACATAAAGATCATTTATACTACCGGTGAGAATTTTCTGAATGAGCTGATAGAAGCTATCCAAAGCAAAAATACCACAGAATTCCATAACAAATACCGCGGGGCAGATTTTTTACTTATTGATGACATTCAGTTTATCGCAGGCAAGGAAACAGTCCAGCAGGAATTCTTCCATACCTTCAATGACCTTTACAATGCAAGAAAGCAGATCGTGCTGACCTCTGACATTGCCCCCTCTAAGATCAACCTTCTGGAGGACAGGATAAGATCGAGATTTTCGCTTGGTGTGCAGGTAGATATTCAGCCGCCTGATTTTGAGACGAGAATGGCTATCGTCAAGAGAAAGGCAGAGCTGGTGGGCCTGCAGCTGGGTGATAATATAGCAAGGCTCATCGCTGAAAAGATCAAGACAAACATCAGGCAGCTTGAAGGAACAGTCAATAAAATGAAGGGCCTGACAGAATTCACCAATGAGACACCCTCTATGGCAATGGCTCAGAAGGTAGTAAAGGAAATAATGATCGAAAATCAGCCCCAGGAAATAACCGTAGACAGAATCATCAATGAAGTCGCTATGGTGTTCAAGATCACACCGGAGGATATAAGGAGCACCAACAGAAGCAAGAATATCTCCAAGGCAAGGAAGGTCGCTATCTATCTGCTTAAAGAGGTAAAGGGAATGACCTACCTTGATATCGGCAGCGAGCTCAATAAGAACCATTCTACTATGACTATTCATTATCAAAGTATAGCGGACGAGATGCAGAAGAACAAAGATTTCAGGCACGTTATCGAGGATCTTGAAAAGAACCTGAAAAATAACTGAGAAATTATTCAAGAAAACTTTCAACATTTTGCTGCTTCTTAAAAGGCGCTTGGCATCTGAGTTCTGAAGAAGCCTTCAAAGATTTCAAGGCCGAAGTTTAATATCTTGTGTTGAAAAATAAAGCTTTAAACAGAAATATCAACTAAGTTTCAAAAGTGTTTTAAAAAGTTTCAACAGGTTTCAAACTAAAAATAGTTTTCAGATGTTTCAAGATATATTCAACCCTGAATGTTGAAAGATCAGTTTTTGAAAACCCTTTAAGATCAGGGCTTATATGAGATTTTATAGTTTTCAAAGCTACTACTATTAAAACTAAAAATAAATAAATTTATTTATTTATTTTTGAATGAGAAGCATAAGAAGAATCTGTTCAAGGTTGAAAGTGATTATTTGGCATTTTATGGCAGTGCTTTAAAAATAATAATGAGGAATATGTTAAAGTAAAGACCGTTTTAAAATCAGAGAGGAGAGTTCAAATTGAAATTAGTTTGCAATAAGGATAAGCTTTATGAGGCTGTCATCAATACATCAAAGGCGATCTCTGAAAGAAGCTCTTTGCCTTCTTTGGAGTCTATGAAATTCAAGCTTGAGGATTCATTGCTGGAGCTTACCGGATATGATCTTGAGATCGGTATAAAAACCACTATTGCAGTCAGATCAAATGATAAGGGCAGCCTTTTGATAAATGCCAAGCTTTTCTCCGAGATGATAAAGAAAATGGATTCTGACGACATAGTAGTAGATATTGATGAGAATCTGCATATCACCATTTCCGGAAACAGTGTTGTATATGACATGATGGGAAAGGCTGCGGACGAATACCCGGAGCTGCCGGATAAGAATAACTGTGAAAAGCTGACTATCCCTCAGACTGCTTTAAAGAGCATGATAAATCAGACTATATTCGCTGTGGCAGTCACAGACAATAATCCTGTGCTTAAAGGTGAGCTCTTTGAGTTTGAAAGAGGCAAGCTCACACTGGCAGCTATAGACGGCTACAGACTGGCTGTAAGAACTGAAAATATTAAAAATGATGAAGAAAAGAAATTTATCGTTCCCTCCAAGACACTTGCAGAGGTGGCAAGGCTTCTGAGCGATAATGATGAGGACAGCTGCGAGATCTTCGTAGCGGTCAAGCATATTATTTTTGAGATAAACGGCTATCTGGTATATTCAAGGCTTATTGAGGGAGAGTTTCACCCATACAAGAGCTCTATCCCAAAGAGCAGCAATATTGAAGTTATCGTTGACAGAAAAGAGCTTATGAAATCGCTGGACAGAGCAATGCTCATCATCAGCGACAGAACTCCCAGCCCGGTAAGATGCTATTTTGAGAATGGGATCATCAAGATAAAGTGTGTGTGCGAATCTACCAAAATACAGGATCAGATCAGTGCAGATATTACAGGTCCGGTCATTGAGATAGGATTCAAGTGCAAGTATCTTTTGGACCCATTGACCAAGATAGATGATGAAAAGGTAAAGCTGCAAATGAACGGCAGCCTGCTGCCTATGAAGATAGTGCCCCTGGAGGGTGACGGATACACCTATCTGGTGCTGCCGGTAAGACTTTCAAAGGAAGTATAACAGAGGGAGAGTTTATTATGGAAGAACTTGAATACAGATATGATACCCAGCTGCTCATTGACGGTGAGGACCTTGACGAGGACGAGATAAACGATTATATCGTTGAGCATTTCAAGGGCGATAGTCTGCTGGTGGTGGGAGATGAGGAGCTGATAAAGCTGCATTATCATACTAATGAGCCCTGGCTGGTGCTGGAATATTGCAGGAGCCTCGGAGAGATATATGATATTGTGGTAGAGGATATGGACAGGCAGCAGAGAGGCCTGAAAGGATAAGCCGGTATCCGAAAGAAAGCAAAAGCGGCTGAGAATTACAGTATGAGGAAAAGTAAATGAAGCAGGAAAAAATAAAAATACATACCGAGTTTATCAAGCTTGATTCTCTGCTTAAATTTGCGGGAGCAGTTGAGACCGGCGGGATAGGCAAGGAGATCATTGCCGAGGGAAGGATCAAGGTAAACGGCGAGGTCTGCCTGATGAGAGGCAAAAAGATCAGAAAGGGCGATAAAGTGCAGATCGATGAGATAGGCACTGAGCTTGTTATAATTTGAAATGATAATTTCTAAGATCAGGATCGACGGCTTTAAAAATCTGAAGGGTATATCTATAGAGCCACATAAAAGGCTCAATATCTTCTTTGGAGACAATGCTCAGGGAAAGACCAATCTTATTGAGGCTGTATGGCTGTGCAGCGGAGTAAGAAGCTTTCGCAGTACTAAGGATAAGGATATGATAGATATATCCGGTGAGACCATGAGCATTGAGCTTGGCTTTAAGAATGCTGAAAGAGAGCAGATAATAAGCTACAGAATGGCAAGGCCGAATGTTAAGGAGAAAAACTGCGCACTGAACGGTGTAAAAGTCAGAGCGCCCTCAAAGCTTTTCGGCAATCTGAGCTGTGTGATCTTTACCCCGGAGGACCTGGAGCTTTCAAAAGGGTCGCCGGATAAAAGAAGGCAGTTTCTTGACCTTTCAGCGGCACAGATAAAAAATTCCTACAGGCCGGTGAGTGAGAAATATGACCAGATCCTGGAGCAGCGAAATATGCTGCTGAAAAATATAGCCTTCGGAAGGTCCGGAAAGGACGAGCTTGAGGTCTGGGATATACAGCTGGCACAGATGGGTGCTTATATAACTCTGCTAAGATATAACTACTCAAAAAAGCTTGGGATATATGCCGATAAGCTTTATAATGAGATCTCCGGCGGGAGAGAAAGGCTGACACTTTCCTACAGCTCAACGGTCTTTGACAGGCTGGAGGGGCGGCTGGATTATAAAAACGATCTGGCGAATGAGTATCTTGAATGCCTGAAAAAAAACAGGGACGAGGATATAAGGCTCGGATATACCACAAGGGGTGTCCACAGAGATGACCTTTGTGCTTTTATAGGAGAACTGCCGGCGAGAGATTTTGCTTCGCAGGGGCAGCACAGATCAATAGCATTGGTGCTGAAGCTGGCGCAGGCTAATATTCTGCTGGACGAGACTGATGAAGCTCCGGTGTTTCTGCTGGACGATGTGCTCAGCGAGCTGGACCCGTCAAGGCAGGATTTTATAATATCAAAGATAGATAATATGCAGGTGTTCATTACCTGCTGTGATGATAATATACCAAAGAATAAAAGCGGAAAAATGTATCACATCAGCGGCGGAAAAATAGTTAAGTGAGGGCAGAAAAATGTATCTGCATCTTGGAAACGGGTTTATAGTAAATGTCAGAGATATAGTGGGGATATTTGAGCTGGAAAAAAGCTCGGTATCAAAATATACCAGGGATTATCTGGCAAATGCCACTAAGCAGGGCAGAGTTGTGAACTGCACTATGGAGCTGCCGAAAAGCTTTGTGGTGGCGCTTGACGAAGAGCTGAGCGAAAAGGTCTATATCTCTCAGCTGGCCTGTGCGACGCTGCTGAAAAGGCTGGAAAGCAACAGGATATAATAATTTTAAATTTTCAATATAAACTGTCAATTAAGCAAATGGAGGATAGTTTTTATGTCAGAAGAAATCAAAAGGGCAGAGGAAGAACTGGTCGAGGTAAGCGAGATCTCCAAGGTCGAGGAGGAATATGACGAAAATCAGATTCAGGTCCTCGAAGGTCTGGAGGCTGTGCGTATCAGGCCGGGAATGTATATCGGTTCCACAGGGCCGAAGGGCTTGCACCACCTTGTTTACGAGATTGTGGACAATGCCATTGATGAGGCGCTGGCAGGCTACTGCACCGAAATAACAGTTGATATCCTGCCCGGAGATGTTATCAGAGTAACGGATAACGGACGAGGCATACCTACCGGTATCCACCCCACCGAAAAGATCTCGGCGGCGACGGTGGTATATACCGTGCTGCACGCAGGAGGTAAATTCGGCGGCGGCGGATATAAAGTCGCAGGAGGTCTGCACGGAGTTGGTGCATCGGTCGTAAATGCGCTTTCTGAATGGCTTGAGCTGACTGTTTATGACGGCAAGAATGTTCACTTTCAGAGATTTGACAGAGGGCAGTATTCAGAGCCGCTTAAAATAATCGGAGAGACTGAAAAGACCGGCACCTCGGTAATGTTCAAGGCTGACCCGCAGATCTTTACGGAATCGACAGTTTACGATTATGATATCCTGCTGACAAGGCTGAGAGAGCAGGCTTTTCTGAATGCAGGTATAAAGATAGTATTCTCCGATAAGAGAGATGAAGCTAATATAGTTTCTGAGACACTGCATTATGTGGGCGGTATCAGAGAATTTGTTGAACATATCCATAAGACCAGAGGTGTTGAGCCTATCTCCGGAAATGTTACTTATTTTCAGGGAATGCAGGGGGATATGTTCTGTGAGATCGCCATGCAGTATAATGACACATACAATGATGTGATACTTTCATTTGCAAATAATATACACACTCCCGACGGAGGCACTCACGAGACAGCATTCAGGAATATGATAACCAAGGTGCTGAACGAATACGGCAAGAAATTCGGTCTCTTAAAGGACGGGGAAAAGCTTGTGGGTGAGGACGTCAGAGAGGGGCTTACAGCGATAATCTCCGTTAAGCTGACTAACTGCGAATTTGAGGGGCAGACAAAGGGAAGGCTCGGAAACCCGGAGGTGAAGCCCTTTGTTGAGAAGATAGTCTATGAGAAGTTCATGGACCACCTTGAAGAAAACCCGGAAACAGCTCAGGCGATATTTGAGAAGTCAGTGGCGGCTAAGAGGGCAAGAGAAGCGGCTAAAAAGGCAAGAGATAACGAAAGAAAGCGCAAGAGTGCCCTTGACAATGTTTCTCTGCCGGGCAAGCTGGCGGACTGCTCCGAAAAGGACCCGACTAACACTGAGATATACATAGTCGAGGGAGATTCTGCGGGAGGCTCCGCAAAGGAGGGCCGTGACAGGCGCTTCCAGGCTATCCTGCCGCTCTGGGGCAAGATGCTGAATGTTGAAAAGGTGCGTATAGACAAGGTCTACGGCAATGACAAGCTTATGCCGGTAGTAACTGCGCTGGGCACCTCTATGGGTGAGGATTTTGACGTCAGCAAGCTGAGATATGACAAGGTAATAATCATGGCCGATGCCGATGTGGACGGTTCACATATCAGGACACTGCTGCTCACCTTCTTCTTCAGATATATGAAGGACCTGATCTCGACAGGCCACGTTTATCTGGCACAGCCGCCGCTTTTCAAGGTCTCAAGAGGCAAGCAGGTAAGATATGCTTTCTCTGACGAGGAGAGAGATCAGTATATATCAGAGATACAGAACGGCAGCGATGTCAAGGTAGATGTTCAGAGATACAAAGGTCTTGGTGAGATGGACCCGATACAGCTCTGGGAGACTACTATGGACCCGGAGTCGAGGATAATGATACAGGTGACTATGGAGGATGCTATCAAGGCGGACGAGATATTCACGATACTTATGGGCGACAAGGTCCAGCCCAGACGTGAGTTTATTGAGAAGAACGCACAGTACGCCAAGGACCTTGATGTTTAATTGATTATTGGGAGGGTCTGAGCTTGGAGGAAAATGAGATAGTCAAGGCTGAAAGCCCTTCGTTGTGTCAGTTTGAATTCAATGTGACTATACCTGAGGAGGACGACGCTTTCAGGACATTTCAGAGAAGATATGTCTTTAAGAGAAATGTTATAAAGAGTGTGGGCTTCGGGCTGCTGGGTATCGGGTTTTTGGTATCGTCGTTTATTTATCCCGATCAGGTGATGAATTACATACTCTTCGGAGTTTGTGCAGCTGCGGTGGCTATGATCTGGTATAACAATGTAAAGATAAGGCGCTCGCTCATGGATGCGCTGAAAATGCTGGAGGACGACAGATATATCTTTACGCTGTTTGATGACAGATTTAAGATCGAGACCATAGTTCCGGAGGAGGAAAGGAACGCCGAGGATTTTGAGGAGATACCTCCCCAGGAGTTTGAGCTTGATGACCCGCTGCTGGACGCAGTGGAGAAAAACGATAAGTTTGTGGTGATAGTCAAGAAGGCGACTATTTATGTGCTGCCGAAAAGGTGCATGAATGATGAGCAGATGAAGCTTGTAAGAGAAAAGCTGAAGATCAACGAAACAGTTGGTAAATAATAGACAAGGGCGCATAGCCTGAGTTTGAAAGAGGTTGGTATTTTGTTTGCTGAAAATTCAACAGTTATAAAGTCGGACGTAAACAGTATAATGCAGGAGAGCTTTTTGCAGTATTCCATGGCTGTTATAGTATCCCGTGCACTGCCTGATGTCAGGGACGGGTTGAAGCCTGTTCACAGAAGAATACTGTATACTATGTATGAAAACGGGCTTTACCCGGACAAGCCATACCGTAAGTGCGCAGACACAGTCGGTAACGTGCTGGGTAAATATCACCCTCACGGTGACGCATCTGTTTATGACGCTATGGTAAGACTGGCCCAGAATTTCTCACTGAGATACCCTATGGTGGACGGGCATGGAAACTTCGGCTCCATTGACGGAGACCCTCCGGCGGCTTACCGTTATACTGAGTCAAGAATGTCAAAGATGTCGCTGTATATGCTGTCGGATATCAACAAAGAGACAGTTGATTTTCAGTCTAACTATGATGACCGTTTAAAGGAGCCTGTGGTGCTTCCCAGCAGATTCCCGAACCTGCTCTGCAACGGCTCTGTCGGTATCGCTGTAGGTATGGCGACAAATATCCCGCCCCATAATCTCAATGAGATCATTGAGGGAATGAAGCTGATAGTTAAAGACCCTGACTGCACATTGGACCAGCTTATGGAGTGCATCAAGGGGCCTGATTTCCCGACTGGCGGCATCATCATGGGCAGAGCCGGCATAAGGGCTGCTTACGGAACCGGCAGAGGAAAGATAACTCTCCGCTCAAAGACGAGGATAGAAGAAATACACGGCAGAAACTGCATTATCGTCAGTGAGATACCGTATATGGTAATAAAGAGCAGGCTGCTGGAATCTATCGCTAATCTGGTCAAGGATAAGAGGGTCGAAGGAATACACGACCTGAGAGATGAGAGCGACAGAGACGGCATGAGAATAGTTATCGAGCTGAAAAAGGACGCTATCCCTGACGTGGTGCTCAACAAGCTGTTCTCATACACTCAGCTGCAGGATACAGTGGGAGTTATCATGCTGGCGCTGGTGAACGGTATCCCCAAGATACTGACGCTTAAAGAGTGCCTGGAGCAGTATATAAATTTCCAGGTGGAGGTAATTGAAAGGCGCACAAGATACGATCTGAGAAAGGCTAAGGAGAGAGACCATATTCTCCGGGGATTGAAGATCGCACTGGATAATATAGACGAAGTCATCGAGATAATGAAGACCTCGAAGAATATCCCGGAAGGCAAGGACAGGCTCATTGCAAGATTTGCTCTTTCTGAGATACAGGCTGACCACATTGCCAATATGATACTTGGCCGGCTGACCGGTCTTGAAACACAGAAGATACTGGACGAGTTGGCAGAGATAGAAGCCAAGATAGCTGATTATGAGGATATACTGGCTAATCATCAGAGAGTGCTGGATATCATCATTCAGGAGGTCGAGGAGATACAGAAGAAATTTGGTGATGAAAGGCGCACTATGATAGAGAATGTCAGCGGAGAGGTTGACATTGAGGACCTGATACCTGTGGAGGAAAGTGTTGTTACCTACACCAACAACGGCTACATCAAGAGAACTCCCATTTCAAGCTACAAGGCACAGAACCGCGGCGGCAGAGGTGTTTCGGGTGTTAAGCAGAGAGAGGACGATTTTGTTACCGAAATGAATATCTGCTCCACCCATGACCATATACTGTTTATTTCAAATCTGGGCATCATGTACCGGCTGAAATGCTATGAGCTGCCGGAGGGCGCTAAGAATGCAAGGGGCAGCAACATTATTAATCTGCTCCCGCTCAAAGAAAATGAAAAGATAGCACAGATGATAAAAACAGAGGATTTCTCCGGTGAGAAGTTTATCATCATGGTGACTAAAAACGGCAAGATCAAGCGCACGCCTCTTTCGGCATATAAGAACGTAAGAAAGAACGGGCTCATAGCTATCGGACTTGATGAGGGCGACGAGATAGCAGGTGTGAGAATGACCGGCGGCAGCGACCAGCTTATCATAGCTACACATAACGGTATGGCTATAAGAGTTGAGGAGCAGAAGATAAGAGCAATGTCCCGCTCGGCTCACGGTGTCAAGGCTATCAAGCTGAGAGAGGGAGACTATGTGGTTTCTATGGCGAGAGTGAGAGAGGGCGCAAGCGTGCTGACGGTCTCTGAAAAGGGACTTGGCAGACGCACTGCTCTTGATGCTTATGCTGTTCAGAACCGCGGCGGCTACGGCAGGCTGAATTATAAGGCTAACGATGACAAGGGATATGTCTGCGGCATCAAGGTAGTGGACGATGAGGACGATATCATCATGATCTCCTCTGACGGAATAATCATCAGGCTGAGGGCCTCAGATGTACGCATCATGGGCAGATATGCCACCGGTGTCAGAATGATGAAGCTGCAAGGTGAGGACAGCAGGGTAGTTACCTTCACCAGAGCAGAGCATGAGGAGGACGCTGAGATAACCGAGATCGAGCAGCCCTCTGATGAGGAGCTGGCAGAGCAGGAGGCTGCTGCCAAGGCAGAGGAATCCGGAGAGGTCGTTGAGGAAGACACCGAGCCGGAGGACGAATGACTGCAAGCTGAAAAAGAAATATTATTCCCCGTCGAGCCTGGCGGGGAATATTTTTAGAAAGATATGAAAGGATAAATGATATGAGCGGGAGAAATGAAAATGAGATAGGCAGTGTTTCGCTGCTGGGAAAAAAGACCGATTACAAGACCGACTATGCGCCGGAAATGCTTGAGACCTTTCCGAACAAGCACCCGGACAGGGATTACTTTGTGAAATTCAACTGCCCGGAGTTTACATCTCTTTGCCCTATAACCGGCCAGCCGGATTTTGCGGCGATATATATTTCTTATGTGCCGGATATTAAAATGGTAGAGAGCAAGTCCTTGAAGCTTTATCTTTTCAGCTTCCGAAATCACGGGGATTTTCATGAGGACTGTGTGAACATAATCATGAACGATCTTATAAAGCTTATGGAGCCCAGATATATCGAGGTCTGGGGAAAGTTCCTGCCCAGAGGAGGGATATCCATTGACCCTTACTGCAATTACGGCAAGCCCGGCACAAAATGGGAGCAGGTGGCCTGGGACAGGCTCACTCAGCATGATATGTACCCGGAGGCAGTAAACAACAGATAATGCAAAGCAGCACCGCACAGCAGATGTGAGGTGCTGCTTTTTTCAGAATGGTCATTGGGTATAATTGAGGCAATTCTTTCAACTTTTCAGGCGGTTACTGTGGGCTTTGTCTGAATATTTAGTTTTATTGTTACTAATGATTAACAATAATTTCATAAATGTTTGTTATAATTTTAAACACAGAATTTTTTTGTGTATAGCTATAATCATTATCCGGCTTGAAAAGCAGATGAATAATTTTGAGGTTTATGCTGAAAGAAAACAGTATAGGGGACAGTAGTATATAAAGCAGAGGGTGAGGTAATAATATGGAACAGCACGGTATAAGTAAACTTGATCTGAAACGAAGAAACAGAATGCAGGTGCTTAAAATTTTAAAGCAGCGAGGGCCTACCTCTCGTATTGACATTGCTGGTATGCTGGAGCTTACAAGGGCTGCTGTTACTATTATCACCAATGAGATGATCGAGCAGGGAGTTATTCAGGAAATAGGCGAATACAAGCACGTTACCGAAAAGGCTCCGAGAGGCAGAAAGAAAATACTTATAGACATAAATCATCACTACAAGTTTGCAGTGGGAGTTATAGTAGAGGAGGACGTTGTCAGCGTTGGGTTATCAACACTGGCAGGTGATGTGCTGGATAAAAGAAATCTGAGCATCAAGCCCTCCACCGACAGAAAAGAGATATTTGATTTTATCGAGAACTCCATAAGAGAGGTCTTAGACGATAACTGCCTGGAAAAGGAATCTATCTTAGGCATCGGTATCGGCATTTTCCCGACTATGTATTCAAGGCTGGATATAAATGCTCCGGAGGGAGTGCCGGATTATAACAAGCTGTGGGCTTACGCAGAGAAAAGGACAGAAATACCGGTAGTATTTGATAACTCTGTTAAGGGCACAGCTATGGCTAACATAGACTTTCTGAAGTCCAAGGACCCGAACAGAAGAAATATTGCGTTTTTGCAGTACGGTGCTACTATACACTTTGTAGTAACAAATCTCAATGACCCGATCGTATCATACGATAACAGAACAGGCTTCGTAGATAAGATAATAATTGACCCGAATGCCTCTGACAGATGTGCCTGCGGCAGAAGGGGCTGCGTTGAGAATGAGCTTACACCCCAGGCGATAATCAGAAAGGTCGGGAGTGTGTACTCAAAGGAGAGCACTCCGGCGCTTTACAAGATCACCAACGGAGACAAGTCAAAGATCAGGTTTGAGGATATATACACTGCCTACACCAAGGGTGATGAGCCGGTGAACAGGATAGTTGACAGGACCTTGGAGCTTATGGCTGTGCTGCTCAACAATCTGTATTTTTCTACGAACCCGCAGAAGATAGTTCTGCATCATTTCAGGTTCAGTTCTAATCAGGCTGACGACACATTCTTTGAAATGCTGAAAAATCATGTGACTGCCATAGGCGGTTCAAGAGTGGCATCTAAGATCGAGCAGTCGATAATCGAGGATAAGCACAGGTTTTTATCCGGCTGCGCACTGGTTATCAGAGAGCTGTTCTTTGACAAGGGCGGCTTTGACAAGAGCTGAGTATATAAGTATTGCACCCCCTCACCGGTATAATTTGCCGGCGGGGGTGTTTTTATATTTACATTTTCTGGGTGCTTTTTGCAAACAGTGAGGCGATGAATGAGAATAACATAGCGGCGGTAACTCCGGCGGCGCAGCTGGTGAGCCCTCCGGAAAAGATACCGAGAAAGCCCTGCTCCTCAACAGCGGAGCGGACGCCAGAGGAAAGCAGGTGCCCGAAGCCGGTGAGCGGAACAGTGGCGCCTGCACCTGCAAAGCTGACCAAAGGCTCATAGAGGCCAAGGGCGGAGAGAACGGTGCCTGCCACCACAAAGGAGACAAGTATCCTTGCGGGGGTGAGG
>CADBTF010000139.1 GCA_902797485.1 uncultured Ruminococcus sp. | reverse complement strand
CCTTGTTCCGGCCCAGCTCGTATTTTTTCAGGTTTGGCTTTCTCATGTAGCTCCAGTCTATATTCCAGTCGGTGCTCTCAAAGGTGAAGCGGTTCTTCTCATCCTGCTCAAAGTCACCCTTCATTTCGTAGCTTTCATCAGTGGTGCCGTCTGTGCCGGCAGTGAACCAACCGTCGTCAGTGAAGCTTGCAGGTGTCAGG
Organism: uncultured Ruminococcus sp.; assembly: GCA_902797485.1. Classification (GTDB taxonomy): domain Bacteria; phylum Bacillota; class Clostridia; order Oscillospirales; family Ruminococcaceae; genus FB2012. Next base: position 8,668 of record CADBTF010000139.1, on the reverse strand, counting down.
AACACCTCCCGCCCCAGATTGTGGAAAGGCATCCAGATGTGTATCTGCCGGAACCCGAGGCTTATGATAAACCAGTCTCCGTTAGGCGCCTGAATGAGCTCACCGTGGCCTATGCCCTGTATAATATAAGGTGCCTTGTTGCGGTTGGTAAGTATCGGGTTGTTGGGGTTGCGCACATACTTGCCCCAAATTGAGCGTGAACGTGCGCAGGTTATCATGTGGCCGTATTCAGTGCCGCCCTCAGCCGCCATAAGGTAGTACCAGCGGCCTATTTTGTACAGGTGAGGGCTCTCAAGGTAGCGCCCGCCGCTGCCCTGCCAGATACACTTGCTCTCTGAAAGCTTCCTGCCGGTCTCAATATCTATCTCGCACTGAACTACTCCGCCTACGCCGTTATCGTCCTCGCCGTTGGACATGAAATAGCACTTATTCTTTTCAAAATACAGTGATGGGTCAATGCCGCCCTGATCTACATAAATAGGCTCAGACCATTCACCGTAAATGTTATCAGTGTAAACATAGAAATTCTGATTGGTGGTATCATTGGTAGTCACAACATAGAACCGCCCATTATTATAGCGGATCGTGGGAGCAAAAACTCCCCCGGAGGAATTTATCTTGTCAAGCATTACCTGGCTCGTCCTTGTCAGCACATAGCCTATCTGCTTCCAGTTCACAAGGTTATCGCTCTCAAACAGCGGCACTCCCGGAAAATACTGGAATGAACTGCACACCATATAGTATTTCCCGTTGGCAAAGCAAACACTTGGGTCAGGATAAAACCCCTTAACTACCGGGTTTTTGTAGATCATTGCTATTCCTCCTTTACCTGTCCGTAATAGGCGTTTTTACCGTGCTTCCTGAGATAGTGCCTGTCCAAAAGCTCCTGGCTCACTCTCCCCATTTCCGGCGAAAGCATATGAGCGTGGAAATTCATGAAGGCCGCTTCTTCCAGCACCACCGCATTGTGTACAGATTCAAAAGGGTCACGCCCCCAGGTGAATGGCCCGTGGCTTCTGACAAGCACCGCCGGTACAGTCAGAGGGTCGATACCCTCAAAGGCTTCAATTATAACAGTGGCAGTCTCCTTTTCGTATTCGCCATTTATCTCCGCCGCAGTCATGGCACGGGTGCAGGGTATCTCCCCGTAGAAATAATCCGCATGGGTGGTCCCCATTGGTATCACTCCCCTGCCCGCCTGAGCAAAGGATACAGCCCACCTGCTGTGGGTGTGGCAGATGCCCCCCAGTTCAGGAAATCTGCGGTAAAGCTCAAGATGAGTGGGAGTGTCACTGGAGGGGCGGTACTTTCCCTCCACTCTTTCTCCGGTCTCTAAGCTTACTGCAACCATATCCTCCGGAGACATAGTATCGTATTCAACACCGGAGGGCTTTATCACCATAAGCCCGCTTTCTCTGTCCACCCCGGAGACATTTCCCCAGGTAAAGGTAACAAGCCCGTATTTGGGCAGCAGCAGATTAGCCTCGCAGACCTTTTTCTTCAGTTCTTCCAGCATGATGTTTATTTCCTTTCAGTATCAGTTTCTCTCATATCCAAGCAGCCGCTTGTAGCCTCTCATAAATTCTTCAAAGCCCTTGGCGCCCTGCTCCTCCGGCCGGGAGACCTCTGCCTTGGCAGAAGCAAACACCTTCTCGTCCAGCCAGTCAGCAAGAGACATACCCTCGCCCATAACAGCATATTGTGCCAGCAGCGCCATTCCCCAGGCACCGCCCTCACCGGCAGTTGTCATGACTGCCACCGGCACTCCAAGAGCGTCCGCCATAAGCTGGGAAGCCACCCCAGCCACCTTGAACAGCCCGCCGTGACCGTTAAAGCGCTCCGCCTTGACATTTTCCTCCTTAAAGAGCACCTCATTCCCCAGCCGCAGAGTGGCAAAGGTGGAGTAGAGCTGAGCCCGGAAAAATCCTCCAAGGGTCACTGCCCTGTCAGGCTCACGGGTGTACATCGGCCTGCCGGCCTCCACATGAGCCACCGGCTCGCCGGAAATAAAGTTGCAGGCCGCCGCTCCGCAGCAATCCGCAGGAGCTGCCAAGGCGTTTTTGTACAGTGTCTCATAAAGTGCAGACTTATCCATAGGTGCGCCTGCAAGCTCTGCAAATTCACCGAACATTCTGACCCACATATCTATCTCCGAGCAGCAGTTGTTGCAGTGTACCATTGCCACATCAGAGCCGTCCGGGGTGGTGACGATGTCAATATCCTCATGGGGTGCGGAAAGGGGCTTGTCCAGCACCAGCATAGAAAAGATCGAAGTCCCCGCAGAGATGTTGCCTGTCCTCCGGCGGACAGAATTTGTGGCTGTCATGCCGGTGCCTGCGTCGCCCTCCGGCGGGCAGACCGGCACTCCCGGCATAAGAGTGCCGGTGGGGTCAAGAAGCCTGGCTCCCTCCTCAGTGAGGACTGCGCCCTTGGCTCCCGCCAAACGCACCTCCGGCAGAACATCTCTCAGCCGCCTGTTGAAGCCCTTGGCAGAAAGCAGCGCCTCTGTCTTAGCCAGGTATTCAGCATTATAATCCATATCCTTGATAGGGAAGATACCCGATGCCTCGCCTATGCCTGCCTCTCTCCTGCCGGTCAGCAGAAAATGGATATACCCAGCCAAAGTGTTGATATATGCAATGCTCCCGGTGTGTTCCTCGCCGTTGAGAACCGCCTGATAAAGATGTGCAATGCTCCAGCGCTGGGGGATATTGAAGCCCAGCTCCCGGCTGAGTTCCTCCGCTGCCGCAGCAGTCATGGTGTTGCGCCAGGTGCGGAAGGGCACAAGCAGCCTGCCCTCACTGTCAAAGGGCATATAGCCGTGCATCATTCCGGAGATGCCCAGTCCCGCCAGACGTGTGAGCTTTACCCCATAACGGGCAGCCACGTCCTCCGCAAGAGCAGCATAAGCCCCCTGCAAAGCGCTGTGTATCAGCTCAAGCGGGTAGGTCCAGATGCCGTTTTCAAGCCGGTTCTCCCAATCAAAGGCCCCTGATGCTATAGGAGCAGAGCTGCCGTCAATAAGCACTGCCTTAACTCTTGTGGAACCGAATTCGATCCCGAGGAAGCTCCTTCCCTCGCTGATCTCATTTTTGATAATCATACTCATAATATCACCGCTTTAATTTAGTTGTCAATTATTCAAATACATTATACACTATACACCGGATATTTGCAAGAGCTTTTTTACAGATCTGCATAAAAAAAGGAGCGTCAAAGCGCTCCTTATACCTGTCGTGGAACTATGCCTGTATGCTCTCCTCCGGGGTCACTATGCCGGGGTCATACTCCATGTTGAAGATCTTCCACTTCCAGCCGGTCTTGGCAATATAGCACTGGTACTGGACAGTCTCGGTTTTCAGGCTCCCGGAATACTTTACCTCCACATAAACGATATATACCTCGCTGACGCTTGGTGCAGAGCCGTAATGCTCTTTGTATGCAGTCAGGTCAAAGACCGCCGAATCCTTTTCCTTGTCCAGCTGCTCCTCCCTGCCGAGGGTAGCACTGACAGTCAGGCCATCGCCGTATACCTCCTTCAAGGGCTCCTTGAACCTGCGCATATAGTCCTCTCCGCTCAGGTCAAGCTCCTTGCGCTCGTTTTTGTAGACGTCCTTTATCTCGCTTGGCATAGTGTCAATAAACTTATCAAAGTCGTTATTTTCCAGCGCAGTGTAATACTGGTTTATAACGTCCTCTTTCTTATTTGAAAACAGCAGCCCCCTGCTTATCAGCACAAACACGATGACTCCGACAGTTACAACGACCACCGCCAGCAGCAGGTTTCTTCTGGCATTAGGGTCTACACGCTTTTCATTGGCAGAGGCCTTTGGCGTCAGCTTAACGGCGGCCTTTTCTTCGCCGGTCATGAACCGCACAGGCTTTTTGGGTGTGGCCTTCTTATACTTTTCCAGCACCTTTGATCTGTTCTCCGGCTTGCCGTAGCCGCACTTTTCACAATAGCTGCCCTTATAATAGTTTCCGCAGGATTTACATATTTTCGCCATACCGGTCTGACCCTTCCTTGCCCTTCAAGCCAAATTAAGATAAATCCATTTTACACTATCTGCATAAAAATGTCAACCCCCATTCACAGCGAAGGAAGCAGCAGTATTAGCACATCACGCCGCAGCCTGAAAGAACGTCAGGATAATAGTGCAAAGCAAACTGTATCAGTAGTCTCTGTTTTTCAGCTTTAAAGTGATAATGCTGACTGCAAAACAGAAGGCAGTTATCCAGATCATCATGCCCCAGGAGAAAAGCAGGTTTTCCGGGGTGTGGCTGTAGCAGCCCTCCTCAGCCAGCCGCACCACATTCGGGAAGGCTTCATTCAGCCGCAGAGGGAGCTCATGGCTGTTGAGGTCAGCGGTGGCTCCGAAGGCACACATACCCCATTTGCTGAATGTCAGACAGCTCACCATTTCGCTCCAGCCCGAGAGGTCAAAGAGCACTCCGCTCATTATAAGCTGCAATATCAGCACAAAGGGCATTATCGTCATGGCGTTTGTGGCATCAAAGGCTATGGAGGAGATCATCAGCCCCAGCATATCCGCACCGTAGCAGAGCAGAAAAACAGTTATAAAGTATTCAGCCTTGGCGGGCAGCACCAGCCCCTCACCGCCATAATCCACAAAGACAAGGCTCGCCGCAAAAATTATCACCGACTGCACAAACGAGATCAGCAGCTGCCAAAGCGCATGGGCAGTAATGTAAGCCGACAGCCTCAGCCCCGAACGGTATTCCGAGCGGATTATCCTGTGCTCCCGGCAGACACTTTGTATTGAATTGAATATCCCTATCCAGATAGCAGAGGAGGTTATTGAAAAGAAGCCGGACTTTGTGCTCTCGTAGTTGACAAACATATCCCCGCCCACAACAGCCGCCACCACAAAGGCTATCACCAGCGCAAAGAGTATGAATTTATAGTATCTCTCCCGGCGGGCTATGCGTTTCAGCTTCCTGAAATATACCCCTGTCTGGACACAAAAGGCTGCGCTCTCCATTCACACTCCCTGCCTGCGGGCAAAGCCCCTTATAAATTCATCTGCCCTGCCGCAGCCCCCCTCTGAAACGGGATTGAGCAGCAGCATTATATCCTGTAACCGCCCCACTCCGAAATAGCTCAGAGCCTCCTTGGCGCTGCCGCAAAAGGCCATCTGCCCCGCCGTATCGCTGTCGCTTTTGGCAAGAACTATCACCTTATCAAACAGCGGCCCGTCCTCTAAAGCGGCGTCGTCCGGCTCATGGGAGATAACCATTACTATCCGCCCCCGGCGGGAGATCTCTCTCAGTATCTCCATCTGCTGTATGCGGGAGGCTGCATCAAGGCCGGAATCAGGCTCGTCACAGATAAACACCTGCTGAAATCCGATCAGCTGATCCGCAACAGCCACCTTCTTCTGCTGGCCACCGCTGAGCTGTGAGATATACTTGTTCTGCTGCTCGGTAATTCCAAGGCTTTCCAGCACATGATCCACCCTTCTGCGCTGCTCCCCTCTCGAAAGCACCCTCCCCAGCTTAATAGCTGCGGTGTCCTCAAGGGTGGAGCGGACGGTATCATTCAGCCGGAGGGTCAGAAACTGAGGCACGATAGAAATGCTCCCCCTCATCTGCCGGAGATTTTTGTAAAGGTCCTGCCCGTCCAAAATAATGCTGCCCTCTGCCTTGTCCTCTCCGAGAATGGCCTTTACCAGCGTGGTCTTGCCTGTGCCTGAGCCCCCAAGGATAAGCACAAAGTCTCCGCTTTTAAATTCCGCTCTGATGTTTTTCAACAGCACTCTGCCACGGCCTGCCGCCTTTCTGTCAATGCTGACTCTCAGCGAGCACTGCCTGCTGCTGTTATCTATCATTTCTTCCAGTGTCATGATCCCGCCTGCTTTCCCTTTGTATTTTTATCCGCTCATATCTATTATGGACAGAAAGCTATGTTTTATGAATATTGATTTTTGTTCATAAAAAATGACCCGGCACAGGTCCGGATCATTCTTCGGCAATACTAAAAATCAGACACTTATTTCGCAGCTAAATACTCATCAACAAAGGCACCAAGCTTCTCAAAGGTCTCCTGACTGATAACGTGCTCAATGCGACAGGCGTCCTCGTCGGAATTTTCCTCACTGACACCCAGCACCTTGTTCAAAAACTTAGTCAGCAGCTTGTGCCTGTCATACACGCCGTTAGCACGTTTCATGCCCTCATCTGTCAGCTTTATCTGCCCGTCTCTCTCAACGGTTATAAAGCCATTCTCCTTGAGTATACCCATTGCACGGCTAATAGAAGGCTTTGAATAGCCAAGCTCATTTGCCACATCAATAGAGCGCACATAGCCGGTCCGCTCCTGCAAAATAAGTATAGTCTCCAAATAGTCCTCTCCGGATTCTCTCAGTGCCATATTATAACCTCCTATCTTTAATGGGGTTGACCCCCCGATTTGTCCGAGTTCATTCGAGGAGAAATCTCCCCTGCGCCCCTAAATTACTCACCTTTCAAGGCTCGCCTGTCCTTATCAAACATTCTGTAGTATTGCATAGTGGCATATTCATTCAGTATATCCGAATAGCTGCCCAACTCATCGCCTGTGCGGTGCCATGCTCCGTCGGAGCTCCTTGTGCAGAAGGCCGACACTATAGGCAAGCTCTCTCTGATATGCTCCAACTCCTGCTGTACAGGTGTCAGCGGCAGCCCTGCCATTTTGAACATCTCGTTCGAGAGATAATTCAGGCTTATGTTCTCGATAGTTTCCGCCTTGCTGCTGCGGTTGCTCCAGATTATAAACGGTGTCTGGTGGAGCCTGGAGTATTCCTCCGTGTCCATATCTGCCAGAGACTTGCCGTAAAGCTCATCGGCCCAGCCCTCGATGTGGGGGTAGTGGTCTCCGAACATCACGATCACGACTTCCTCGTCGTAATCACGGTAGTGGTCGATCAGATCGCCCAAAGCCTTGTCCGCCAGGCATATAGAATTAAGATACCTCTCAGCATACATATTGTCATGGCTTGTGAGCTCCAGCCCCCCGGGAATGTCCTCATTATACGGAGCGTGGTTCTGCATGGTGGTTATCCACACAAACATTCCCTGGTCCTTGTTCCGATTATCCACTACCTCATACAGCCTGTCATATATAGCCTGGTCAGCAGGCTCATCGTTATAGGTGAAGCTCTCGTCAATTCCGATATTGCTCTTGAAATACTTGGTCCTGAAGCCCAGATATTCATAAGCATCTCCGATATTCCAGAGCACCTCATTGCACGGAGTAAAGGAAACAGTCTGATAATTCATCTTATTAAATGCTGAGACTATCGAATCCTGCTTTGAATCCAGATAGTTGGTATACACCGCAGAGCCCAGCGGCAGGAAGTGCATGGTGTTGCCTGTCAGGAACTCATACTCCGAATTGCAGGTGTAGCCGCCGTAGGGTGAAACAGTGACGTAGCCGGTAACGGCCTCGCTTTGCAGCTTGTGCCAGTTGTACAGATAATCCTTGTTTGTGGTGATAGGAGCCACATGGTTATAATCCGCAAAGCTTTCGTTAAGTATGCCTATGATGACCGGTGTTTTCTTTTCCGGTTCCTTTTGGGTGTACCGGTCGATTATTTCCTCAGCCTTTTCTGTGGAATAGCCCTCCGGCACCTTGACGTGGTTGTAGACCCCGTCGTAGTAGAACATCAAAAGGCTCCCCACCTCCCGGGAGGTCTGGCTGTCCTCTGCTCCGGAAAAATTCAGGCGGATAACTCTGTTGCGGATACCCCAGTCATAAGTAGGGCTGCTCAGAAGCAGAAATCCCAGCACAGCTATACCGCAGCTCCCCAAGGTCACAAGCCGGGGCTTGTTGTGCTCTGTTTCCAGCCTTGTCACAGCTGTCAGGAATATAACAGCAGCAGTCTGAAGAAGCACAGCAACTATAGTATAGGAGATAAAAAAGTGATATTCGCTTTTAACGTCCAAAGCGCTCCGCAGGTTTTGCAGGTCGGTAAACTTGATGGGCGCCCCCCGGAAGCTGGTGATGTAATACTGCATCACCGAATAGAATGCAAACAGCACCTCTACGATAATAAACCAGATCTTGGGCCTTTTGAGCACCACAGCTCCCAGCAGAAAGGGCACAGCGTACATTACATACCCCAGCAGATTATATATCAGGTTGGCCTTGAAAATAAAGGCATTCATGCACAGCTCCGACGCCACATAGGATTGCAGCGCCAGCACAAGTGCAAAGATTATCGGCTTGACACTCAAGGGCTTTTCAAGCTTTCCGTATTCCTTCACCGAAACCCATATCGAAGCCCACAGACCAACAGTACTGATGATCATCAACACCCTGAACAGCCAGATCATGCCGTCTCCGTATGCTGCGTTATCTCCGAAGATAGCCACATCGTAAGTCATTAAAAAGCCAAACCCAACTATCAGCCAGAACCTCATCAAGGGGCTTGTTTTCCTAAGCTTCATTTTGATTCTCCTCAACTATTTATCTTTACAGCGCTTGTATATTTATTTGCGCTCAATCAACATTATAACACCCTTTCTGCTAAAATGCAATAGCATTTTATCTTTTTTAAACACTATGATATTATTTTGAAACTATTATAGTAAACGACATTAGAAATTGCACTTTGAGAACGAGTAAAAGTCGAATATATGCTTTTGCGAAGTTCGCAAAGAAGCAATT
>CADBTF010000138.1 GCA_902797485.1 uncultured Ruminococcus sp. | reverse complement strand
TTCACCTCCGCCGATTTTGCTAAGGCTGCCCGCATCAGACTTAATATTGCACAAACTATGTTAAACCTGCTTACATACCTGAATGTTGTTGAAAGAGTTGGAAAGAAAGCCAATTCAATAGTATACAGGGCTGGAGGCTGAAATATATCCCGGTCATGTCTTGATTCGCCTGAACCGGGAGAAAGGTATAATTATAATAATGAAATTACTAAAAAGACTTTGTCTTATTTTTACTATAATGCTTGCTTTTACGCTGGCCTTCCCGCTGACTGCCTCGGCGGTGGTTTTTACACCCACTAACGGCAAGGACGAAAACGATAATCTTGTTCCAATCTATTTTTACTCGCCGTCGATCTATATGGTCAATACCGAGACCGGCGAAGCACTTGTTGATATCAACAGCGAGGAAAAGCTTGCCCCCGGCTACCTGACCCAGCTTATGACTTGCGCACTTATCCTCGATAAGTTTGAGGGCAACGAAAAGAGCCTCAAAGAGACCTATATCTCTGCCGGCAGCGAGGCCTATGATGAGCTCTATGATACCGGCGCACCTACAGCGGATATAAGACCGAATGAAGAAGTCAGCTATTACGATATCCTTGTCTCTATGGTGCTTTGCTCCTCCTGTGAGGCAGCCAATATCACCGCCATGAACATGGCTGAGTCCCTCCATGACTTTACCACAAAAATGAATGATAAGGCCGCAGAGCTGGGAATGGAGAATACCAAATTTTCCAGCGCCCACGGCTTCTCGGTGGTCCAGAATTATTCCACCGCCAAGGATATGTCAAAGCTTTGCCGATATATAGTAAATAAATATCCGATCTTCCAGAAAATATGTATGCTGGAAAACTACAAGCTTGAAGCCACCGACATTCACCCCGACGGCACCACGATCTACAACGACAACTACCTTGTGACTTCCTTCTCCTCATACTACTACGCCAAGGCGGACGGACTAAAAAGCTCTGTTCAGGATTCCTCCGGAAGATGCCTTGCCTCCTTAGCCAGCTATGACGGCTATAGCTATCTTGTGGTCTCACTGAATGCCCCAATCGAAAAAACTCCCTCAGATGTAAACAAAGGCGAGCAGGACCCGGATTCTATTTACGGCGATGACTACGTCTATTACAGTATGCTGGACCATTCTGCCCTCTATGACTGGGCCTTCAATCACCTGACGATCACTGATTTCATCAACCCCAACAGCGAAATGACAGATGTTACTGTTGAGTATGGCAATGAAGCGGACTATGTAAACCTGAAGCCCGCCGCCGGCTGCAGTATGCTGTGGCCTATAGACATTCCCACAGATACCGTCGGCAAAAAGATCTCAGTTTTAAACAATGTGGTGGCGCCTATCGAAAAGGGCGATATTCTCGGAACCCTGGAGCTCACCTACAACGGCGAGACCCTCGCCTCCATTGACCTTATAGCGACATCTACCGTCACACGTTCCCAGTCTAAATCCACCCTGAAAGTTGCAAGCTCTTTCTACCGCTCCACTGAATTCAAATGGGCATTGTTTGCGATAATCATGCTTATCACGATCTACAGCGTAGCCTACTTTATCTACCTGCAGCTCAAATACCTGAAGATCGACGATAACGATAAATAATAAGAACAAGAAAAGCGGCTGAGCCCTGTGCTCAACCGCTTTTTATATATGCTTATATTTTAGGTTATGCTGTCTGCTTTCAGCTTCTCAAAATACTCACTGCCCTTGAACTCCATGTTTTCAACAAGCTCGTTGAACATTTCGTTGATCTTAGGAGTATCATATTCAAGGATCATATTTTTTATATTCTTTTCAACATAATCCATGTCAACAGGGAGCCTCTTTATTATGAACCAGCCGAAGGAAGTATTTTCGATCAGATCACTGATCTCATTCTCTTTAAGCCTGAAGGCCTCGTTCTTGAACTCCTCAACAAAGGTAGACTCCTTGTTGATATAATATCCGTCAGGAGAAGCCTCCATGCCAGGATCCCAGCCGTATTCAGTGATAAGCTTGCTGAAATCTTCGCCGTCCTTGGCCTTTTTAAGCACCTCATCAGCGACCTTCTTGGCTTCAGCTTTTACCTTCTCCTGATCTTCCTCTGAAAGAGCATTGTAAGCAGTCTGCTTGGCAGAGGATTTTTCAGCAAGGCTCATGCCCTCATAAGAAGAATTTGTTTCTTCATCAGTTATCTCAGCCTGAGAATAGTAGGGAACCAGAATGTGGATAACTCTCGAATACTCGTTGTTATCCTGAACTATCTTCTTGAAATCCTCCTTAGAGGTGGCATATTTACCGTCATTGGTGAGAAGTGTTTCCTCCACCATACTGTAGAGCTCTGCAATCTCAAGCATTCTTCTGTAAACAGCCTCTGTCAGGTAGGATCTCTTCAAATCTGTCTCATATGCAGCTTCATCATCATAACCGCTCTTGATCTGAGCAATTTTGTCATCAATGTTTTTCTTGTGCTCGTCGTCCAGAACGATACCGTTTTCCTTTGCCAGATGAATCGTAGTGTAGTCACGCTTGAACTGTAATTCAACTGCGTCCATAAAGGACTTGAAAAGCTCTTCCTCAGCAAGCATTTCCTCAGTAATGCCCATTCCTTTCATGACATAGAAATAGTAGTATCTGAACATATCAAAGCCGATCTCTTCGCCGTCAACTGTACACATCACAATATCAGTTGTGTCGATCTTCTCACCGTCAATGGTAAGAGAGGGCTCAGGTATCTCCTCCTGAGAAGAAGCATCAGCCTCTGAGCCGGAGCCGGAGCCGGACGCTGAACCGCTTTCAGAATCTGCGCTGCTTTCAGCCGCAGCAGAATCTACAATTGAAGCTGCATCAGATGAGCTGTCAGTGCTGCCGCAAGAGGTGAGCATCGCAGCGGAAAGAGTAAGTGCTGCTAAAACAGCGATCATTTTCTTTATCATATTTTTTCCTTTCCGGAACAAAAAAGTCCCAATAATATACTAAGTTATTATAATATAGTATTGTGTATGTTATGTGATATATTCTATTACAATTTTGTGAATATAACGTTTTCTTTACACTGTTTTTTTCAAATTCGGCTTAACATATACCATAACAGCCGCCTAAATATTAATGTATGGTGTTTCTGCCGGCAGCAAGACCTTGACAAATGAACGGTAATGAGTTATTATTAGTTTGACTGGAGTTGATTAAATGAAATTTGGAAAATATATAGCCCACAGAGGCCTCCATGGGAACGGTGTGCCTGAAAACTCAATGAAGGCCTACGAGCTGGCAATCGAAAAGAATATCCCTATCGAGCTTGACCTTCGGCTTTCCAAAGACGGCAAGGTGGTCGTTTTGCATGATAAGACCTTAAAGCGTATGTGCGGAGTAAAAGGTCTGGTGTATGATCTCACCTATGAGGAACTATCAAAGCTGCGGCTGGCCGATACCGACGAGCATATCCCTCTTTTTACAGAGGTCCTCAAATTCGTCAATGGCAGAGTTCCGCTGCTGATCGAGCTTAAACGAGGCTCACCTGTATGGACCTTGGAGGACAGAGCCTACCATATTCTCAAAAGCTATAAAGGCCCCTATGCCGTCCAGAGCTTCGACCCTGTCTCCATGATGTATTTCCGCTTCAAAGCCCCCCATATCTACAGAGGAATACTTGTGACCAAAGCCGACGAGGGCAATCTCTTTGAAAGAGCCTCATCTCACCTTGGAGTAATGCCCTTTATGTGGGAGCCCTTCGCAAGGCCTGATTTCATCTCCTGCGATATAAGATGTGTCACCGAAAAAAGACTGAAAAAGGCTAAAGAGATGGGCGCTGATTTCTTTGTGTGGGTCGCCCGTACCGACGAGCAGCGCCGTGACGCCCAAAGGTATGCAAAGTCCATTATCAGCGAATGTTTCCCGGAGAACTTTGATCTCAGCAAATAAGAAAGCTGAGCAGCTATCTGTCAGAGATACTGCTCAGCTGTTTTTTATTGTTCAGCTATAAGCTCACGCACGTCAACACGTTTGATCTTCCGTGAGACGATAAACGCAAAGATCGTCGTGCAAAGGCACACAAAGGCCGCAGCCGTAAAATAAGTCATAGGGGTGTTTCTTGAGATAAAATGTGTTATACCGAACATACTGAAAATAACGTCTATCAGTTGATTTGACAGGAAATGCCCGGCCACTGCTCCGATAATGCTGCCTATTACGGTGATTATAAAAAATCTGATTGTGAACTGCGCCCTTAAACGCCCTGCCGTAAAGCCTAAAGCCTTGTAAATTCCCATGTCAGTTCGTTCCATCAAGAATGCCTTGGAACAAACTGTGATTATTGCCACCAGCGCAAAGATTCCGGAGAATACATATATCATGAGCTTAAAGGCGCTGCAGGCCTGAACGATCAGATCCGAACCAAAATCCTCATCAAAGTCAAAGGAGGAAGCCTCTCCGAAGCTGCCGTATTTTTCATTCAGCTCAGCAGCTATTTCCTTGATGCGTGCTTTGTCCTCAAGGATAAAGCCTATGGTTGTAGGGTAGGCCTCAGGGTTTAAACGTTTTGCACCCTCCATGTTCATTACAATGGCGTATCCCGCATCATTAGTTGACTGAAACAGCCCCGATACTATAAACTTCTCCTCATTGGTCCGCCCGCTGACTCTCACCTCGTCGCCTATTTTTAGTTCAAGTGTGTCAGCGACCATTTTAGTTATGATTATCTCGTTGCTGTAGGTGGGAAGCTTGCCCTTTGTCAGCCCGGGAATATTTTCCGGGTAGACATACATCTCACTAATTATGTGTTCCCCTTCAAGAGATATATATTGGAGTATGGAATATATTTTCTTATCTATCCTGGAATATTTTTCAACTGTTTCTTCAATTTCTTCAATGTGGTTTTTCCCTTCTGTATCAGTAATACGAAAGCTGACATCTGTAAACTGCACACCCATAGCCTCTACCGCAGAGCGGCTTCCTACAGCATCACCTATCACATTTACGGTTATTGTGAAGAACACCAGCAGAGCGGAAATGAAAACTATCCCGGCATATTTCCACATAGAAGAAGAGAATGCCCTGTAAGCAATAGATATGTTCAAGCCCCTCTTTGCTATAGGCAGCCTGAGTCTGCTGCTGAAATATATCTCATCTCTCCCGCCTGAGATAGCCCGTACCGGAGATATATGCGCCAGCTTTCTGGTTGAAAAGAATACCACCAGCGCAGAAAGAGCCAGTACCGCCAATATAACTAACGCTATGCCTGAAAACGCAATGCCCTTGTCCGGCAGAATAGCAGTTATCCCCATGAATATGTGACTTAATGTTCTTTCAAGTATTACAGATACCGCAACACCGAATACCATTCCAAGCAGCTCCGCCAAAGCGTATCTCAAAAGAATGATCGAACCGATCTTCCTGTTTGTGAAGCCCTGAGCTTTCAGAATACCTAAGTTTTCATATTCCATATCTATTTCAGTGCGTATGCTGTGAGCAATAATTACCAGCACTATCACAAACAGCACCGCCGCAAAGCCCATTACAGTGTCAAGGACTATAAATACAAAAAGCGAGGTGTAGTTCGCAGACTGCTCTTTTGTGAGGCTGCCGGCGGATATGTTTATTATGCCTGTGTCAAGGTTGACCTGCCGCTGGAACTTAGCTGAGGAAAGCTCATCACCGGCCTGATATATCTTTATAAACTTGTAAAAATAGTTTTCGCTGTTCTCACAGCTGTTTACATAGTCTCTTATCTCGTTATAAAGCTGGTTTGAAATAAACACTTGCTTCCAGCCGATCATCTGCCCGCCGAATATAGCCTCCTGTACAAACCCCTTTATCTTGAACTCGTATTCCTTTGTGATAAAAGTGAGCTTTACTGTATCTCCCACCCGGCAGTTAGCTTTGTCTCTGAGGCCCAAGGGCAGGTATATCTCATTGCCTTCAAGAGCAGGGAGTTCACTCTCAAAGCCGTCAAAATCCTTATTATAAAGCTTCAGGCCGTCACATACCTCTCTTGCAAAGTAAGAGTTGCCGTCCTTGCTGTCCGGGTAGACGGTCTGCCCGACATTTACAATGACGTCATTTATCTCTGCTCTGTCTACAAGCGGGTGGTTCCTGAGCTTTTCTAATATTTCCTCATTATAGTATTTTTCGCTTATCTCAACATTACAGTCGCCAATGCCGATCTCCTCCTGAGCCTGCTCCAAAGCGCTGGAAAAATTCTTCCTGATGCCAAGAGCTGTAGCCGCAGTCGCAACAATTATCAGCGTCAGTATCATAACACTTATGAAAGCGCCCTTCTTGTGCCTGATATTGGCTTTTAGCAGAGTCCTGATCTCCATGACCCTACCCCCTTACCAGTGCAGGGAGGAGAGCCAGGCATTCACCTGTGTCTCACGGCTTTTTTCTTCCTCGGCAGAGTATGGCGGCAGGTCAAGGGAGGCAATAATGCTGCCGTCCTCTAAGTAGAGTATCCTGTTTGCTCTGAGCGCTGCCCGAAGATCGTGAGTTACCATTAATATGCTCTGCCCGGCAGAATTGAGCCCGCTCAAAAGGTTCAGTACCTCTGTGGTGTTCTTGCGGTTGAGAGCTCCCGTGGGCTCGTCAGCAAACAGCAGAGCAGGGGAGTTGATGACCGCCCTTGCAATAGCACATCGCTGCTGCTCACCTCCTGAGACCTGTGAAGGCAGATGCTCCTTGACCTGCTTGATCCCCATTTTATCCAACAGCTCATCAGCGTAGTCTCTTACCTGCTGAGCAGTACGTTCCTTGTCCAGATACCCCGGCACTACCACATTCTCAAACAGTGACAGATTGCTGACCAGGTGCATCTGCTGGAAAATAAATCCAAAATCCTTGCAGCGCAGCATAGAAAGCTCTTTTTCTTTAAGCTTGGTAATATCCCTGTTCTTGAAAATGACCTCTCCGGCAGTTGCTCTGTCCATTCCGCTGAGAGAATAGAGCAGGGTAGACTTGCCGGAACCGGAAGCCCCCATTATAACAGTAAAGTCGCCCTCAAAAAGCTCCAGCTCCACTTGTGTCAGCACATGGACCTGCTCTCCGCCCTGTGCAAAGCTTTTGCATAATCCCTTTGCTGTAAGAATTGCGTTTTTCATTTTCAGCACCTCTTTGTCTTTTGTTGTATTCAGTTTACATCAAAAGTTATTAAGAAGTCTTTAAGAACTCTTTAGGAACTCACCGGAAGCCTGACCTCCGCCAAAAGCCCGCCCTCCTTGCAGTTTATCAGCCGCAGAGAGCCTCCTGAGCTTTCGCAGATATACTTCACTATATAAAGCCCCAGGCCGGAGCCCTGGTTTCTTCCGCAGTTGCGCCCACGGTAAAATTTATCAGTGATAAACGGCATATCCTCATCAGGGATACCCCCGCCAAAGTCTCTGAACCCGATCAAAGCGTTATCGTCCTCTTTTGATACAGAGATCATAATTTTAGTCCCTGCATACTTGCGGGAGTTGTTTATCAGGTTTTCACAAAGCTGCATCAGCCTGTTTCTGTCCGCCATAACATTGATCTTATCCTCCGGCAGTTCAAGAGTTATCTCACTGCTGTCATTGGTGATCTCATCTACCGCCTGCTTTATAAACGCTGAAAGCTCAAAGCATTCCTGATGTATCTTCAGCTTGTCAAGATCAGCTAATGAGTGCAGAAACAGATCATTTGTCAGACTTGATACCTCATCGCATTTCCTCATAAGCACAGAAAGATATTTTGCTCTGATCTCCGGCGTCTGGTCAAGATTGGCTTCCAGCCCCTCAGCATACGCCCTGATAGATGCTATCGGTGTCTTTATGTCGTGGGAGATCGTAGCTATAACTGTCTTGTTGTTTTCTATCGCTTCACGCTCGCACCTTCTCGCTTTTGTGATCTCTCTGCGCATACTGTCAAAGGACCATGTAAAGTCACCAAAATAATTTGAGCGCTCATAGTTCAGCGGCAGGTCAAAGTTGCCCTTTGCGATCTCGTCAGTGTAACGCTTCATCTTCTCAAAGGGCCGCAGAACAGAAAAATACACATATCCAAAAACGATCAGCCCAAAACAGAGAGCTGCTCCGGAATAAATAAGCACCATGCTCCTGCTTTTTTCTTCCGGCTGCGATGAGCGCATTTCCTCTTTTAGCTTTTCTGCGCACTCAGAAGCCTTCTCATTCTCGCCGGAAAGATACAGCTGCTCTATCTCGTTAAGAGCAACTACCCTCTCACTGTTGCTGTCAGCCTCATTCTTTTTGTTGCTTTGCAGCATAAAGATCATTCCAAGCAGGATCACAGCTGCAGTGTATAGGGCCATAGCCGCCGCAAGCTTTCTTTTCATTCCCTGACCTCCAAAATGTAACCCACCTTAAATACGGTCTTGATATACACAGGCTTTGCCGGGTCGTCCTCAAGCTTTTCTCTCAGCCATCGGATATGTACCGCCAGCGTTGAGGGCTCCACAGATGAAAATGCCCCCCACACCTCGCTCAGAAGCTTGTCCTTAGATAAAGCAGAATTCTTGTTCCTGCAAAGGCAGGCCAGCAAATCAAATTCTTTCAGTGAAAGCGAGACAGCCTCTCCTGCCTTGGTAACGCTCCTTGAGGTGATGTTTACCTTCACATCTCCGAAGGTGACGATCTCTTCCTTGTCTGTAAAGCCATAGCTCCTGCGCATCAGAGCATTCACTCTCGAAAGCAGCTCCTTCATGGAATATGGCTTCGGCAGGTAGTCGTCTCCGCCAATGTCAAATCCGCTTATTCTGTCACTTTCACTGGTGCGGGCGCTGGCAAATATTATCGGCACGGTGGACACCCGCCTGAGCTCTCTGCATACCTCAAAGCCTGTAGTGCCGGGCAGATTAATATCCAGCAGAATGAGCTGGAATGGCTTATCTTCCAGCAGCATAAAAGCTTTCTCCGGATCGTTGGCACAGGTCACAGAATATCCGTAGCTTGTCAGCATATCTGATATAATAAAGGACAGGTCCTCGTCGTCGTCAATAATAAGAATTCTCTTGTCCATAGCTTCACCCCTGAATGCTCTCTGATAAAAAAGCGCCCAACAGGACGCTTTTCTTTATCGCTTATAATTTCCAGATGTTTTCTGCATAATCCTTTATTGTCCTGTCGGAGGAGAACTTTCCGGCAGAGCAGATATTCAGCCAGCATTTTCTTGCAAAGCTGAGTTCATCAAGGTAATCCTGATTTGCTCTGAGCTTTGTCTTAACATAATCCTCCAGATCTCCCAGCAGATAGTAGTGGTCAGGTTTATGCCACGAGGCACCGTCAGTGAGCGCCTTGTAAAGCTCCTTGAAGCTGCCTTCCTCATTGGAGGGAACTCCGCCGTCGTCCAAAGTGCCGTCAATAAGCTTGTTGAGCACTCTGTTTATTTTCTCGTTTTTGAAAAGCAGCTCTCTCGGGTCGTAATCAGGCATTATCTTTTCCAGCTCCTCGACTTTAGCTCCGAATATATACTCATTCTCCTCGCCGGCTTCCTCTGCGATCTCAATATTAGCACCGTCCAGAGTACCGAGAGTAACAGCGCCGTTAAGCATAAGCTTCATGTTACCTGTGCCGGAGGCTTCTGTTCCGGCAGTGGAGATCTGTTCGGAAATGTCAGCAGCAGCAACAAGCTTTTCTGCATAGCTCACATTGTAATTCTGTACGAACAGCACCTTGATAAGTCCGCTCACCTCCGGGTCATTGTCTATCAGCTTGCCTATCTCTCCGATAAGTTTGATGATAGCCTTGGCTCTCCTGTACCCGGGGGCCGATTTAGCGCCAAAGATAAATGTGGTCGGTGTGAAATCCTTTATAGTGCCGTCCTTGATACCAAAATAGATATAGAGGATAGAAAAAGCGTTTAACAGCTGCCTCTTATACTCATGCAGGCGCTTGATCTGAATATCAAAGATGCTGTCAGCATTTATTTCAACACCGTCATGTGCCTTGATGAATTCAGCAAGCTGCTGTTTTTTCTGCTTTTTGATCGCTATGAATTCTTTGAGCACAGCCTCATCATCAGCATACTTTTTCAGCTCTGCCAGCTTGTCAAGGTCCTTCACCCATGCGTCTGAGCCCAGCAGCCTTGTGAGCAGGGAAGATAGCTCCTCATTACAAAGTGCCAGCCAGCGTCGCTGAGTGATGCCGTTCGTCTTGTTCTGGAAGCGTTCAGGGTAAAGTTCATACCATTCCTTCAAGGTGTCCGCCTTGAGTATTTCGGTATGTATCTGCGCAACACCGTTCACATAGCTGGAAGCATAAACTGCCATATCAGCCATTCTTACCTGACCGTCAGCCACCGGAGCCAGCTTGTTTATAAAAGCTCTGTTCTTTCCAAGCTTGTACATATCCTTGATGAACCGCTCGTTTATCATCAGCACAAAGGCGTATACTCTCGGCAGCAGCTGCTCCATAAGGCTGCTGTTCCATTTTTCAAGCGCCTCCTGCATAACTGTGTGGTTGGTGTAGTTGAATACCCTCCGGGTGATTTCAAAGGCTTTTTCAAACTCGTAGCCATACTTATCCACCAGCAGCCTCATAAGCTCCGGAATAGAAATGACCGGGTGAGTATCGTTCAGCTGTATAGTAACATATTCTGCCAGATCATCAAGCGTGCCGAAGCGTGCAAAATGCTTGGCAGTAATATCAGCCAGTGATGCCGCCGAGAAGAAATATTCCTGCCTCAGCCTCAGCCTCTTGCCCTCGTCGAAATTATCGTTAGGATAGAGCACCTTGCAGATGTTCTCAGCATCGGTGGCCTGCTTTACAGCCTTGTCATAATCGCCGCTGTTGAAACTGTCAAAATCAAAGCCCTCATAGGCCTCCGACTGCCACAGGCGAAGTGTGCCGATATTGTCAGTGCCATAGCCGATTACAGGCATATCATAAGGCACAGCCTTAACAGTCATATCAGAGTATTCAACCGCCACGGTCTCTGCATCACAGCGTTTGCTCCATGGGTCACCCTGACGCTGCCAGTCGTCCGGGTATTCACGCTGGAATCCGTTTTCTATAGCCTGCTTGAAAAGTCCGTACTTGTATCTTATGCCGTAACCGTCAAGAGGAATATCGTGTGCAGCAGCAGAATCCAAAAAGCAGGCCGCCAAACGCCCAAGACCTCCGTTGCCGAGAGCAGCATCCTCGATCTCCTCCAGTTCACTCAGCGAGCGCCCCGAAAGCTTTAACGCCTCCTCCACGTCGTTTTTTATCCCTAACACCAGCAGGTTGTTATAAACCGCTCTGCCCATAAGAAACTCCATTGAAAGATAGCAGGCCCTTCTGTTAGCAAGATGCTTTTCTCTGCTCTTAGTCCAGCGTTCTGAGATCTCACGCATCACAACAGATGAAATGCTTTCATGCAGCTGAACTGCATTTGCCTTGTCAGCCTTTACTCCGTACTTGCCGGTCAGGTCCTTGTTTATCTCATCAAGCAAATAATTCTTGTCCATAATAGTCCTCCGTTATCTTATTTCCTGCTCTTTGGCTTCTCTTTTTTAGGGAGCCTGCCGTATATTCTTGTCAGCTCGTATATCTCATCAGCAAGCCGGTCCGTAAGAGCGTCGGGAGCCATTCTCCACTGCCAGTTGCCCCCGAGAGTAGAGGGGATATTCATTCTTGCGTCAGAGCCCAGCTCAAGAAAATCCTGCATCTGTGCAACTGCTGTATCCGCAATGCTGGCCCATGCCGCTCTGATAATTGCCTTCGGAATATCCTTGCTGCGCTTTACATTCAGGTATTCTCTGGCAAATTTCGCATTTGCTCTCGGAAGTGTCGCCAGCCAGCCGTTTAATGTCTCGTTATCGTGGGTGCCGGTGTAGCATACACAGTTTGTATTTTTATAGTTGCTGGGCAAATAATCACTGTCTCCGGAAGCATCAAAGGCAAATTCCATTACCTTCATTCCGGGAAACCCGCTGGCCTTTAAAAGTTTGGCCACCTTGGGAGTGATAAAACCCAAGTCCTCCGCAATGATACGGCAGCTGCCAAGCTGCTTCTTTACCTCCCTGAAAAGCTTCATATCCGGCCCCTTGCGCCATTCTCCTATGACAGCGTCCTCATTGCCGAAGGGAATAGTGTAATAGCTTTCAAAGCCTCTGAAATGGTCAATGCGAACAACATCATAGGTCTTTGTCGCCCGCCTGATCCTCTCTATCCACCACTTGAAGTTATCCTTTTCCATAACGTCCCAGCGGTAAAGCGGGTTGCCCCAAAGCTGGCCCTTGGCAGTAAACACATCAGGAGGGCAGCCGGCAACGTCAATGGGATTTTTGTCCTCATCAAGCAGGAAATATTCCGGCATGGTCCAGACCTCTACACTGTCATAGGCCACATAGATCGGAATATCCCCGATAATATCAATGCCAAGGCCTCTGACATAATGCTTCAGCATATCCCATTGCCTGTAATATTCGTACTGGATATACTTGTAAAAATCAATGTCCTCTTTGTAGTCCTGCCGGGCTTTTCCCACAGCCTTTTTTTCAAACATTCTCAAAGGCTTTTCCCATTCATTCCAGGCCTTGCCGCCGTGAGCGTCCTTCAAGGCCATAAAGAGAGCATAGTTATCCAGCCAGTCCTCGTTCAATTCACAGAAGCTTTTATAATTATCATCGGGCTTGAATCTGGCAAAGGCCTTTCTCAGCACCTTAAAAACCTTTTTGTAAAGCAGTTCATAATCCACCGAGCTGCCGTCGCCCCATTTTATGCTCTTGTATTCACTTGCCTTTAATAAGCCGTTTCCTTCAAGAGTTTCAAAATCAATAAAGTATGGGTTCCCAGCATTTACCGAAAAGCTTTGATAAGGTGAATCGCCGTAGCTTGTGGGAGTGACAGGAAGGATCTGCCAGTATTTCTGCCCGCTCTTAGCAAGGAAATCCGCAAATTTATAAGCCTCCTGCCCCAGCTTTCCGATACCGTATTTTCCGGGGAGAGAGGATATGTGCATCAATATGCCGCTTGCACGCATTTGTAAGCCTCCTTTATAAAAATCACTTATATTATACACTATCAAGGATAATTTTGCAAGTGTTTATTTTCCTGTAACGAAAAAATTAGTCATTATAAATTGACAAGCCGAAAAATCTTTGGTATAATAATTATATGTAACATTATCGGAGGGAGCAGGTCTTTGGGGAATGAATGATATTATATCATCAGAGGCATCTGTAAAGCGCCTGCTTTTAAAGGTGATACGTCTTAGCATACCTGCGATATTAGCAGAGCTGACATCTGTTGCCATGCAGTATATCGACGCTGCTATGGTAGGCAGCCTTGGCAAGAACGCCACTGCTGCGATAGGGCTCGTCAGCACCACCACCTGGCTCATAGGCGGCCTTTGTATATCATCAGCTATCGGCTTTTCGGTCCAGGTCGCCCAGCTTATAGGTGCCGGCAGAGAAAACGAAGCCAGAGATGTAATGCGTCAGGGGCTTTTGATCTGCCTTGCTATCGGCTTCGGCTTGGCAGGTATCTCCGCTTTGATAAGCTCTCCTTTACCAGCCTGGCTCGGCGGGGAGACTGAGATCAGAGCCGACGCTTCAAGTTACTTTTTTGTTTTCGCTCTGGCGCTGCCCTTTGAGCAGCTCAGAATGTTATCAGCACAGATGCTTCAATCCAGCGGCGATATTAAGACACCGAGTATACTGAACATCATGCTCTGCCTGCTTGACGTGGCTTTCAATTTCCTGATGATCTTTCCGACCCGTACCGTCACCCTGCCCCTTGTAGAAGCAGATGTTACAGTCTGGGGTGCCGGCTTAGGAGTTCAGGGCGCTGCTTTGGGAACAGCTCTTTCAGAAATCTGCATAGCACTCCTGATGGCTTATGTGCTTTGCTTCCGCTCAAAGGCTCTCAGCATTAAGCTTGGAGGGAGCTGGCGCATTAAAAGGCATTACCTGAAAACTGCCGCCTATATCTCATTGCCTGCTGCCTTCGAGCACACTGCAACCTGCGGTGCTTATGTGGCTTCGACCCTTCTTATAGCCCCTCTCGGCAGCACAGACATAGCCGCCCACTCCCTTGGAGTGACCGCTGAAAGCTTCTGCTATATGCCCGGTTATGGCATAAGCACCGCCGCCACCACCTTGGTAGGCCAAAGCATCGGCGCCGGTAAAAAGGACCTTGCTAAAAAATACGCCCGGATATCTATAATCCTGGGAATGTCTATAATGAGCATCGCAGCGGTGCTGATGTATTTCACCGCACCCTTTATGTTCAGCCTGCTGACATCATCAGCCGAGGTACAGCTGCTCGGAACACAAATTCTTAGAATAGAAGCCTTTGCAGAGCCGCTTTATGCCGCATCTATAGTCTGCTCAGGCGTGCTTCGTGGGGCAGGGGATACCTTGGCTCCCAGCATAATCAACCTTATCAGTATGTGGGGGGTGCGCATCACTCTTATCACAGTGCTGATCTCTCACATGGGTCTGCATGGAGTATGGCTGGCTATGTGCATAGAACTTTGCTGCCGGGGCCTGCTCCTTCTCACCCGCACCATTCGTGGAAAATGGTTAAACCGAAAAATACTTGATACCTGACGATCACCTGTGACCTATAACGGAGGTTCACCATGAATAATACACCTAACGGCCGCCGTACACCGGACAGCACCGGCGGGGCGGCTTCAAATACACACCCCAAAGACAGCTATGAGCTGGCCTATGAGGAACAGCTCAGAAAATTCACCGAGTTGGATTCTGTTGAAGCCACTCAGCCTGTGCCTGTGAAAAATGTCATGGGGCGCAATTACGGTCAGCACCCTAATCTGCAAAACCGTGAATCAACTCAAGAGGAAGGCGAACGCCCTCCCAGCCGCTCCCAGGGCCAGAAGAAAAAGCGCCCGCCGCAGAACGGTAAGGGCACAAAAAACAGCAAGAAAAAGAAAGCACACAAGAACGGGGGAGTTCACATTAACAGAGATGAGCCTTTGCAGTTCGGAATGTCCTCCGGAAAGAAGCAGCGGGAGGAAACATTAAAAAAGGGTTCCCCCATAAAAAAAGCACTGCTGATAGTTTTTATAATCATTCTTGTGCTGGTACTCCTGCTTCAGCTCCTTATTCTGAGATACATAACCAAAATAACCTATGAGAATACCGGCACCCGCTACTTTACTACAGCCTCTCTAAAATCAGATGATATCTTAAACGTTCTTCTTATCGGATCAGATACCAGAGAATCCGAGGAACGTGGCCGAACCGATACTGTCATACTGCTTTCGATAGATAAAAAGAATAAGCGCACCACCATGACCTCATTTATGCGGGATTGCTACGTCACTCTTCCTGACTACGACCTTGACGGCGACGGCTCCTGCTACGGAGCAGGTGATAAGTGCAAGCTCAATGCTGCTTACGTCTACGGCGGGCCGGAGCTGCTCATGGACACTATTGAGTATAATTTTGATGTGGCAGTTGATAAGTATATCTATATTGATTTCTTCTCTTTTATTGATATTATCGACGCAGTCGGCGGGCTGGAGCTTGACGTGACTGATGAAGAAGCCGTCGGTATGCAGGATCCTATCCGTGAGCAGAACCGCTACCTCGGCAACACCTACGGCACCGATTACATGGATAAGGGCGGCAGGAATATCCTCTTAAACGGCAATCAGTCGCTTGGCTATGCTCGTCTGAGATATGTCGGCAATGCGGATTTCCAGCGTACAGAGCGCCAGAGAACAGTTATCTCCAAGCTTATCGAAAAGGCAAAAAATTCTGGGATATTTACACTGGATAAATTCGCCGTTGCTGTTTGCAGCCACATAAAAACCAATATGTCCAAGTGGGATATTTACAAACTGATCTATCGGGTGCCGTTCATATTAAAATATGAAACCAAGCAGCTCCGTATCCCCGGAGATGATGAATTCTCCTACGGTACCGCCTGGGACGGTTCATCAGTGCTTGAGGTCAACTTTGACAGTGCCATCGAAACCATTAACCGTGAGATCTACGAATAAAAACCAAGGACTGCTGAACCCCGCAGCAGTCCTTTTTATATCTCCATAACCGAGACAGAACAAAATGAGAGCGCCCGAAGACGCCCTCACAGATAAGAATATATCGTTCAATTATTTAACATTGATCTCCACGCTTACACATTTACTGCCGGAAAGCTCACAGCTTAGCTTGTCAGGGCGGTGTGTACCAGCATAAAGTGTGAACCTTTTACCGTAAACCGCTCTGTTACCTGCCTCATCAACTGATGTGAAGGCCCGCTCCGGAACTGCAAGCTTAACAGTTCTGCTCTCTCCCTCTCTGAGAGATACCCGCTCAAATCCGCACAGGCTCTCAAAAGGCACTGCATTTTCTGAATAGTCCTTCATGTATAGCTCTATAACATCTTCTGTTCCTCTGCCGGTGTTCTCAACAGTCACATAAGCAAAGCCGTCCTTGTATTCTATTTCTTTGCAGCTGACATTTCCATAGCTTAACCCATAGCCGAAGGGGAAAAGTATGTTTTCGTCGGTGTAGCGGTAGGTACGGCCGGACATGGAATAGTCTGTAAAGTCCGGGAGCTTTTCAGTGTCCTTATAGAAGGTGACAGGCAGCTTTCCGGAGGGTGAAACGTCACCGAACAATATCTCAGCTACCGCCTTTCCGCCCTCAGCACCCGGGTACCAAACATGAAGCAGCGCATCAGGGTCAGCCTCTGTGTTGATAGCGCTTCCGGCTGCACAAACTATTATGACCGGCTTGCCGACAGCAGTTACACGCCTGATAAGCTCTGCCTGGGGTGCCGGCAGCAGCAGACCTTTCTTGTCTCCGGAGGAAAATTCATTGCCGGTGTCACCCTCCTCACCCTCGATAGTAGCATCAAGGCCTACACACAGAATAACCAGATCGGCATTTTCTGCCGCAGCCTCCGCCTCAGCGTACCTATCACCGGGCTGTGCCAGCACAGAGATCTTATCTTTATACAAATGGCAGCCCTCAGCGTATATAACTCTGCCGCTGAATCTGTCCTGTATTCCTCGCAGGATCGTTGTGTACCTGTCTGAAAGGCCGTTATAGTTGCCCTCCAAAGCAGCTCGGCTGTCAGCATTCGGGCCGATCACAGCAATGGTCTTGTATTTGCTTTCCTCAAGAGGGAGTATGCCGTTATTTTTAAGCAGCACCGCAGACCTTCTTGCACATTCAAGTGAAACCTCCTTGTGCTCCTTGCAGGCAACAGTTGAGTATGCTATATCATCATAGGGAGTGTAATCGTCAAACATTCCCAGCCTTATGCGGGTCCTCATCAGGTGAACGCAGGCGACCCTGATATCCTCCTCGGTTATCAAGCCTCTGTCCAGTGCAGCCAGAAGATTCACATAGGTGCAGCCGCAGTTTACATCACAGCCCGCTTTGATAGCCATCGCCGCAGATTCCACCGCATTGGCAGTTACCTTGTGGTTCTCATGGAAATCTCTTATAGCCCAGCAGTCAGAAACGAAATAGCCGTCAAAGCCCCATTCCTTGAGCTTATTCATAAGGTGATCGCTGGCGCAGGCAGGCTCACCGTTTACTCTGTTATAAGCCCCCATGACGCTTTCTACCTTTGCCTCTTTTACAAGTGCCTCAAATGCAGGCAGATAGGTTTCCTCCATGTCCTTAGGAGTGGCCTTGGCATCGAACTCATGCCTCAGTGCCTCCGGCCCGCTGTGTACAGCAAAATGCTTGGCGCAGGCAGCAGTCTTTAAGACCTCACCGTCGCCCTGCAAGCCTCTCACATAGGCCTTGCCGTTTTCAGCGGTAAGATACGGGTCCTCTCCGTAGGTCTCATGGCCTCTGCCCCAGCGGGGGTCCCGAAAGATATTGATATTAGGCGCCCACAGCGTCAGCCCCTTGTAGATGTCCCTGTCGCATTTTTTTGTGTAAACATTGTATTTTGCCCTTGCTTCAAGAGCAGTCACCTCAGCAGCCTTCCGGACCAGCTCAGTGTCGAACATAGCCGCCAGGCCTATAGCCTGCGGGAACATAGTAGCCACTCCGGAACGTGCCAGCCCGTGGATACCTTCATTCCACCAGTTATAAGCAGGTATCCCCAGCCTTTTGACAGCAGGGGCATCATATCTCAGCTGGCTGGCCATTTCCTCAACAGTCATCAAGCTGACAAGTGCCTCAGCTCTTTCCTGTGCTGACAGTGATCTATCCATATATTTTTCCATAGCAAACACCTCACGTTTAGTTGTTATATTAATTATAATTCAAGTCAGGCCTTATTACTAATCATTTCTTGCGATTGAAAAAGCGATTATTGTCAAAGCACGTTTTTTACGTCAAAAACATATTTAATATGCTTTCAGATATTTGACTTTCCATATCAATTGTGGTATACTGAATATGATAATAAATAAGCAGGTGATTATTTTGGATATGCACGAGTTTTATATGGGCAATGTATTTGATGCCTATGAATATTTTGGAGCCCATAAGGAAAACGGCTGTATGGTTTTCAGGACCTTTGCGCCGGCTGCGAAGAATGTCGCCCTTGTCGGTGACTTCAACGGCTGGAAAGAGCAGCCCATGAACAAGAACGGACAGGTCTTTGAGCTGTGGTGCCAGGAGGCCGACTATGACCAGAAATATAAATATGTGATATACGGCAGTGACGGAAAACGCAGAGAGCATTGTGACCCTTACGGCTTCGGCATGGAGCTGCGCCCAAATTATGCTTCCTATACAAGAGACCTCTCCGCCTACCGCTTTAATGACGGGGACTGGCTCAGCCGCCGCAGCAAAAACTTTGATGCCCCTATGAATATTTATGAGGTGCATCTTGGCTCATGGGCTAAAAATCCTGATGACGAAAACGGCTGGTTCAAATACAATGAGATCGCTGACAGACTTATTGAATACTGCAAGCGCTTTCACTTTACACATATCGAGCTGATGCCCATAAGCGAGCACCCGGCTGATGAATCCTGGGGCTACCAGAACACCGGCTTTTTTGCCCCGACCTCCCGCTATGGCACCGCCGCCCAGCTTATGGAGCTTATCGACAAATGCCACCAAAACAATATCGGAGTGATACTTGATTTTGTTCCTGTCCATTTCGCCATTGATGACTACGCCCTTATAAAATACGACGGCTCCGAGCTTTATGAGTATAATAACAGCAACGTTACTATCAGCGAATGGGGCACCTGCAACTTTAATTTCTCCCGCCGTGAGATCTGCTGCTTTATGCAGTCAGCTGCCAATTACTGGCTGGAAAAATACCACGCCGACGGCCTCAGAATGGACGCAATAAGCCGTGCTATTTACTGGATGGGCGATGAGAGAAGGGGAGTGAACCCAACATCTCTTGATTTCCTGAAAAAGATGAACAAGGGCCTGCAGCAGCGCCACCCAACTGCCATGCTTATCGCCGAGGACTCCACCGCCTACCCCAAGATCACAGCCCCGGTGGAATACGGCGGGCTGGGCTTTGACTACAAATGGGACCTTGGCTTTATGCACGACACCTTGAATTATTTCAGGACCCCTCCCGCAGAGCGCCCGAATAATTACCATAAGCTGACATTTTCTATGATGTATTTCTACAATGAGAAATATCTCCTTACCTTTTCCCATGACGAGAACGTTCACGGAAAGGCAACTGTTATCCAGAAAATGTGGGGTGACTACGAAGAAAAATTCCCGCAGGCCAGAGCCTTCTATATGTACCTCTTTACCCACCCCGGGAAAAAGCTTACCTTCATGGGCAGCGAGTTCGCTCATTTCAGAGAGTGGGACGAAAAGAAGGAACTGGACTGGTTCATGCTGAGCTACCCAAAGCACGACAGCTTCCGGGAGTATTTCGGCAGGCTTGGTGAACTCTATACCACAAGGCCCTGTCTCTACTGCGGCGATTACGACTCACGCAGCTTCCAGTGGCTTATCGTCAACGCCGAGGCCGAAAGCATCTATGCCTATGAGAGAAAAACTCCCTCTGAGCGTATTGCCTGTGTTTTTAATCTTTCCGATAAGCCCAAGATTGTCAGTGTGCCTATGGAGGAAAGCTGCCTGTTACGGGAGCTTTTAAACAGCGATTGGAACATCTACAGCGGCAGCACTCTGAAGCCTGAGCAGCCGGCAGAGATCAAGGCTAACGGCATCGGACATTTTGCAAGAGTGGAGCTTGCACCCTTCTCCGGCAGAATGTTTGAGGTTTCGCCTGCTGAGGAAGAAACCTATGAGGACTATGATGCCATTGGCGGGGAGCTGCAGCCGGTCCTTGAGGACGGAGAGAAAAATGTTATCATAATCGAGTGTGACGACGAATAGCCTGGAGGACTAAAAATGCACAAAGGACTGTTAGTGTTTGGCGGTGCTTTTATATGCTGCTTTCTGTGGGGCAGCGCCTTTCCGGGTATAAAGATCGGCTACCGGCTCTGGAATATAGGCAGCAGCGAGACCTTCCGCATAATACGCTTTGCCGGAATTAGATTTCTGCTGGCCGGGGTACTGGTAATACTTTTTGCCAGTCTTCTGCGGAAAAAGCCCTTGCTCCCCGGAAAAGCTGATCTTAAGCCTATCTTTATACTTAGCATTTATCAAACGATAGGGCAGTATGTTTTCTTTTATGTAGGTCTGGCACATACCACCGGCGTCAATTCCGCAGTTGTGGATTCATTGACGACTTTCTTTGCGATCATTGTCTCCTGCCTGATAATGCGCATGGAAAAGCTCACAGCCGCTAAGATCGTCGGCTGCATACTTGGCTTTGCAGGAGTTGTTATAATAAACCTCACCCCAGAGGGCTTTTCATTCCGCCCCCTCGGTGATGGGCTTGTTGCCCTCTCAGCCCTGTGCTACGGCGTTTCATCAACACTTATAAAAAAATATTCCGCCCGGCATGACACTGTTTTGCTCAGCGGATATCAGTTTATCTTTGGAGGTGCTGTCATGATAGCCATTGGCGAAGCAGGCTTACTGATCTCCGGCAGCTCTCAAGCGCCCTCTCAAAGCATTGAGCTCCCAAAAGCCCTGCTGATCTTAGTATACCTCTCTCTGGTTTCCAGCGTTGCCTACACTCTCTGGGGAATACTGCTAAAGCACAACGATGTTTCCACTATCTCAATATTCGGCTTTATGAATCCAGTCATAGGCGTCGTGCTCTCAGCCTTGCTGCTTGGGGAGGGAAGCGAGCTTGGAATAAAATACATCATTGCCCTCCTGCTTATCTCTGCCGGTATATTGACAGTCAATAAAGCACCTTTCAAATTCCGCAAGTCATAAGCTCTTGACAAATTGTTATATTTGTGCTATAATCATATATAGTGCAAATGCAGATATAGTATAGCGGTCATTATTTCAGTTTCCCAAACTGAGGATGCGGGTTCGACTCCCGTTATCTGCTCCATATTTGGATAGACCCGTACCTTTGTTTTTCATTGGTACGGGTCTTTTTTACTGCATAAAAAGGACCCGGCCTTGTAATATAAACAGAAAGACCGGGCTTTTATTATATTAAAAAATTATCACTCGTCGTCAACATCAGTGCTTACGCCGTCAACACGTCTGCGTCCTACCGGCCACTGCCTGTAGTCGGAAAATTCAGCGTTGAAGTTAGCGTCGAAGTCCTTCGCCTCAGCAAAGAGCGGGTCAAAGAGCTTGCCCTCAACAGTGAACCAGCAGTGAGAGGTGTCATGGCAGATATAAATATTCTTGTAGCCTATCTCTCTGAACAGGAACGCCGCAGCCGAAGAATCAGATACACAGCAGCCGCTGCCGCGCTCGAAGATGTCATTGGCAAAGGTGATCTCCCAGTCAGGTGAGGTCTCGTAAATGTCAGAGAGCAGTCTCCAGCGGTGGTAGCCGTGCTCATACATTTCCCAGTTAAAGAGCTTCAAGCGCTTTTCTTCCATTGTGTCGGTGGGCTCTGTCTGTTCAAGCATGATCTTGTGAGCAGTCATCATTGTGGTGATTTTGTAGGTGTTATAGTCAGAGGTCTCAGCCAGACCGTTCTCGTCAACGTTGATACCGTCCACCTGACAGTCGGTCATCAGGAATCCGTTGATACGGTCAAAGCAGTAGTAACCGCCGTCGATCTGCTGCCAGCCTGTCTGCATAACGCCCTTGTCATCAAAGAAATACTTGTCCTCACCTATTTCAGTAAGGCCGGTGGCAAGAGCACCGTTGTAGTAGTATTTCAGTCCGTCCTTTTCCTCCCAGCCCACACGGTTGATCTTGAAGGTCTTAACAAGCTCATTTTTCAGGTCACCCATTGCAGTAACAGTTATTGTTGCTTCGCCGGGCTCAACGTTGTTCTCGATCTTAATTGTGTAATCCTTATTTACGGTCAAAGCCTGATCATGCAGCATTACGATTATTTCAGGAACGATAGGCTCGCCGGTATAATCGTAGGATTCCTCAAGGCCGTTGAGTACTGCGCCGCCAATATCGTCCGAAGGCCTTTCCAGCTTGGGAACAGTGTTGTCCTTATACTCGTCCCCGCAGATAGTGCAGGTGTGTAACGTGTAGCCCTCCTCATCATAGGTGGGAGCGACGACTTTTTCCTCATACTTGTGAGTGACAGGAACAACGTCCTCATAAGTCTGTCCGCACTCGGAGCAGATATAATCAGCCAGACCTTCATGCGTGCAGTCCGCCTCCTTGATGATCTTCAAGGTGTAGCTATGGATATGCTTTTTGCTGATAACCGAGATGCCTACAACTGCGCCGACAGCGATAACAATGACCAGCAAAGCCAATAATGCTTTTTTCATTAACGTCCCCTCTTTTGAGCTAAAATATAATACTGATTTTCCTCGTTCATGCTTTAATGAATCAAACTATATTATAATATAAATCAGAGGATTTGTCAAGCACTTGATCTGCCTTAAACATTCATTACAGAAATTTTTAAAACTGATCATTTCTGCCTTGACGTTGCTCAATTATTCGTGCTATAATTATAGAAAGCATTAACAAACCAAATTAAAGTCAACACAGTATCAGGAGCAAACATGAACAAAGTCTATGAATTCATTACTGACATTTTAATGCCAAACAGATGCCCATGCTGTTACAAGGTCATTCGATATAATGAGCTCGTCTGCAAGGAGTGCATAAAAAAACTCCCAATATATAATGCCGAGGATAAAACTGTTCCGGCAGGGTGCAGCGCAGTAATCTGCGCTTTTGTATATAAAGATTCTGCTAAAAACGGTGTGCTTGCCCTGAAAAAGAGCTGGGGCTACAGCTTTGCGGAATATTCTGCTAAGATATTATCTGAACGTCTCGAAGGCTGCGGGGCTGAACTGATAACCAGTGTTCCCACCACTAAGCGAAAGCTCAGGAATAAAGGCTGGAACCAAGCAGATGTTATCGCCAAAGCTCTTTCCAAAGAAATGGATATTCCTTGCGATCTCAAGCTCCTTGTAAGAGCTGAAAGCGCTCAACAACAGCATGAACTCCATGCCGGTGAAAGGGCATCACACGCCAGAGAGATATACAGCATTTCAAAGCGTCATAAAAACATCACCGATAAGAGAATACTTCTTGTCGATGACATATGTACCACCGGCGCCACCTTCAGTGCCTGCGCAGATCTACTGAACTCATTAGGAGCCAAAGACATCATAGCTGTATCGGTATGCAGAACATTAAAGGAAAGATAACAATAAGAAAATCATACT
>CADBTF010000137.1 GCA_902797485.1 uncultured Ruminococcus sp. | reverse complement strand
TGCATATCCTCCGGAAGGCCGCCTACGTTGTGATGAGCCTTTACTCCGTCGCTTTCGAGAAAGTCCGGGTAGATCGTGCCCTGTGCAAGGAACTCGATGCCGTCCTGCTTGCGGGCCTCCTCTTCAAATACCCGGATAAACTCAGCGCCGATGATCTTGCGCTTCTTCTCAGGCTCTGCAACGCCTGCAAGCTTGTCCAGAAAACGGTCAACAGCGTCCACATAGACAAGGTTAGCCTTCATCTGATTGCGGAACACCTCGATGACCTGCTCCGGCTCGCCCTTTCTAAGCAGCCCGTGGTTGACGTGAACGCACACCAGCTGCTGGCCTACTGCTTTTATGAGCAGTGCAGCCACAACAGAGCTGTCAACGCCGCCGGAAAGCGCCAGCAGTACCTTCTTGCTGCCGATCTGCTCTCTGAGCGCCTTCACCTGCTCGTCGATAAATGCGTTGGCAAGGGCTTCGGTGGTAATTCTTTCCATGCTTTCAGGTCTGACATTTGAATCCATGATCATTCCTCCTAAAAAATATTTTCCACCTTGATTATACCACAAACGCCCTGTGTTTGTCAATGCAGCATATCTCCTTTCGGGTGCAAAATGTATCTGCCCGACAGCGGCAAAAAGAAAAGAAATTATGAACATTTCATAAATGCCCTTGACATTTATATCAAAGGGGTGTATAATATATAACTGTGATAGCCCAAAGGTGCTGCTATGGCTCAGGTGGTAGAGCACATCCTTGGTAAGGATGAGGTCACCAGTTCGAATCTGGTTAGCAGCTCCAGCGTATCATAAGCCTGTTGCATTTTTGCAGCAGGCTTTTGTTTTTCACTTTTTTTCTGCTGATAAGCCGGAATGTTATTTGCAGGTGAAAGAAATGGATATTAAGATCAGGATAGTTACAATTGAAGATTATGACAGTATATATGAGCTTTGGTGCAGCACAGAGCAGTCAAAAAGAGCACTGAATCCGGTGGACGACAGCAGAGAAGGCATTGAACGTTACCTGAAACGCAACCCTGCCACCTGCTTTCTGGCATATACAGAAGATAATACTACAGCAGGTGTCATACTGACAGGCCATGACGGCAGACGTGCTGTTGTTCATCATCTGTGTGTTCACCCCGGCTATCGCCGTATGGGAATCGCTCATATGCTTGTGAAAAAAGCAGAGGAAGCCTTAAAGAATGAAGGGATAAGCAAAATATTCGGGCTGGTCTTTAAAGACAACGAGGCCGCAAATTCATTCTGGGAAGCAGAGGGCTATACGCTTCGTACAAATCTGAATTACCGCAACAAAAGCCTTGATAAAGACGTTCCACAAGGCGAATAATGGAAATCTAAAAATAGAGGTATTATCATGAAAGAGATCAGCGTTGAAGGCTGCAAGGTCATTGGGAGAGGCGGCCAGGGAGTTATCTACCGCCTTGACGAGGAAACTATAATCCGGGCTACAGCCTGGAGGCTATCAACAGGGAAAGAGAGTCTGCAAAGGCCGCCCTTAAACTGGGTATCCCGACAGCCATTTCCTTCGGCACCGTCAAGTGCGGCGAATCCTACGGCATCATTTTTGAGCTCATGAATTCCGGCACCCTCTCTGCTGCCATGAGAGCCGAGCCCGAAAAGCTGCCCCAGTATGTGAAGATGTACTATGACCTGTATAACGAGCTTCACAGCATTCACGACACCGAGGGCATCTACCCCAAGCTGAAAGATTGCTTTCATCAGCAGGCAGACAGGCTTGGCAGGTGGCTTTCCCCCGACGAGGTAAAGGCCGTTCACAGCATAGTTGATGCTCTCAAGGACGAGGACTCAGTCCTCCACGGGGATTTCCACCCGGGCAACATCATGCTGCATAACGGCGAGCTGCTGCTGATAGATATTCCCGACGTTAAGTCCGGCAGCCAGCTTTACGATCTGGCAAATGTTTTCAGAGACATGATCTCCTGCCCGCAGTCCACACCCCATATGTGCGAGATCTCTCAGGGCCTGACCCCTGAAATGTGCTCTCAGATAGGAAATATGTTCTTCTCAATGTACTGTAAGAGCACCGACCCGGAGGTGATCGGAGGCTTCATGAAGCAGTTCGGTCTGGTCTACGGATTCTTTATGACTATGTTCATAGGCGAAGAAGATCTCCACCCCGAGGCTGAAAAGGCCGCCCCCCATATCATCGACCAGCTTTGCAGAAAGATCGTGCTTCCAAATGCCGACACTGTAAAGTACCTGCTGCAAACTTTATGATGCCTGCTGCGCCGTGATGTGCAGCAAATATAAATTCAAAAAAATTTGCAAAAGGTATTGAAATTTTCTGTAATATAGGTTATTATATATAGGATAGGTATTTGTGCGCTTGTGAGCTTCACTGCGCTGCCGGATAATGAAAGGAAATGATCGCTTGCAGGAGCTTATTGATAAAATACTTGCCAAGAAAAACTATAACGTCTATGACCTGGCAGATATTGTCAAGGTGCTGAGGAGCGAGAACGGCTGCCCCTGGGATAAGGTCCAGA
The DNA here is from genome assembly GCA_902797485.1 of uncultured Ruminococcus sp. GTDB lineage: Bacteria > Bacillota > Clostridia > Oscillospirales > Ruminococcaceae > FB2012. The sequence continues at coordinate 7,911 of CADBTF010000137.1, read as the reverse complement.
CTCACCAGACTATCCGCAAGGATTTTCTGGAGGAGGTCTATGAGGTGCTGGAGGCTATCGACTGTGACGACCCGGCAATGCTTCGTGAGGAGCTGGGGGACGTGCTGCTGCAGGTGGTATTCCATGCGCAGATCGAGACTGAGAAGCAGGCCTTTGACCTTGACGCTGTGGCTGACGAGGTCTGCAAGAAGCTTATTATCCGCCACCCACATGTTTTTGGAGATGTGCAGGCTGATACCGTAGATAAAGTCCTCACAAACTGGGACGCTATCAAAAAAGACGAGAAGCATCAGGAAAGCTATACCGACACACTAAAAAGCGTGCCCAAGGTGTTCCCTGCCCTGATGCGTGCCCAGAAGCTGACCAAGCGTGCTGACCGTGCCGGTGCCGATATAAAGGACAAGCAGGAGGCCGCTGCGCTTATCAGGCAAAGGCTTGATGAGATCCTTTCATCAGATGAGCCGAAGCCGGAAAGCTTTGGAAATATGCTGCTGCTCTGCGCTGAGCTTGCAAGGCTCACCGGAGTTGATGCAGAGGAAGCCCTGGGCTATGAGTGCCAGCGCTTCACAGACAGATTCGAGCAGGCAGAGGGCTCGGGCAAGCCCCTTGACACCTGTGCCGGCGAGATATTTTCAGGAGATGATTAATGCCCTGCTTATGCAGGCGTTAATATAAATAATTATTCAGGGAGGTAAGAACAATGACAAAGGCTGAGCTTATCAATGCTGTTGCTGAAAAGGGCGGCTTCACCAAGAAGGACGCTGAGAAGGCTGTTTCTTCTGTTGTAGATGCTATCACAGACGCTCTTACAGCAGGTGACAAGATCTCCCTCGTAGGCTTCGGTACATTCGAGGTGCGCGAGAGAGCTGCTAAAGAGGGCAAGAATCCTCAGACCAAGGAGACCATTCACATTCCTGCCAAGAAGGTTCCCGCTTTCAAGGCTGGCAAGGCTCTCAAGGACGCTGTAAACAAGTAATACAGCATTGCCCGACCTCAAAACGGTCGGGCTTGTTTTTTAGGAGGAAATATGAGACTTGACAAATATTTAAAGATCACCCGCCTGATAAAGCGCCGCACCGTTGCAAACGAAGCCTGCGACGCAGGAAGGGTGCTTGTAAACGAAAAGATCGCCCGTGCTTCATATGACGTGAAGGTGGGCGATATAATAACTATCAATCTGGGGCAGAAGCCGCTGAAGGTAAAGGTGCTGAGTGTCACCGAATATGCCACCAAGGAAAACGCAGCGGAAAACTATGTGGTGGTGGAGTAACATCTGAAAACTCAACTGCTGAAAAGGCTATTCGATCAGGTCCTTGGCATCGTAGGGGAGCATTATTGAGCGGGAGCCGAAGTCAAAATAATCCGCAGTTATGATGTTGCCCACCACATTCGTAACGATACCGTTACCGTATTTCTTGTGGCGGATAAAATCATTGCGCTTGTATATGCGCCTTGGCCGGGGCTCCGGCTGGGGCGCTTCTTGCTGCGCCGGAACGGGTGAGGGCTGCGGCGGAGGAGTGATCCTGGGCTCCGGTGAGGGAGCAGGCTCCGGGTCAGGGGCGGGCTGACGGGCCGCATCAGGCTCAGATGTGGGTACAGGTTCCGGCACCGGTGCAGGTTCAGGCGTGGGTGCTGGCTCCGGCTCGGGGGCTGAACGGGCTGGCTCCGGAGCTGAAACAGTGTTTGGAAGCTCATCACGGATAGCCCTGCGCTTTGTTCTGATGTCAGCAGTAAAGTTCACGCTCTTGAAGGTGCTGTAGTCGATAAGCTTTCCTATAATTATCCGCTTGAAGTAGTCCTCCAAAAACTCCGGCAGTGTCAGGTCATACATGATCGGAGAGCCGTTCCTCTCCGGCATCATGTTCCAGTCCATTATGCCGACCTTCCCCGCAAAGCGCCCCTTGCACATGATGAAATAATCGTAGGTGCAGCCGGCAGTTCCGATAAACAGCATTCCACGGGTGATGTCAGCATATAAGCTGTCCATTTCTTCGGACTTGTCTGTGCCGTCCAGCTGATCTATCATCTTGGCCTTTTTTACATATTCAGCCACCGGGTCATCATAGTCGTAGAGGGTCAGCCCCTCAGAAGCAGCCTGACTGTCAAAGCTGCGAAAAGCTTCCTGAATGCTGTACATTCCGTAGTCAACGCCGGCACCGCCGTTGCCCACCTGAGTAAGAAAGGTCACATAATCCTCCGGGAGCTTCATGCCCACCTTGCTTTCAAAGTCACGCACCTCATCAAGGGAGGCTGCGGGGTTGAAGCGATACTTGTGCTTGCCGGAGCCGAACACCTTCAGGCCGGGGTCAGCCTCACCTGCAAGGCGGGCAAGCTCCTTGATCTTCTCTGCAAAGCCGAGTCTCTCCACCTCCGGCGGAATAGCATTTAAAAACATACGATCATCTCCCTCTTATTTATCATCAGCCCTATGTTGTTTCTACGATCTATTATACAATATACTTCTAAAATAATCAAGCCCCGCATTACAGCTGCCGCAGGAATTCAAGGCGTATGGTGGTGCCCTTGGCAGGGGCTGTATCAATATAAACCTTGCCGCCCATATCCTCAGTGATTCGCTTGGCTATGGACATACCTATCCCCACAGAGGTGGGGTTCTTTTCGGTGTGCTTGGACCAGAACCTCCGGAACAGCATGGGTATCTCGCTTTCCTCAATGCCCTCTCCGGTGTCTGTGATATACAGGTCAACAGCCAAAGGGTCTGCAGTGGCGGTCACGGTGACAGAGCCGTTCTCGGTGTGCTCGCAGGCGTTCTTTATCAGGTTGGTGACTGCTTCGCAGAGCCAGAGGGCGTCGCAGTCAAGCATGATGCCTTCATCCACCTCGGAGGAGAGCTCCGTACCGTTGCCGGCAGCCAGCTCATACAGCGGCGCACACGCCCTCTCCACCAGCTCCGCAAGGCTGACGCTCTCCCGCTTATACTGCACAGCCCCCGCCTCCAGCCTTGCCAGCTTCAGCGACTCCCCGCAGAGGCGGTTTATCCTCTCTATGCAGAGCTCGTCCCGCTCAAGATATTCCAGCTGCTCTGCGTGGGGCATGGGGTGGGTGCGGTAGATCTCGTTGTTGAGGGTCAGTGCGGCGGCAGGGGTCTTGATCTGGTGGGTGAGATCCTGCAAATATTCCGCCAGATAACGCTTCTCGCCGGAGAGCTTGCTCTGAACCTCCGCCCGCTGCGCCACCAGCTTGTTTACCCCCTCTGCCAGCAGCTCTAAGTCCCGGTCTGAAAGGGGCTCCGTATGCGTCCGGCTCTTTTCCGCAGAGCGTGTCACTGACCGGACCCCTTTCAGCACAGCCCCCACTGCGATAAGCCCCAGCACTCCGCAGCAGAGCACGCCGGCTGCTGCCACCGCTGCCGGCAGGATAGAACGCTTATAGAAAAACTCCGAGCCTCTGCCGCTGCCCGCTCTGAACCCATAGCCCGAAAGCAGTTCTTCGCCCCGCTGTATGTCCGCAGGGTCAGGCGCAGCAAAGGCGGCTGCAAGCTGCTGCTCTGTCAGGCCGGTCTTACCGGCAAGGCCCCCCGCTACAGACAGCAAACGATCAGAGGCTTCAACGGCGGCTTCCCTTTCGGCATGGGCAGTCGCCCAATAGCCTGCCCCGAATACAGCCGCTGACAATAGCAGCACAGCTCCGAACAGCAGCAGCGCAGTACGGTTTTCCAGCAGGCGGATCAGTCTGCCCATTTGTAGCCGACCCCCTTTACCGTCACTATCCTGCCCCGGCCGTTCAGCTTGCCCCGGATACGGGTAACAGCCACAGACAGGGCATTGTCCGAAACGAACTCACCCTTGCTGTCCCACATATGAGAGAGCAGCTGCTCCCGTGTCAGCACACGCCCCTTGTTGGTAAGCAGGTATTTATAGAGCCGCTGCTCTGTTGCAGTCAGCCCCTCCGGAATGTCATCTGCAAAGCCGGAGCTCCGACGGAGCAGGGCGTTTATGCGGGAGACCAGCACCTGCCCGGAGAAGGGCTTGGTAATGTAGTCGTCAGCGCCCATGTCAAGGCCCTTTGATATGTCAGCGTTATCGTCCAGGCAGGAGATTATAATTACAGGCAGGCTGCTTTTTCTGCGTATTTCCCGCAGCACGTCAAGCCCGCTCTCCTCTCCGAGCATCAGGTCCAGCAGCACCAGCTCACAGCTTTCAAAGCTCTCCAGCGCCTGAGCGGAGGTCTCGGCAAAATGCGGCTCAAAGCCGTTATCTCTCAGTATCACCGAAAGCGCCGCCCTGATAGGTGCGTCGTCCTCGGTTATAAGGATCTTAGTCATAGTATCACCACCGATATTATTGTACCACAACCGCCCGGAGATAGCAAGTCCTGATCAACACAAAAACAGCGCACAGCATACCGTTTGCTGTGCACTGTCCTATTTTCATTTTTCAGTGAGCGTCAGTTTCAGCTCAGAGCCTCAGCTCTTCTGGACCTGCGTATCACAAGTGTCGCTATCATGAATACCGCTGCAAAGCCCAGCTCTATCGCAAGGCAGCCTGCGAACTGCTCTGCGTTAAAGGTCTCTCTGCCGTTGAGCATATCGTTGGCACGGATATACCAGTAGGCCGGGAGGAACCTTGCCGCCATTTTAACGCTGTCTCCAAGTATCGAGAGGGGAACGAACACTCCGCAGATAAAGCTCATTCCAAGGCCGATTATCTGGGTTATCATCGAACCCACATTGTCCTCAAGGTTGAAGGAGGAAACGAATATCGCTATGCCGGCGGCTATAAGTGTGAATACAAAGCTGTTGAGCACTGCCAGCCACGCTTTGCCCTCGTAGATGCCGCCCTTCATCACTGCGCCTGCTACCATATAGATCAGCCAGATCACAGCCACGAACAGCGCAGATGCCGCAAAGATCTGCGGGGTGGTGCTGCGTGAGGAAACCGACGAACATTCTGTTCTGTAGCGTATCTCCTTCTTGTTCAGTGCTGAAAGCACCGGCCCAAGAACTGAAAGCAGTACAGAGATCAGGATATATGGCATATACTGGAAATAATGTGAGAACCAGATGGAGTATTCCTCAGTGCCCTCTGCCACGTCGGACCAGTAGGTGACCTCGGTATCCCGGCTGAGAGTGTCAGCAGTCTTTGTGGCAGCCTCCTCCGGGCTGAGGCCGGCAGCTGCATAGGCCTCTGCCGTCTTGACGTATTCGCTTAAAATGTTAGACATATAAACTGACGAAAAGCTGTCGTGAACACGGTATTCCTTGAAAAGGCCCTCTGTCCTGCCCTGGGCCAGCCCGTCAGCGAAGCCCTTGTTTATAACAAGAATGTAATCTGAATCACCCCAGTAGAGCATCTCGGTCATAGTCTCTTTGTCGTATTCGATGTTTTTTACATCGTGCTTTTTGCCAATGAAATCAGCAAGCGCCTTCGACTGGAAGCTGCCGTCCTCGTCCATTACCGCTATGCTCAGTCTGGATTCCTTGAACTCAGTGCTCCTGTCGTTGCTGTTGGAGAGCCCGTAGGAGATCACAAGAAATATAATGGTGTAGACCAGTGCGCTCTTATATTTCTTTTTCAGGACCTTGAAGAATACTTTAAAGACTTGCATACTTGCGCCTCCTTGTCAGAATAAAGCCGATGAATGAGAAGATGAATGTCATAACAGCCATAACGATCAGCTTGGAAATGAATCTGTCGTAGTTGTCGTAGATGTTCAGGCAGTGGAAGCAGTCGCTGATGACTGATGCGGGGTTGATCTCGTTTACTATGGGAGCATATCTGCCGATGATAGACTTCATGTTTCCTACCATAAGCCCGCTGAGAAAGCAGGAGAACATTACCACCGCCGTTGTGAGGCTGGTTTTGAGATCCTTGGTGCCCTTGCCGATGGAGCCCACCATAAAGCCCAGGCTCACACCCATTATCCCGGCGAATACAGCCCCTAAATATACCAGCGGAAGGTTCCTGCCGTAGTCAATGCCCAGCACGAAATACTGGAATGAAACGCACACGATCATGCAGGCAGTCTGCATTATGAACCGGCTGACAAGGCTTGCCGCCAGGCTCAGTGACTTGGGTGTGGGGGAGCAGTTCTTACGGGCACCCAGCGCCGAAAGGTTCGCCTGATGCTCAATTGTGATCGTCAGGCCGATGAGTGAGCCGAAAAGCCCGACCATTGCGATGAGGTTGTAGAAATACTCAGTATAGTAATCTGTGTTGCCGCCGGAAAGCTTTATGTCCTCCACCGGGGAGATGTCCTGCATAAGTATCCCGGTGACTGCCGGCAGCTTTGAAGGGTCGGCTGATCTGATGATCTCGGAGTTGGAGTTGTAAATGTCGCAGAAGGATTTGAGTATCGTCTCGTTCATTCCCTCGCCGGCGACTGTCAGCTTCAGCACACCCTTTTCCGAGCGGATAATGCCCTCGATCTTTTCGTCCTTCAGCTGCTTTTCAGCCTCCTCTGCTGTGAGGTAGGCGGCCTTCAGGACCGGCTTGTCAGAGCGCTCCATTTCATCAAGCACTGCCCGGAACTGCGGGTCCTCCTCAGTCAGCACCACAGCGGCGGGAACTGAACTGAATTTATCCTGCTTTTCATAAATTCCGGAGAATGCCATTTTGAAGAAGAATCCCAGCGCTATCGGGAACACCAGCAGCCATACGATGAACATTTTGACCCTCAGCTGTGCCAGAAGCTCATATTTAAGATTGTGAAGAAACATTCTTATTCCTCCTTATCCCTCAGTGCCTTGCCGGTTATTTCAAGGAACACATCGTTCAGGGTAGGCAGCTCTGTGTAAACTCTGCCGATGTGCATATCATGCTTCTGGAGAACCTCCAGCACTCTGATAAGATTGTGCTTGCCGCCGGAGCAGCAGGCCTGAAGCCTGCCGTCTTTGTAATCTGTGCTGTAAATGTGCGGCAGAGCGGCGATCTCAGCTTTCAGCTGCTCGCCGGGCTCGGGGATCTCTATCCAGATAGTCTCGGTGTTCTTTATCATCTTTTTGAGTTCTTCCTTAGTGCCCTCTGCTACCTTATGGCCCTTGTCCATTATGGCGATGCGGGTGCAGATCTGCTCTACCTCCTCCATGTAGTGGGAGGTGTAGATAACGGTGGCACCCTCACGGTTGAGCTGCTCGATGCCCTCAAGTATCTTGTTTCGGCTCTGCGGGTCAACAGCAACTGTGGGCTCGTCAAGGATTATCAGCTTGGGCTTGTGGGCTATGCCGCAGGCGATGTTCAAGCGCCTTAACAGTCCGCCGGAAAGCTTCTGCGGGTAGAACTTGGTGAAATCCTCCAGCCCTACGAATTTGATCGCTTCCTCAACACACTGCTTTCTCTTGTCCTTATCGGTGATGTAGAGGCCGCAGAAATAATCAATGTTGTCATAGACCGTCAGCTCATTGAATACTGCAACGTTCTGCATGATAATGCCGATCTCACGCTTGATGTCATAGCTGGTGGGGGTCATGGGCTTGCCGAAGATCTCGATAGTGCCCTTGTCAAATGCCAGCAGCGAAAGCAGGCAATTGATTGTAGTGGTCTTGCCGGAGCCGTTTGGCCCCAGCAGCCCGAATACCTCTCCCTCCTTGATCTCCAGCGAGAGATGATCCAGAGCTATCAGATTCTTGTATCTTTTTACCAGACCGTCTATCTTAACAATTGTGTTTGCCATATCAGCGTCCTCCTTGTTTTTTACTGTACTCATTATAGCATGAACGAAAACGATTGTGTAGTGCAAAACGTCACAAGCTGCATATTACATTTGTCACATTGTTTCATGAGCCGATCACGCACATACCCTAATACGGTTTACTTAAAACAGAACAGTCCTAACACTATCCATATTCCTCGCCCAGCTCCGACACCGCCGTTACACAAAATACGCCTCCAAAGCTGTTTCCCAAAAGGCGGCACTGCGCCGTCCGCGCTAGGACCATTGCGCCGTCCGGCT
>CADBTF010000136.1 GCA_902797485.1 uncultured Ruminococcus sp. | reverse complement strand
ATATTCAACATACAAGCTGACAGTCAAGGATATTTGCGATACACGCAGTCACTATAACAGCACCATAGTTGTGAGCAAAAAGTTTTTACTGGATAATTTTGTAAACTACCCTATGTGGGTCTATGTCAGGCTGAAGAGCAAGGACGATATTTCAGCGGTGCGTGAAAAGCTTGAAGCAGCGGACCCTGACTATGAGATCCGCTCTGTTGAGGACATAATAGCCGAGGACGAGGAATCCGAAAAGGGCATCAAGACTGTTCTTTATGCCATGACAGGCATCGGCTGCATAATTGCCCTGCTGGGAGCAGTCAGCAATGCTGTTATCGGCTTTGAGCAGTCCAAGCGCAAGTATGCTGTGCTGCACTCGATCGCTGCCAGCAAGCGGAAGCTTTCAAAGCTTATCCTGCTGGAAACGCTTATCTCATCTGTTACGGCGGGGGCTATAGCAGTTCTTATGGGGCTTGTGCTTTCGTCAATGGTCAGCACAGCAATGACAAGCCTCGGGATGGGAGTTGACGCTGTCTTTGACCTGCCGCTGATACTGGCCTTTGTTTTGGTCATGGTGATCCTGCTTATGATTTCTGCTGTAAGTCCGATAGTGAAGCTGAGAAAAATGAACACCTCTGTTGAACTCAAATACGAATAAGGAGGTAAGAGCTATGAGCAATGTTATAGAGATAAAAGGGCTTAAAAAGCACTTTGGCACCGGTGAGAATGAAGCGCTCATATTCGACGGGGCAAATCTGGCAATAGAAAAGGGAAGCTTTGTCTCCCTGACCGGAGCCTCCGGCAGCGGAAAGTCAACGCTGCTTTATCTGATCGGCGGCCTTGACAGGGACTTTGAGGGAGAAATACTTATCGGCGGAAAAAACATCTCAAACATGAACGACAAGGAGCTTTCAAAGATTCGCTCCTTCGGGCTGAGCTATGTGTTCCAGTTCTATAACCTGGTAGCCAACCTGACTGTTGAGGAAAATATTCTTCTGCCTATTGAGCTTTCCGGCAGGAGCACCAAGGAATACAAGTCAAAGCTTGAGGAGCTGCTGGAGCTGACAGGCCTGAGCGAAAAGCGTAAAAGCTACCCATCACAGCTTTCGGGAGGCCAGCAGCAAAGGTGCTCCATAGCAAGGGCAGTCCTGACCGAGCCTGAGCTGCTGCTGGCAGATGAACCCACCGGCAACCTTGACAAGGCCTCCGGCGAGGAGATCATGAAGCTCTTTAAGCGGCTTAACGAAGAAAAGGGCATCACGATCCTTCAAGTCACCCACTCTGATGAGTGTGCCGCCTACGGCAGCCGCATAGTTCGCCTTGCCGACCATAAGCTTCTGGACGCATGATAAATATTTGACATTTACATTTTTTAGTATTATAATCTTTATGGCAGCGTATAACTTACGATTTTCAAGCAAGGCGTATTTGGAGGAAAGGCATTGGGCTATTTTGAACTAAAGGACGGACACAGGCTGTTTTATAATGATATTGGCAGCGGAGAGACTGTTGTAATGCTGCATGGCTGGGCCAGCAGCAGCGATGTATTTAAGAGACCGGCAGAACTGCTTGAGGGCAAAGCCCGCATAATAACCTACGACCACAGAGGGCATTATGGCAGCAAGCAGGCGGCAGTGCCGAACATGACCCTGCAGCTTCTTTCAGAGGACTTAAACGAGCTGATCTGCGGACTGGGCCTTGAAAATGTTATTCTTCTGGGCTGGTCAATGGGGGCAGAGACGGCACTTAGCTATATAGGGAAATACGGCACCCGCCGGCTCAGGCAGCTGGTGCTCTGCGATATGTCTCCGAAGCTCAGGAATGATGAGAACTGGCAGCTGGGAATGTCTCTGGGGCAGCAGTACACAAATCTTAGCCTGGAGAACCGAAGCTTTGAGCAGCTTTTTGATTATTTCAAGGATTTTCTTCTAAAAAGCAAGCCGGAGCTTGTTAGCCGGGGCGAGGGCTTTATAGATCAGTACATTGAGCAGAAGCGAGAGCTCTGCGATTGGGAGGCCCTGAGATGTCTGGCACTTTCGCTGCAGGAGTTTGACAGCCGTGAAGCAGTCGGCAGGCTGAATGTTCCGCTGACGTATTTTTATGCGGTGCCCGGGTCAATTTTCTCACCTGAGCTTGATGAATGGTACAGGCAGCAGACCAAAGCTCCTTATAAAAGTGTTGCCTTTCTGAACAGCACCCATGATCTTATCCGAGAGCACCCGGAGCAGTTTGCCCGTGAGATCGAGCTGCTTCTGGAGCCTTGATCATTGTTATTCAAATATTCGCATAAAATGATATTTCTTGCATTGCAGCTTGGAGTATCATTTTTTTATTATGCGATAAACAGCAGATTTCTGCTATATATTTGAAAAATGCGCTAAAATTTTATACAAACTGTGACGAATATTTGTCTTTTTATATATTGACAAAGCATTAACAATTATATTATAATATCATTGTTAACCGAATAAACGTTAAGCAGCCGCCAAATAACAAAGAAACTATATTTCTGTTATTTGGCTTTTTTTGAAGGAGGCTATTATGACGACCTATAAGCTTACCCCTGCTCAGAATATGCACAATATCTGGATCCACAACTACGGCACCCAGCAGGTTTCCGGCGTCAGCATCGTTGCTGCCCTTAAAGCTCCCATGGAGTTTTCACTGCTGGAGGAATGTATCCGTGAGGAATACCGCAGAAGCGGCTGCCTGAGACTGCAATTCACCAAGCCGGATAAAAAAGGAAACGTTAAGCAGTATATCGTTTCCAAAGAAAAGCCTATGGGCGAGATAAAGCTTGTTGACCTCTCCGGCCTCACCTATGATGAAGCCGACAGCACCATGCAGCACTGGGCCTATGAGACCTTCGACGGCGATAATATCCCCATGTGCGAATTCAGGCTGGTCAAGCTGCCCCAAGGGTATAACGGCCTCTTTGTACATATGGATCACCGCCTTATCGACGCCAGCGGAATGGTGGGCATTATGGGTGACCTCTTTGGCCTTTACGCCAGCAAGGTGTTCGGCACAAAGCAGCCTGATACACCAGCGGATTTCAAGGAGGTGCTCTTAAAGGATCTGGAAAAATGCTCCAACGAACGCCGCCTTGAAAAGGACAGGCGCTTCTGGGCTGAGCAGCTGGATACTCTTGGAGAGCCCCTTTATTCCGATATCCGGGGCAGGGGAGTTCTGGAGGCTTCAAGGCAGAAGCATAATGCTCCTGAGCTGCGTGCGGCTGACATAGTGCTGGACGATCTGTTTGTAGCAGTCAAGGACTATTATCTGGAGCCTGAGCCTGCTTCAAGGGTGATGAAATTCTGTGAGCGCAATCAGATCTCACCGACTAATCTCCTGCTGCTGACTATCCGCACCTATCTTTCAAAGGTCAACGGCGGCCAGGAGGATATCACTATCCAGAACTTTATCTCCCGGCGCTCAACTATTGACGAATGGCATTCCGGCGGCAGCCGCACAATAATGTTCCCCTGCCGTACAGTTATCGGGCGTGACACGGAATTTTTGAATGCCGCCCTTGAGATACAGCTTTTGCAGAACCGCATCTATATGCACTCCAACTATGACCCGGCTCTGATAGCAGAGGAAATGAAGCGCCGCTACAACACTCCTGACAATACATCTTATGAGAGCTGCTACCTGACCTACCAGCCAGTTTCGGTATCTACAAACAGCGGCAGGCTAAAGGGTATTCCTATGCTTGTCAAGTGGTTCGCAAACGGTGCTGCCACCAAGAAAATGTATCTGACTGTTTCGCACACAGACAGGGGAGAAATGAAGTTCTCCTATCATTACCAGACTGCCTGCTATGATGACAAGGATATGGAGCTTCTGTATTACTATATGATGAAGATAATGTTCAAGGGTATCAATGAGCCTTACCTCACAGTCGGTGAGATAATGGACTCTATCTGATAAATGGGAGGAAAAGTAATGGAAACAGAAATGAAATTCAAGCAGCTGCTTACGCAGTACACCGGTTTACAGCCGGAGAACATCTCAAATGATATGCGCTTCAGAGAGGACCTTAGTATGTCATCACTGGATTTTATGACTCTTCTTGGGGACATTGAGGACGAGTTCGATATTGAATTTGAGGAAAGCGATCAGGTGCATATCACTACAGTCGGAGAGGCTATCGAGCTCCTGGGGAGGTATTTATGAGCAGCAAACTTGTAAGAGAATTTATGGCAGATTCTGCCGTTCAGTATAAGGGCCTTGACGCTGTAAAGTGGCTTGTGGGCAAAGAGGTGCAGGTGCTCAAATATGAAGAGCTGGAAGCCGAGGAGATCAAGGTAAGGCACGGCATCGTGGCTGAGGGCTTTACAAAGCAGCAGATCAGCATTGTGGGCTTTACAAGCGTTGAGTGGATAGAAGCTTATCTTGGCATTGCCACCACCAACAACACCGCTGTTCCCCTTGATGCACAGATGAAAGCTGAGGAGCTTTATGAGCTTATTGACCGCTCTGATTCTGCGGCAGTATTTCTCAGCAAAAAGCTTGAAGCAACTATCCCGGCACTGCTTGCTGCCTGCCCGAAGGTAAAGAAGATCTGGCTCCTTGAGGGCGAGCCGGAGACTGCCTCCGAGGAAGTCGGAAGCCTTGCAGCTTTGAAGGCTTTAGGTGAAAAGAGCGATGCAGATGCTGCTCCTACAGCCGAGGATATCGCTATGATAATCTTCACCTCCGGCACCACCGGCAAGAGCAAGGGCGTTATGCTCTCACAAGGCAACCTTGCAGAGAATGTTAAGGCGCTGATGTTCAGCTCCGGCGCAGGTGTACCGCTGCTGAATGTGCTGCCTATCCACCACGCATTCTGCCTTGTTATGGACTGGCTCCGCGGCTTTGCAAACGGCGCTGTGATCTGCATAAACGATTCCTTTATGCACATGGTCCGCAATATGGGCATATTCCAGCCGGTATCTATGCTTATGGTGCCGCTGATGATAGAGACAGTTTACAAGCGCCTGAAAAACGCAGACCCCAATGTTCCCAAGGAGATCATTGCTCAGAAGGTATTCGGCGGAAAGCTGAAGCTGATCTTCGCAGGCGGAGCGCACCTTGACCCCTACTACATCGAAAAGTTCAAGGAGTACGGCGTTGCAGTCATGGAGGGCTACGGCATGAGCGAGTGCTCGCCGGTCATCAGCGCCAACGTTCCCGGTGCCTTCAAGCCCGGCTCTGTAGGCAAGCCCCTCAGCAATGTGGAGCTTAAATTTGAAGACGGCGAGATACTTGTCCGGGGCAGCAGCGTTATGAAGCAGTATTATAAGATGCCCAACGAGACTAACGAAGCCTTGAAGGACGGCTGGCTCCACACCGGCGACAAGGGCTATCTCGACGAGGACGGCTTCCTGTTTATAAACGGACGTATCAAGAATCTGATAATCCTCTCCAACGGTGAGAACATTTCTCCGGAGGAGCTGGAAAACAAGCTGGCGCTCAACGAGCTTATCGGCGAGGTCATCATCACCGGCGAGAACAATGGCCTGAAAGCTCATATCTACCCTGACCCGGACACCACTCAGGGCATGGACGAGACTGAGCTGACTGAAAAGCTTCAGGCTGTCCTTGACGAGTTCAACAGCACACAGCCTACCTACCGCCGCATAGTCGGCCTTAGGGTGAGAAAATACCCCTTCATCAAGAACGCTACCCGCAAGATCAAGCGCACCGAGATCGACCGTGATGAGCCGGTCTGATAATGTATAATCTATAGCACTAAAAACCGCTATAGTCCAAAAATACGGACTACAGCGGTTCTTTTTTATTATCAGCTGTCAATTATTGCTTGACGTTTTTCATTGTCAGTGAGATGCGCTTCTTTTTCAGGTCTACCGAAAGCACTCTGACCTTTACGATCTGCCCGACCTTTACTACGTCCAGCGGGTGCTTTACATACCGGTCAGCCAGCTGGGAAATGTGAACAAGCCCGTCCTCATGAACGCCGATGTCAACAAAGGCACCGAAGTCGATAACATTGCGGACTGTGCCCATAAGCTCCATACCCTCCTGCAGGTCTTTGAGCTCCATAACATCTCCGGAGCGCATAAGCGGAGCGGGGAGCTCATCACGGGGGTCACGGCCGGGCTTCATAAGCTCAGAGATAATATCCCGCAGGGTGGGAACACCTGTGCCGAGCTGCTCCGCCAGAGCGCTTATGCCAATTTTATCAGCACGGGTATTTAGCTCCGAAAGTGAGCCTATATCCGCAGGCTTGTAGCCGCATTTCTCTAACAGTTCCTTAGCCGCTGCATAGCTTTCCGGGTGAACGGCAGTGTTGTCCAGAGGGTTATTGCCGTCACGCACCCGCAGAAAACCGGCGCACTGCTCAAAGGCTTTGGCTCCAAGCTTGGGGACCTTCATAAGCTGCTTGCGGTCAGTAAAGGCGCCGTTTTCCTCCCGGTAGGAAACTATGTTTTTAGCCACAGTTCCGTTGATGCCTGCGATGTATGAGAGCAGTGAATGTGAAGCAGTGTTCAGGTCCACACCCACAGAGTTCACGCAGTCCTCGACTACACCTGAGATCGCTTCGTCCATGCGCTTGGGCGGCATATCATGCTGATACTGCCCAACGCCGATAGCCTTGGGGTCTATTTTAACCAGCTCTGCCAGAGGGTCCTGCAAGCGCCTTGCGATGGATACCGCCGAGCGCAGCGAAACATCATAATCCGGGAATTCCTCCGCAGCCAGCTTGGAGGCCGAATACACAGATGCCCCCGCCTCTGAAACTACGATATAGCTTACCTTCTCAGGTATCTCCCTGACGATCTCCGCCACCAGCGCCTCACTTTCCCGTGAGGCAGTTCCGTTGCCGATAGACACAGCGTCAACATGGTTTTTCTGTATCATTCTGATAAGCCCACGCTTGGCCTCAGCAGTCTGATTTTTGGTGTTGATGTATACTATGCCTGTGTCCAGCACCTTGCCGGTGTCGTCAACTACTGCCAGCTTGCAGCCGTGAGCATAGCCCGGGTCAAGGCCAAGGGTCACCATGCCCTTGACAGGCGGCTGCATGAGCAGCTGATGCAGGTTCTCCTTGAATACGGAAATAGCTCCCTCCTGAGCCTTTTCAGAGAGCTCGTTCCTGATCTCCCGCTCGATAGACGGGTAGATCAGGCGCTTGTAGCTGTCGGTGCAGGCTTCCTCCACCAGCTGTGAGCACCGCCCGGTGCTTTTTGAGTAGCGTGAGATGCAGGCACGTTCACCGGCTCCCTCGTTCACCTCAATGCTGATCTTTAAAGCACCCTCCTTCTCGCCCCGGTCTATGGCGAGTATGCGGTGCCCGGCGATCTTGGAGACCGGCTCGGAGAAATCGTAGTAGTTTTCATAAACCGTTTCGGCAGTCTCGTCAGCCGCCTTTGAAACGACCCTGCCTACCTGCCCGAAAAGTGTTCTGAGGTATTTTCTCAGCTCGGCGTTATCAGAAACGTCCTCTGCGATAATATCCATAGCTCCCTGCAAGGCCTCTTCCGGGGAGAGCACGCCCTTTTCCTCATCAATAAAGCTTGCAGCCTCTGCCTGCGGGTCGGTCCCGGCGGACTGCTCCATGATAAGCTGCGCCAGCGGCTCAAGCCCCTTTTCTCTTGCGACGGAAGCACGGGTCTTGCGCTTTGGCTTGAAGGGCCGGTAGATGTCCTCGACCTCCACCAGCACAGTGGCCTTTTCGATAGCCGCCATTATCTCATCTGTCATCTTGCCCTGCTCGGTGATAGAATTGATTATCTCCTGCTTGCGCTTTTCAAGATTTCGCAGATAGGTGAGCCTGTCAAAGATCAGTCTGAGGGTCTGGTCGTCCAGGGAGCCGGTGACCTCCTTGCGGTAGCGGGCAATAAAGGGGATAGTCTTATCCTCGTCTATCAGCGCTACAGTGTTGTCGATCTGCTCCTGACGCAGGCCGAATTCCTTTGCAAGCATTTCATTGATGTTCATTAATCATTATTCCTTTCTAAACAGACCGAAGCTGACAGAGCCAAGCCTGCCAGCCTCGCATTAAGTATCATTCAGTATCTCGCTTATGCTTTCCAAAGGCCGTGGAGATTGCAGTAAGCATAGCAGGCCTCAACAGCCTCGTCACAGAGTGTGAAAACTGCTGCGGGCGGCTCGCCGGCCTTTAAGAATCTGAAATACAGCCCCTTGTCGGTCTTAATGGCTATCCACTCGATGAAGTGCTCCGGCAGCATCGGGTGTGCAACATCGCCCACCTTAACATAAGCCTTGCCGTCCTTGATCTCACAGACAGGGACGTGCTTTTCCTTGGCAGCATCGGTGGTGCCGGCGCCAAGCTCTTTGAGGTCAGTGCTGTCGCCGCTGATGAGGGCAAGCACGTTTTTCTCACTCAAATAAAATTTCTGGTCCATAGAATATCCTCCTTTGAATCTAAAATACCGTTACTTTAATTATAATGTATATTGCATAAAATGTCAAGCCAAAACATACCGATTTTTGTGATTTCTTGTTTGATATGCCTAATTGGTCTGCTGCGAATAATTAACAGCAATTCTGCTAATACTATGAAAAATAAAACCAAAAGGGCATTGCCTTAAAACCGGGAGGTCTTTTCTATGCAAATAATCATTGATATGTGCAGCTCATCAGCGCTGGATAACTGCCTTGGCACACACCCGTCTCTGACCCCATTGCTGGGCAGGGAGCTTCTGGGCTATACCTTAGAGCGCCTGAAACGAGCCGGAGCAGAAAGCGCTTTGCTGTGCTGTGACAGATATGTGTCCGAAATATCGGACTATTGTGAGAGCTGCGGCATTATGTCTTTGACTCTTTGCGAATCGGAGTGCCTGGAGATCGATGATGATATACTGGTCGTCAGCGCTGACTATTACTATACCCCGGTGCTGCCGGAGCTGTTTTCAAAGGATACCCCTGCGGTGTTGGTTTGCAGTGAAGCCGCAGGCAGTGAGCTTATCACCTTCAAGCGTGACAGTGACGGCGATATAATATCCATTGACGAGAGCAGTGAGGGAGACTGCTTTGCGGGAGCGGTCTATCTGCCAAGGAGCCTTGCTCATTTCTACACAGGTGATCTATCCAAAGCCCTTTCAGATCTCTTTAAATCCGGAGCAGTCCTCACCCCGGTGACTTCTCACTTTTCCGCCCGACTCACCGATACCTCTGCTTTTCTGGAACTGCAGCGTCACCTGCTGAATAATGCAGGTGCTTTATCGCTGCCGGAGCTTAATGAGCGGGTATACTCCGAAGACTGTGAGCTTTCCGGGGTAACGGTAGAGCCGCCTGTTTATATCGGCAGGAACGTGTCGATAGCACCCGGCACAGTCCTTGGGCCGTACACTGTTATCGAGGACGATGTGCTTATCGAGCGGCGTGTGGCCGTATCGGGGGCATATATAGGAGCAAGGTCTGTGATTGGAGCTCACAGCGTTATCAGTGACGCTGCGGTTTTCAGCATGGCTTCGGTGGGAGCGGCTGTCAGGATAAATGAGGGTGCAGCGATCGGCAGCAGAGCCCGCATCTTTGATAACGCAGTGATCTGCGCAGGAGTAAGTGTCTACGCCGGAAAAAAGGTCTTTGAGGGAGCGTATATCTGCGATGACCTGACACAGGGCAGTATTTCAAAGCGCAGCATTGACGACGAGGGCTGCTGCTCGCTGGGTTCACATTCCTCACCCTCTGATTTTCTCCGTTTTGGAGCCGCCGTTGCCACAGCACTTCCGCTGAACAGCACTGTGGCTGTCGCTCATAACGGTACCACTGCAGCAGCTGATATGTGCGGCTGCCTTAGAATGGGTCTTGCAGCCGGCGGGTGCAGAGTGCTGGAGCTGGGAGAGGGCTCAAAGCAGCTGCTTGCCTTCACACTTTCACGCTGCAAGCTGCCGCTGGGCTGCTATGTTACCAGCGGCAGTGAAAACAACATCAGCCTTATGGCGGGAGGCGGCCTCCCGCTGACCCTAAGCTTGGAGCGAGCCATTGAGCGGGCCTATTCCGGCGGCGGCACCCGATCTGTGCCGATGCCGCAGCAAAGCGTTTCAGGAGGGCTTTCAGGCATCAGGCTGCTCTATGAGGACTGGCTGCGCTCTATGCTGCCTTCCCACCCAAGACTTTCTGTCAGCGTCAGGTGCCCTAACAAGCAGCTGCAGCTCCTTGCAGACAGCATCTTTTCAGGTTTAGAACAGGGCTCCGGAGAAAGCATAGTATTCCACATCTCCCATGACGGTTCGGCCTGCTCTGCCTATTCGCAGGCTGCCGGCTATATCCTCCATGACAGGCTGCTGCTTCTGGCACTGAAAAACGCCTTCAAGTGCAGCACGCCGGTCTCAGTTCCATATGCCTATACCTCCGCTGCTGACCTCATAGCCGGAGACGAGGGCGGAAGCCTTTACCGCTACTACTCCTCCACCGACGGTATAGAAGATAAAGAGGCCCGAGAGTGCGCCGCCAGGATAGATAACCTCTTTGTCAGAGACGGTCTTGCTCTTGCAGCTTATGTGACTATGCTCATTGAAAAATCAGATGTGCCCTTTGAGCAGATGGCCGCAGAGCTGCCCGATTTCTACTGCACCAGACGTTACGTCGGCCTCACAGAGCGGGCAGGAGATATAGCCGAGACCCTTTCAGCCAATAAGGTCGGCACCGGAGCAGAGTATTTATGCGAGAACGGCAGGGCAGTAGTACGGCGGGTAAAGGGGAGCCGGGGGCTTATGGTTTTTGCAGAGAGCTTTAATGCTGAAACTGCCATGTCTCTTTGCGATCAAGTGACTGCTAAGGTAAAAGGTTTTACAGAATCAGATTGATCTGCGGCAGTTAATATCCAGTTAATATTTGTGTGAGATACTGTATCTACCAAATATTGTTGGAGGGCTGCCCTATGTTTACCATTCTGATCGCAGAAGATGATCTTAACACCCGCCGGCTGACTGCTGACGTGCTTGAGGAAAACGGCTATAACGTGCTGTGCGCCAGAAACGGCGCCGAGGCTCTTGAACTGCTTGATGAAAAGCACGCCGATCTTATGATCGCTGATATTATGATGCCGGGAGTGGACGGCTATGAGCTGACCCGCCAGCTCAGGAGCGCCGGAAATGAGATACCGATAATCATGGTGACCGCTAAGGAGGCCCCTGCGGACAAGAAAAAAGGCTTTATCGAGGGCACTGATGACTATATGGTAAAGCCTGTGGACGAGGAGGAGCTGCTGCTGCGCATAGCCGCACTGCTGCGCCGGGCGAAGATCAATAATGAGCATAAGATCGTTGTGGGCAGCACCACCTTTGATTACGACACCCTGACTGTCACCGAGCCCTCCGGTCAGAGTGAGCTGCCCCTGAAGGAATTCATGCTGATTTACAAGCTCATGTCCTACCCGGGGAAGATCTTTACCCGCCGCCAGCTGATAGACGAGATCTGGGACCTGACCTCAGAATCGGACGAGCGCACCGTCGATGTCCATGTGAACCGCCTCAGAGAGCGCTTCCGGGAAAACCGGGATTTCGAGATAGTCACCGTCAGAGGCCTTGGCTATAAGGGAGTGAAAAAATGATCGGTAAGCGCTCTGTACTTAGAAATAAGGGCTCGCTTGTCAGGACTATATCTCTGTTCGTTTTCCTGATAATACTTGCAGCCGGTCTTATCACTCTCGGAACTATCTTTCTGCTGAGAGCCTTTGGGTATTTTCCATCACGGTTCGAGGGGCCGTTTATATATATGGCTACATTTATTATAGCAAGCGCCCTTATCGGCACGATAATCTCATACATTGTTGCCAAGCGGGTGCTTTCGCCTATGAGCGATTTCAAGGAGGCCATTTCAGAGGTAGAGCGGGGCAACTTCGATGTGAGCGTAAAGGCTGAGGGTTCCCCCCAGGTGATAGAGGAGCTCATCGAGAGCTTCAACCGAATGGCTAAGGAGCTGGCAGGAACCGAAATGTTCCGTTCGGATTTCATTAACAGCTTCTCCCACGAATTCAAGACACCGATAGTTTCTATAGAGGGCTTTGCAAGGCGGCTCAAAAAGGACGACCTCCCGGAGGAAAAGCGCAGGGAGTATATTGATATTATCATCAGCGAATCCAAGCGCCTGACAAAGCTTTCAAGCAATATACTGATGCTCAACAAATTTGAAAATCAGGAATATATCACAGACAGAGCCACCTTCCGCATAGATGAGCAGATACGTTCCTGTGTGCTGCTTCTCGAAAAGCAGTGGACCAAAAAAGGCCTTGAATTTGACATTGACATGGAGCCCCTTGAGTATTTTGGGAATGTTGAAATGCTCTCTCAGGTGTGGCTCAATATCATAGGAAATTCTATAAAGTTCAGCGCCGATGGTTCGGTAATCACTATCAAGGCTTTTAATAGCGGAAGCCGTATCAGGGTCAGCATAATCGACCGGGGCGAGGGCATGGACGAGCAGACTATGGCGCATATCTTCGAGCGCTTCTATCAGGGAGATTCCGCCCACGCCTCCGAGGGCAACGGCCTTGGACTGCCCCTTGTCAAAAGAATAGTGGAGCTTTGCGGCGGAAAGATACGGGTGGTCTCCGAAAAGGGCAAGGGCACAGAGTTCACAGTGTTCTTTGAGCAGTAGGCTATGATTAACTTTTTATAAGCTTATTTGTCATATATCACAGAAACAGTCCTTGAATTTTGTATGATAGTATATAGAAAATTCTTGATAATTCTGCTATAATAAGTGTGTATACTATTTTCTGGACCGAAAGGATATAAAAATATGAAAATGCTCAGATATAAATTTGCGGCTTTGGCTATGGCTGCCGCAGCAGCTCTTTCTGCCTCCGGCTGCTATCTTCTGCCGGACGAGGAGGAGGTCCTTGCCCCGCCGGTGGTCAAGGCCAGTGAGGTAAAATATTCCACCGTCATCGCCCAGCGCAAGGACCTGGAGAAGAAGCTTATCAATTCCGGCACTGTTACCGCTGAAAAGCAGTATATGCTTACATATGAAAAGCAGGGCGGTACTATCAGCAAATTCTATGTTCATGCCGGTGATAAGGTCAAGGCGGGGGACCCTATCTGTGAGCTGGAAACTGCTGATGTGGATTATCAGATCACAGAGAAGGAGCTTTATAAAAAGCGTGCAGAGCTCAACACTACCATTATCTGGCAGAACGGCGGCACTCAGGCCGAGATAGACAAGAGCTATGTTGATGTGGAGCTTATACAGAATGAGCTTGACAAGCTTTATGAGAAGAAAAAGCTGGCTGTGCTCACTGCCCCCGTTGATGGAGTGGTTTCTCAGATCTCAGATGTCAGAGTGGGCGACAATGTGGGAACAGGCCAGAGCATCTGCACTGTTATTGACACCACCGGCTTCTATATCGCCATCAAGCCCAACGACCCTAACCCCTTTGCCATTGATACCGAACTTCAGATCAAGCTCGGAGATAAGGAATATACCGGAGTGGTGTTCATGAACCCCCAGTCGCTTCTTGAATATAAGGAGCAGCATCAGGACGACCACGACAAGGAGGATAACACCGGCATCACCTATGAAGCAGATACTGTCTATGTCCGCTTCAAGGACGAAATGCCCACCGACTCCGCCGGTCAGCTGGCAGACTGCATACTTGTCCAGGATAAGGTCGAAAATGCTATCGTTATCTCCAACAACCTTGTAAAGACCGTTGACGGCCAGAAGGTCGTCTATGTCCTGAAGGACGGGCAGAAGGTGGCAGTGCCGGTAGAGATCGGCCTCAAGACCGGCTCACAGGCTGAGATAATATCCGGTATCAACGAGGGCGACGAGCTGATACTTCGCTAAAGCATATCAGGGAAGGAATTATTACAGATGCTTACTTTGCTTTTCCGCAAAATGCGCAACACCAAATGGATGGTGCTCTGCCTGCTGATAGGCTTCGTTATGGCCAGCGCTATGATGAGCACTATCCCTATCTATATGAACGCCTCCCTGCAGCGTATGCTTGTTAAGGATATGGAGGAGTTCCAGCTTGAGAACGATATTTACCCCGGCGCCTATAATACTACCCATGAGCTGAAAATGGATATTTCCATTGCCGCCCAGCGTGAGGATATAGACAAGATCTCAAAGCTTGTCACTGAGAGCTATGAGGAGCTGGGCTGCCCGGCTGATTCTCAAAAGACCTACATAGCCGATGATTACCTGCTTGTGAGCTCCAAGTCACTGGACGACGGCAGCGCTGCCCCAAGGCTCGGTATCGGAGGTATGACCGGCATCAAGGACCATGTTTCCATAATAAGCGGGCGTATGTTTGAAAGCGGCATCAGGTCCGACGGTGTAATAGAGGTCATCACCACAGAAAAGGCCCTGAAGCTCACAAGGCTGACTACCGGCACAGTTTATGAGATCACAAACGTATTCCACCCGGAAATGGTGTCAAAGATCGAGATCACCGGTGTCTTTGAATCTGCTGACCCTAACGACAGCTACTGGTCGGAGGGGCTGGATTCGGAGTATATGAACATCATGTTCACCGATTATGACACCGTCTATAAGGACGCTATGGACACCGGCAATATCAATATCACCTCCTTTGCACAGCGCTATGCTATGGATTACCGCAAGCTGGATATGAACAATGTTTCCGGCATACTGGAGATCTGCGACCGTCAGGCTCAGGCCTACAGCAAGGCTAAGGTCAAGTTCAATATGCCTGTTTCCGAGATACTTCAGGACTACGGCGACCGTGCCGGCAGGCTGAGGCTTATCCTCTGGCTGGTGCAGATACCTGTAATAATGATGATCCTCGTTTACCTGTTCATGGTCTCTCAGCTGAATGTGGAGCAGGAGAAAAACGAGATCGCAGTGTTCAAGAGCCGAGGAGCCAGCAGATTACAGATCATGGCTATCTATGCTCTGGAATCTCTTATCCTTGGCGCTGCAACGGCAGTGATCGGCCCCTTTGCAGGTATGGGGCTCTGCCAGGTGCTTGGAGCCTCCAACGGATTTTTGGAGTTCGTAAACCGCAAGAGCCTGCCTATCTCCCTGACGATAGAAGCGTTTATATACGCTCTGGCAGCAGTGGCAGTATTCTTCATCACCACCATGGTGCCTATCGTGCCGGCTACCAAGACCTCTATCGTTGAGCATAAGCAGTCTAAGGCCAAAAAACGCCGCTTCCCGCTATGGGAGAAGCTCTGCCTTGACTTCATACTTGTGGGCGGATCTGTGGGCTGGCTGATCTACTATAACGACCAGCAGAAAAAGCTCATTAACAGCGGAGTCAGCGATACCACTGCAACTATCAACCCGCTGATGTTCATTGCATCGACTGCCTTCATTCTCGGACTGGGACTGTTCTTCATCAGGATATACCCCATGCTGATACGCATTATCTCCCGCATAGGAAAAAGAGTGTGGTCTCCGGCACAGTATGTTTCGCTCAATAATATAGGCCGTCTTGCCGGCGGCAGAGAGCGCTTTCTGATGATCTTCCTGATACTTACCGTATCTTTGGGAATATTCTTCGCCAACACTGCAAGAGCCCTTAACCGCAGTGCAGAGGAAAGAGTGTCCTATGCTGTGGGCGCTGATGTTACCCTCTCTGAAAAATGGGAGAACAATAAGGTGACCAGCTCCGCCGGGCCTCAGTCCTCCGGGCAGCTGGTCCATGTGGAGGAGACCGAGACCGACGATGACGAGGAAGCTGATGTCTCCTACGTTGAGCCGGTGTTCGAGCGCTTTGAAAATCTGGCGGGCGTCAGAAAGGCCGCCAAGGTCTTTATAAAGGATAAGGTCACTATCCAGGCGGACAAAATGAAGGTCACTCCTATCGTCAAGGAAACCGCACAGCGCTCCCGTGACGACTATTTCAACGATTATCAGAATTCCTCCCGCACAAAGAATTTCACCAATAAGGTACAGCTCATGACGATCGTTCCCAGTGACTTTGCAGAGGTCTGCTGGTCAACAGACAGGCTGCTGCCGACTCATATCAACAATTACATCAACGCTCTTGCAGAGTATAATGCAGGTGTTATTCTTTCCAGCTCCTTCAAGGATAAGTACGGCCTTGAACTGGGAGATACAGTAAATTGCAGCTGGGGCAAGAATGAGGCCTTTGAGGTGACAGTGCTGGCCTTTGTGGACTACTGGCCCTCCCTCAACCCATATGAACAGGCCGATGACGGCGGCTATAAGGACTTTGCGGTAATGAACTATGACTTTGTCCGGGTGCAGACCTCTGTTGAGCCCTATCAGGTATGGCTCGATCTTGAGGAGGGCGCCTCCACCGAGGAGCTATATAACTCCATTTCGGCAGCGGGCATCAAGCCAACTGAGCTGAACGTCAGAAGCCAGAAGATCATCTCCGAAAAGACAGACCCGATGCTCCAGGGCATGAACGGCGCCCTGACCCTTGGCTTTATCATAATTATGATAATGTGCATCATTGGCTTCCTGATCTACTGGATACTGTCTATCCGTTCAAGAACACTTCAATTCGGTATTCTCCGTGCTATGGGCATGACCTACGGCGAGATCATAGCAATGATAGTCTATGAGCAGATACTTGTTTCAGGGGCGGCTATCTTCGCAGCCATATTCGTCGGCGGCGGAGCCAGCGATCTGTTTGTGCCGCTGTTCCAGTCGCTCTACAGCGCAGAGGAGCAGGTGCCTGCCTTCGCAGTTATCCCACAGCGCTCGGACTATTTCAAGCTATATATCATAATCGGAGCCATGCTGCTGACGGGCTTTATCGTTCTTGGCAGACTGATCTCCAAAATAAAAATCTCTCAGGCGCTGAAGCTTGGCGAGGACTAAAAGATCAAGCGGTATCCCGTAATGTCCGGGATACCGCTTTTGATGTCTATAACTGTTTATTTGTCAGGTTCACCTTGAAGCTGTCTTATTTGGCAGCCTTTTATTCCGCATCTTCTTCAACAAAGAATTCGTCCCAGTTGAGCTCGTCAAGCTGACGGTCCAGCTCCTGCGGGTCAAAGGACACTGCATCTGAAGGAACGTCATCAGGCTGCTCCGTTTCAAGGCCGCCGCTGCTGAACAGATTTTTGCTGTACCAGTGGTCCAGCGCCTTTGTGGCGATCGCACAGTAAAGATAGCTGTTCCCGGAAAGCCCCTCAAAGTCATCGTAGATAATGTTGGCGGCTTCTGACATTATGAACAGTGCCAGTGTAACGCTCTCCTTGATATTTCCTTCAACGTCCGAAAACAAGCGCTCTGAATTATTGAACTTGATAAGCGCCGGCATGATCCGATCATAAGCCGTATTAAAGGAGCTCTCATCATTGTAAAGTTTCCAGTCGAGGCAGAGCAGTGCGGTTGTGAGAGACGGCCTGTCAAAATTGCGTCCTGAAAGCAGCTCATCAATAATGTCATATATGGCTTCTGCACACTCGTCCGCATAGCTGACATCGAAGGATTGGCCGATCTCCTCAGCTTCAGCGGCAGCAAGCCCGTATAGCAGGCTTGAAAGCTCGCTAAGGCTGATCTGTCTGAAAAGCCCGGACGTATCAAGGCTTGCCGCATTAATTAGCTGCTGTGCGTTGAAGACCGCAGTTCCTCTCTCTTCGCTGTTACCTGTCAGGGCCGCAGTAAGAGCGGGGCTGTCTGCCTCTGAGCCGTTCACCAGAGCGCTGCCGCGGGTGTAATACTCCGCTGCAAGAGCCGCCAGCTGAACATCCGGTGAAACAAAATATCTCAGCTTGTTTGATGTCTCCTGTACCTTGCTGCTTATAGAATCATTTGTAAAAGTTATCTGTCTTTTCATTTTTTATTCCTCCAAATTGGCGGCCCTCCGGAAGGCTCGCTGTTTTCTGAGCTCAATTGCATTGTATCACATTTCCACGCAGAAATCTATTCTCAAAACAGCCAAATGTAAATATAATATATATCAAATATTCGCTGCCTAACAAATCGTGACTGCATGACGTTAAGCTTTGAGCCATAGACGTGGTGATTGACCGTCATAGACATTTGCTTTGTAAGGAATGACGAAGGAACATATATTCACAATGATTTTTCTTTCTCCGCCGCTGTATTTTGCAGCTTAAAAAAGGTCTTGATTTTGAGAAATCTGTGTGCTATAATAAAAATGTGTAAAATATAGAAATGGAGATGCTTGATATGCAAATCAAACTATTGCTTGTCTGTGCAGCGGCAGCTGTTGCCCTTTGCAGCTGCGAGGAAGCTCCAAGCAGCTCTGTCGCCTCTGAGGAAAAGCCTCGTCCGCAAACCACCGCCGTCCAGACTCAGCCGGTAGAGATAAAAGAATACGGCTTCCCTGAATTTGTTGAGGATAAGGCCACAAGCGATATGCTCTCAAATGTGATAAGCTCCGGCTTCGACCCGGCAGCCGCTGAATCCTTCCTTGATGTGAGCCCCTTTGAGGATTATAACTGCGACCGCTGCCTTGGCGGAGAATACTATACTTTTTTTGAGGAGGACTATATAGGCGTGCTGGACAGCAACGGTGCCCTGCTCGTAAAGCCGGATAAATACACCGGCGCTGATATGGTCTCCAAAGATCTTATAAAGCTGAGCTATCCGGAGAAAAGCGGCAAGAAGCCCGATCTGCTTCTGGTGAATAAATTCACCTCACGGATAGTCAGCGACATGGAAGCCCAGAAAACAGAGATAGTAACAATCCTCACCGGAGACCGCAACAATAACCAGTATGCTCTCAGTGTCCGTGGGCAGTCT
>CADBTF010000135.1 GCA_902797485.1 uncultured Ruminococcus sp. | reverse complement strand
TTTTGATATTTAGCAAAACAGTATCATGTTGATAATCCTGTCTATAGAATACTCGAATTGTGAATATCGGAACTCAGGATGAGTGCTGTGTAAAGATCAGACCGTAAATAATAGAAAGAGGCTGTTGCAGAAATGCAGCAGCCTCTGTTATTCGATAAAATCAGTTTGTTGATGATAACCTACGGTCCCGGTCGTAGCTCTCTGCTATTCTCTTATAAGCTCCTTGGGGATCTCGCTGTGGTCGAACAGCACCTTTGAATGGTTGTCGAGCACAAGCTCTTTATTTATAAGCTCCCCCGTTTCACGGGAGAAAGTGTTCTTATAGATCTTTGAGATGCGGTAGTATTCATTGCCCTCTGGAGAAAAATGGTGATCCTCCTCCGAGATAGAGTATGTATACGGGAACTGTTTCTCGCTCCTCAGCTCACCGTGAAGCTGATTATCTGCACACCAGAACACAAGCTGGATATCCATATCCGTATTATTATAGAATCTGTAATCATTGTAGTAATAGCTTACGGAAGTTCCTGCACTAAACGGCACCCTCTCTCCGTGATCGGGAGCAAGTGCATCGGAGTGATTGTGAAATTCGGTTACTTTGAGAGGGCTCAGCAGCACCAGATTATGCAGCACATTTGCAAGATTACACAGTCCGCCGCCGACACCCGGATAGAGCTTTCCTCTTCTGAGCACACGTCCGGCCTTATACCCCTTCCTCTTTGTTGTTCTGCCGATGGTCTGCCAGAAAGAAAAAGTCTCGCCCGGGTGAATTACAAGCCCATTGAGTTTTTTGCAGGCAAGGTCAATATTTACAGCCTTGTTTTCCTGCAAAACAGGATCAATGCCTTTGCCCGTCTTTATAAGCTCCGAATCCTTTTTGGATACCACGTTTCTGAGCTTTTTGCGGCTCTTGTTCCTGGCTATCTTTTCATCAGAAAACAATTCTCTGATATGCTTTAGCAACGATTCCTTCTCTTCCGAGATAGCATAAGTTGTAGGACTTATCTCGCAAAAAAGAATATTCTTCTTACCGATTCTCATTTTCTTTTCCCTCTTTTGATTATATTACCAAGACGATGCGTGTACTTTGGCCTTAGCCTGTAAACAAGCATTACAGCCATTTCGATATATCTTTTAAAGCCCAGCCATATTTCCCCGGGAGCCTTGACATAATGAACAAGTATCGTAGGTATCCCGACACAGTTTGCGCCTACGATATCAATAAACATCTGATCTCCGAGGGAAACGGTCTGCTCCTTCGGAAGCCCCAGCTTTTCAAGGGCTTTGAGATAAGCCTCCGGTGACGGCTTGTCAGCATCACAGATATAATCCGTATCAATATTCTTTATAAAAAGCTGCACTCTGTTCTCGTCATTATTGGTGAGCAGGATAGTTTTAAACCCGATCTTTTTAAGATACAAAAACAGCTTATCAACCCTTTCTGTAGAAGGCTCGCCGTGGTGAACAAGGGTATTGTCAATATCAAATATAAGACCCCGAAAGCCCTGCGCATACAGCTTTTTATAATCTATCGCAAAAACATTTCTTGCATACTCGTATGGATAATACTTTTCCAGCATAGCTTAATCCTTTTTCATATACTCACACACTTTATTTATAGCGGTGCACATATCGTCATCATAATCCTTTTCAAAGAAAGCGCTGCCTATGGTAAAGGCCCAGGGCGATGTCTTTTTGATCTCGTCAAGCCTTTCGTAGCTGTTGACACTGCCGGCAATGCAGACAGGTGCATCAAGAGCTTCAACAAGGCGGCTGTTGAGCAGCTTTGCATCGGCGACATATCTGTAGCCCAGCAGGTCTATACCGTAAGCGCCCTTTGCAATATAGCCCTTGGCTTCTTCGATAATGTCATCTATCTCGCCGTCAAGCACCGAGGGTCTGTCATAGACGTTGCCCACAAAGGGCATATATTTAAGACCGTGCTTTTTGCAAAGTTCATTTACCTCATCAGAAAAAACAGTGCCCATAAGGATATCACACCCGCACTTTACTGCAAGCTCCGCACCCTTGATACATTCCTCATCAGTATATGCCACTACCTCTAAAGCTGTTGTTTTTCCGCACTCTTTCATTCTTGAATAGAGCTTTTTCATTTCATCTGCGGCAAGGGGTTCTTCCTTCATACCAAAGTATTTAGCTTGTGAATCCTTGCATTTTTCAAATACCTCTACTGCGTTTTCTACTGTCATATCGTTATAAGTAAGCATTACTATCAACTGCGGCATTTCCTTCATTTGTTTCCTCCATAATTATAATCTGCATAATA
>CADBTF010000134.1 GCA_902797485.1 uncultured Ruminococcus sp. | reverse complement strand
GATCAGAGTGCGTGTAAACGGCAAGCTCCTTACGGCAGGCACCAACTACACTGTGACCTACAAGAACAATATCAATGCCGGAAAGGGCACAGCCACCGTCACAGGGATCGGCAATTATTCCGGCACTGTTAATAAGTATTTTGTTATCGCTCGGGTCCCGATCACAGGTGCAGAAGTAAAGCTGGCAAGAAACAGCTATACCTACAAGGGCCATTATATTCTTCCGAAATTTACAGTCACCAAAAACGGCAAGCCCCTTATCAGGAACCGTGACTACATCGTGTCTACTATCGACACCGCCAATGTGGGCACAGGCAAGCTGGTAGTATCCGGCACAGGCAATTATTATGGCTCTGTCTTCACAGAGTTCACCATTAAGAAGCAGTCTATATCTGCCAGATCTATTATCCCCACTATCCAGTATGGCTCCTATACCTACACCGGCAAGGAGATCACTCCAAAGGTCCGCCTAAGAAATGATGACAACACCTACTACCCTGCCTCAGACTATACCGTTACCTATTCAAACAATGTCAAGGTGGGCAAGGCCGTTATCACTTTGACAGGCACCGGCACGAACCTCACCGGAAGCGTCACCAAGACCTTCTACATCACACCCGCAGTCAATACAGTCAAGTCACTCAGCTCTGATACTGCCGGCAGCTTCAAGGTCACATGGGAGAAGGGCACCCCCGGAACCACCGGCTATGAGGTGATCTATTCCACAGACAGCAGATTCAAGACCAAGCAGTCCTATGTTACCGCCAATGTGAATACCACCTCAGCTGTTATAAATTCCGGCGTAAAGTCCGGCCAGACCGTCTATGTAAAGGTACGAGCCTTCTATACCACCTCCGGCACTGAAAAGGGCCTGAAATACGGAAATTACAGCTCTGTGTCTTCTGTTAAGATCAAATAAGTGCTGTTCATTCTCACAAAATTTTCAAAAAATATTCCAAAATTTTGTCTATCATGCTTTGTAAGACGTCGTAAACCGCGCTGTTATGGGGTTTGCGGCGTTTTTCCCTTGCGGCTGTGAATATGTTTCAGGAGAAAAAAGCTGTCCTGATTTTTGTATTTGTGATAATTTTGTGATTATATGCACAGGAGTGAATGAGGGTGTTTTTTTGTATTATTGTTGAAAGCTTTGAAACGCAGGGGCTGAAAATCAGTTTTACCAGCGAGTTTTTAACACTTTCAACAGAGTTTTCAACATTTTTGAAGGCTGTCGTCTTGATTTTTCAACTGTCCTGAAAATTACCCCTATACATTAAAGCTGAACAATTCACAACTGACTATGCAGATTTTTCCTTCCGCCGTGTATCATATCTCCGGCAGGTGATGAGCATACCCTTTATAAACAGCCCGAAAACACCTTTTTGTTGCATCGGAACGTGCAACTCCTCCTGAATTATTAACAAATAATTCATTTTCGACATACACAGTTTGTTAATTCTTTATTTAATAGTGATAGTTGACATTAATAAAAAAATAGTGTAGAATAATAAGAATAATAAACACGGCAAAGCTGTTAATAGAAACGGGAGGTAATGACTATGCTGGAAACAAATGTAAACAACAAGTTCGTAAAGGAAGGGCTCACCTTTGACGATGTGCTGCTGATCCCCGGCGAAAGCGACTGCACACCGGATATGGTGGATATCCACACTCACCTGACTAAGGATATCGTGCTGAACACCCCCATTATGACGTCCGCTATGGATACTGTTACCGAATCAAAAATGGCTATCGCTATTGCTCGTGAGGGCGGAATTGGTATTATCCACAAGAATATGCCGATCGCTCAGCAGGCCGAGGAGGTCGATAAGGTCAAAAGGTCTGAGAACGGTGTTATCGTAAACCCCTTCTCCCTCACTGCCGACAAGACCGTTGACGAGGCCGACAAGCTCATGGGCAAATACAAGATCTCCGGTGTGCCGATAGTTGATAAGAACGGCAAGCTGGAGGGTATCCTTACCAACCGTGACCTTCGCTTTATCACCGATTTCAGCATCAGGATCTCTGACGTTATGACAAGGGAAAACCTCGTTACCGCTCCCGTTGACACTGACCTTGCCGGCGCTAAGAAGATCCTTATGAAGCATAAGATCGAAAAGCTCCCCCTCGTTGACAACGACGGTATCTTAAAGGGGCTTATCACTATCAAGGATATTGAAAAGTCTGTTCAGTATCCGAATTCTGCAAGAGACAAAAAGGGCAGGCTGCTCTGCGGCGCTACCATTGGCATGACTGCTGACGTGCTGGAAAGAGCCGGCGCCCTTATAGATGCCCAGGTGGATATTCTGGCCCTTGACTCCGCTCACGGCCACTCCAAGAATGTTATCGACACACTCAAAAAGGTAAAGGCTGCCTTCCCGAACATTCCGGTCATCGCAGGAAACGTTGCAACTGCCGAGGCTGCTGTTGCTCTCTGTGAGGCCGGCGCTGACGCAATCAAGGTCGGCATAGGCCCCGGCTCTATCTGCACCACAAGAGTTGTTGCAGGTATCGGCGTTCCGCAGATCACCGCAGTTTATGACGCTGCCTGTGCCTGCGCCAAGTACGGCATACCTGTTATCGCTGACGGCGGCATCAAGTATTCCGGCGATATTGTCAAGGCTCTGGCTGCCGGTGCCAGCGTAGTAATGCTGGGCTCCCTGTTGGCAGGCTGCGAGGAGGCTCCCGGAGATGTTGAGATCTATCAGGGCAGACAGTTCAAGGTATACCGTGGCATGGGCTCTATGGCTGCTATGGCAAAGGGCTCCAAGGACAGATATTTCCAGACCAACTCCAAGAAGCTCGTTCCGGAAGGCGTTGAAGGACGTGTTGCCTTTAAGGGCCCTGTTTCCGATACTATCTTCCAGCTTGTGGGCGGCATTCGTGCCGGTATGGGCTACTGCGGCTGCCACACCATTCCCGAGCTTGGCGAAAAGGCGAAGTTCATTCGCATTACCGGTGCCGGCCTGAAGGAATCCCACCCCCACGATATTTACATCACCAAGGAAGCTCCCAACTATTCCGCACAGCTTTAATAAACAAAACAAGGCTCCCGACCTCAGGCAGAGGCGGGAGCCTTATTTAATATGCTGTGCTGTTAATATGAAGAAACTGTTCCCTCGGCTATAGACTGTGTATTGCAGTTTATAGCCTTTTTCGTTGAGTGTATCTTTATGCTGCCGCTGGTGACAGTCACGCTCTTGGTGGCCTCAATACCGTTGCCGGAGGCGTTCTGAATGTCAACCACTGTGTTCTCTGCGGTGACGATGCCCTCGCTCTCGGTGTCTCCCTCGTCGATCACTGCCTTGATGCCGTCCTTGCAGGTGGAGACCGTTATGGTGCCGCCTGTGAGCTGCACCTTGTCCTCGCCGTATATGCCCGCTGCCACAGCGCTGAGGTTCAGTACACCGTTCTTTATCTTAACGTCATTGGAGCTCTTGATAGCGTGCTTGGCTGCACCGGTGACATTCAGTGTGCCCTTACCCTTTATGGTAAGATCGTCCTTGGCAGAGATGCAGGCTGTGTTAGGATTAGCCGAGGTGTCCGCAAAGCTGTTGACTGTGCCCTCCGCCAGATGCAGAGTAACGCCGTCCGCCTGCTCAACTCTGACAGGCGCATTAGTACTGCTGCTTACCGAAACATTATTCAGATAAATGTCCACCTTATCTGTCTTGGCAGCGTTTACGATTATCTGCCCGTCGTCAAGAGAGCCTGAAAAGCTGTAGTCCCCGGCCGCGGTTATAGTAATCACGCTCCCCTCTGCCGTCACACCGGCTGCCCCGGCATCTATCTCAGCGGAGCTTCCGTTAAGCTTGATGTTCACAGCACTTACAGGGTCCTTTTCATCATTTTCGTCTGATACAGCCTCGCTGCTTTCCGCCGTGGGAGCCTCAGCCGCTGATGTATCAGCCTCAGCGCCTTCTCCGGTTTGTGAGTTCCCATCTGCCGGAGCACTGCTCACCTCAGCACCTGCTGCGCTTGAAGCTGCCTTTTCATTGCTGTTCACAGAGCAGCCCGTAGCAGCTGCTATCATAAGCGCTGAAAGCAGCGCACATATTGTTTTTGATCTCATTTTGCCTTCCTCCAGTTTTTTTATAGCTCGGTTTCAGATTTGTTTTCAACATTATAACATAACCCCCGGCCTTTGTCAATTAAATATTCCGTTAAAAATCCAACATATCATAAAACCAAACAAAAAAGCCGAAGGGCTGACCCTCCGGCTGAATCATCAAACAGGCAAGCTATCTGATGGCCAGCTCCGACTCTTGACCACCACGTCCGTCAATAATGGATAAAAGTATGCCATCGGTGGTTTCCTCCAAGCATATTGCTATAATAAAAAAAGAATCGGAACGCTTGCCTGCTATAAACTATATTAAATTCTGATGCGGCTCACTCCATGAAGAAATTGCTGTCGATCATGCTGATCTCATTATCCGCATTGGGCTTGCCCATGACAAGCACCAGCTCTGCCTCCTCACAGGTGCTGACCCGCCGGACATTCTGGGCACGGAACAGCAAGGTCAGATAATCCTCAAGGGAGAAACTTGTATTATGCTTTCTCTGGTGGTACCATGAGCCTCTTTTTTCAGTGGGCGTGCCGTCAAAGACGAGGACCTCATTCTCCACGTCCACATAGCCGTAGTTCATAGTTTCGCACTTGCTTGTGAGGTGATGAGTGAAGAAGCAGTTTTTGGCGTTGTAAAGCTTTATATCCTCGCCGCACTTGCCTACAGCCATTATACCCACAAAGCATTCGTCGATCTCCTTGAAGGTACCGTAGCCTGCAAAAAGATGAATGTTAAAGGTCACACGGCTGAGCTGGCCCTTGCCCTTGACCAAGTCTATGTCTATGTACTCCGCAGCATCACTGTGGGTTATATCTCCGCTGGAGACGACGGTGTCGCTTTTAAAGTGCTGGTTCCAGCCAATGAAGGTCTCATTTCCGTCAAGCTCGGTGGCAGTGGCGTGCAGGTCAATGTCCACCCGCTCACTGTCGTTCCAGTAAACGAAGAAGCGTATCCTCGTGGCTTCCTTGGGTATCTTATAGGCAATGCCGGAGCGCATATAGCCGCCCTCGCCGGACTTATCGGTTATTCTGAGCTCAGAGTGAGCCAGGTCAAACTCTGAATCGTCGATATAGACCTTCTTGCCCTTGAGGGGTGTTTCGTTATAGTACAGCCGCCCCTGCAGCAGCACCTCAGCCACAGGCTGGAGCTCCAGCGCCTCTTGATAGGCCTCCGGGGTCTCCCAGGCACTTTCCGGCTGGGAGAAGTGAGCCGCCAGTGAAACAAGCGTCTGGGTTTTCAGCTCACCTGCATGGGGCACAAGCTTGTCGGTGATATTCACGATCTTGTAGCCGTTTCTGCGCAGATAGGTCAGTGCCCTCAGCATCATGCCGGGGCGCTCGGCATAGTAATCAAGAGCCCCCAGCAAACCCTGCTCTACCAGATACTTAGCTCTTGCCTCCCAGGACCTGAGCTTTCCGCTTCTGAGCTCTGCAACAGCCTTGGCGTATTCCGGCTTGCGGGAATAGGCGTTGTAATCCAGATATTTCAGCATAAGGGCGGTCCTTTCGCCCTTCTTATTTGAGATGATAAGGTTGCCACGGAAATCACTTATGGGGTAGCTTTCCAGCAGCTTGACTATAAGGCGCTTCTGAGATGTCTTGAAATGGAAATCAGCTTGAGTAAGAGAGTAGTCCATGCACTTCCACACATCACCGGTGTGCTGGCACAGGGCATGAAGAAGGCTGAGCTTCTGCTCTGCCTCCAGCTTGGCTGATACAAATATTGTATTGAACACATCAAGCAGATTCTGCTTGAAGGTAACGGCAACACTTGTGAGCTCCTCCGGCGAAAGATTTACGCAGCACTCCTGAACGATCATTCTTTCCTTGTCAGTCATGCGCTCGGTCTTGGAGAGGATCTTCCGGTAGGGGATTATGTACTTTTCCTTTTCATCTATCAGCCCAAGCACCTTAGCAGCCAGCAGAGTATCGTCCGGCTTGGAGCGCTCGGCGGTCTCCATATCCGGCAGCCAGCCCCGTCTGACCTTGGCTCCGGTTATCTGCTCGATGCCATAGGTCGAAAGGTAGTGCAGCAGCTGATGAAAGCGGAAGGTCGCCTCACTCATAAACATGACCTGTTCAGGGAAGCCCGGGTACATAGGGTCAGTGGGGACATCACCGATATATTCACGGACACGGCTGACCAAGCCGGTCATTGAGTCTGAGCCCGCCAGAGATACTATGCCCTTGGGTGAAAAGGTATAGCCCATTGCCAGAAGCTCTTCATTTACCGTCATAGCCCTGAGCAGTGAATCGTTATCAAGCTCTTTTTCTGCCATATCAATGGCAATGAGCCTGAGCTCGGAAAAAAGCAGACTATCGTAGTTCATAGCGGTCCCCTCCGTTTGTGTCTTTCTGAAGTGTAGTATTTTAATATATCACAATATCCTCGTTTTGTCAAGCCCGATGACAAATTTCGTCACATTCTACAAAACTTCT
>CADBTF010000133.1 GCA_902797485.1 uncultured Ruminococcus sp. | reverse complement strand
CTTGTTCAGCAGCAGGTCAAAGAACTCCCAGCTGCCCATACCGCCGGGGCATTCCAGCCAGATGTATGGGGCGTTTTTGCCGCCTGTGTACCAGATACCGAGAGTGTCCAGCGCCTGCATGAGTGTGCGGGCGTTTTCTTTATACACAGCGATATTCTCCCTGATCTGCCGCTGGCCCTCCGGGGTGAAGACCTCCGCAGCAGCACGCTGGATAACGTAGGAGACACCATTGGTCTTGGTGGTGCGGGAGCGCACCCACATACTGTTCAGGCTCAGGCCGCAGCGAGTCAGCTCCTTGGGAATGACGGTATATCCAAGGCGGGTGCCGGTGAAGCCGGCAGTCTTGGAGAGGGAGCATATCTCAATGGCGCAGGTGCAGGCGCCTTCGATCTCGAAGATCGAACGGGGCAGTGAGCTGTCCTCGATAAAGGCTTCATAGGCTGCATCAAAGAGAATGACTGCCTGATGCTCGTTGGCGTAGTCCACCCACGCCTTCAGCTGCTCTCTGTTATAGACAGCGCCGGTGGGGTTATTGGGTGAGCAGATATAGATAAGCTCAGCGCTGATGTCACCGTCAGGCATGGGGAGAAAGCCGTTCTCCTTTGATGACGGCAGATGCACGATCTCCCGACCGCCGATAATATTGGCATCAACATAGGCGGGGTAGGCGGGCTCGATGATAAGGGAGCGGTTGGAGCGGTCAAAGAGGTCAAGGATATCCCCCAGCTCGTCGGAGGCACCGGAGGAAATGAACACCTCCTCATCAGCAAGAGCCACTCCCCTGCTGCGGTAATGGTCAGCCACCGCTGCCCGCAGAAACGGCGCACCGCATTCTGGCATATAGCCGTTGAAGGTCTCAGCCGAAGCCTGATCGTCCGCTGCCTGATGCAGCCCCCTTATGACCGCATCACAAAGCGGCAGGGAAACATCACCGATGCCCAGGCGGTAAAGGTGCTTATCTGGGTGCTCTGCAAGATAAGCCTTGGTCTTCTGGGCTATGTTGTAGAAAAGGTAGGAATCCCGGAGGTGGGAGTAATTCATATTTGGTATCAGCATTTTTCATTCTCCTGTCGTTGGTATTTTCATTTCGTAAATATCCTTATAAATGCCCTTAGGAACAGCCGTTGGGTAATCTCCCGTGAAGCAGGCGGAGCAGAGGTCTCCGCAGCCGATGAGCTGCGGGAGCTTTTCCACCGGGAGATAGCCGAGACTGTCCGCACCCATTATCTTTGCCAGCTCCTGAGGAGTGTGATGATCTGCGGCAAGCTGTTTCTCGGAGTTGATGTCGGTGCCGTAGAAGCAGGGCTTGATAAAGGGCGGGGAGGACACCCGGAAATGTATCTCACGGGCACCCGCCTCACGCAGCAGCTCGATTATCCTGCCGCCGGTGGTGCCTCTTACTATCGAATCGTCCACCAGCACCACACGCTTCCCCTGAACGGTCTCTCTGACGGCTGAGAGCTTTATACGCACCTTATCTGTCCGCAGCGACTGACCGGGAGCTATGAAGGTGCGCCCGATATAGCGGTTCTTGATAAGGCCGATGCCGTAGGGCAAGCCGGAGGCCTGTGCAAAGCCCAGCGCCGCATCAAGACCCGAATCGGGAACACCTATAACTATATCCGCATCTGCGGGGCAGCACTCTGCCAGTATACGCCCTGCCCGAAGTCTTGCAGAGTGGACAGATACACCGTCTATCACAGAATCCGGGCGGGCAAAGTAAATGTATTCAAATATGCAGGTGCGCTTTGGCTTAGTCTTGCAGTGCGATCTGTCAGAGCACAGGCCGTCCTTTGAGAACACCAGCATCTCTCCGGGTTCAAGATCCCGGACGAACTCAGCGCCCACGGCTGTGAGCGCACAGCTCTCTGAGGCGATAACATATGAGCCGCCGGGCAGCTTCCCGAAGCAGAGGGGGCGGAAGCCGAACGGGTCCCGCAGGGCGATCAGCTTTGAGGGTGACATGACTATCAGCGAATAGGCTCCCTCTATGACCTCCATAGCCCCCAGCACAGCCTCCTCGATAGACCCGCAGGCAAGGCGCTTGCGGGTGATGATATAGGCTATGGTCTCTGTGTCTGAGGTGGTGTGGAAGATAGCGCCCGAAAGCTCCAGCTGCCGCCTGAGCTCATAGGCATTGGAAAGATTACCGTTGTGGGCTATGGCCATTCTGCCCTTCATGTGGTTGACGACTATAGGCTGACAGTTCCGTCGCTCATTGCCGCCGGTGGTGGAGTAGCGGACGTGACCCACCGCCATATTTCCCTGGGGGATCTGCAATAAAGTGCTGTGGTCAAATACCTCCCCCACCAGCCCCACGTCCTTGTGGGCGGTGATAACACCCTCGTCACAGACAGCGCAGCCGCAGCCCTCCTGCCCCCGGTGCTGGAGGGCATAGAGGCCGTAATAGACAGTTTCTGCCAATGCCGCCTTTACCGGCGACCATATACCGAAAACTCCGCACTCCTCATGAAGCCCGCTCATTTGCCTGCACCTCTCTCAGCTGCTGCCGACACAAAGCCCACAAACAGCGGGTGGGGCCTGTTGGGGCGGCTCTTGAATTCCGGGTGGAACTGCACTCCGACGTAAAAATCCCGCTCAGTGAGCTCGACTGTCTCCACCAGTCTGCCGTCCGGGGAAAGGCCGGAAAGGGTAAGCCCTGCGGCGGTGAGCCTGCTGCGGTAGTCGTTATTGAATTCATAGCGGTGGCGGTGGCGCTCGGATATTTCAGCCGCTCCGTAGCAGCGGCGCATGGCAGTACCCTCTGATATAACGCAGGGGTAGGCCCCAAGCCGAAGAGTGCCGCCCTTGTCTATAGTATCGCTCTGGCCGGGCATGAAATCGATGACCTTGTTTTTGCACAGCTCGTTGAACTCGCCTGAATCAGCGTCCGCTATATTGCAGACATTCCTTGCATATTCGATAACAGCGATCTGCATCCCGAGGCATATCCCGAAAAAGGGCAGGCTGTTTTCTCTGGCGAACCTGACGGCGGTTATCATGCCCTCAATTCCTCTGCCGCCGAAGCCGCCGGGAACGATGACACCGCTGACGCCGGAAAGCTCCTCACTGATATTCTCCGGGGTGAGCTTTTCGGAATCTATCCATTTTATCTCAACATGGGTGCCGATAGAATACCCCGCATGGCGCAGAGCCTCGGCAACAGAAAGATAGGCGTCGTGGAGCTCGGTGTATTTCCCCACCAGAGCGATATGTGTGGTGCTGGCGGCGGACTTGATGCGCTCAACCATTTCCCGCCATTCGTCAAGGCGGGGGCGGGGCGCAGTTATCCCAAGGCGCTTGCAGACCACCTCTGAGAAGCCGGATTTTTCCAGCATCAGCGGAGCCTCATAGAGGTCCGGGAGGGTCAGGTTCTCGATTACACATTCCTCACGGACGTTGCAGAAAAGGGCTATCTTGCGGAAGATAGCTTCCTCCAGCGGTCTGTCGCATCTGAGCACGATAATGTCAGGATTTATGCCCATGCCCTGAAGCTCCTTGACGGAATGCTGTGTGGGCTTGGATTTGTGCTCGTCCGAGCCCGAAAGGAATGGCACCAGTGTTACATGGATAAACATTGCATTATCCCGCCCCACCTCAAGGGAGATCTGCCGCACTGCTTCTATAAAGGGCTGGGATTCGATATCACCGATAGTGCCGCCTATCTCGGTGATGATAACATCAGCATCGGTCTTTTTGCCGACGGAATAGACAAACTCCTTGATCTCGTTGGTAATGTGAGGAATGACCTGCACCGTTGAGCCTAAATATTCCCCACGGCGCTCCTTGTTCAGCACGTTCCAGTAGACCTTGCCGGTGGTGAGGTTTGACCAGCGGTTGAGGTCCTCATCAATGAAGCGCTCGTAGTGGCCCAGATCAAGGTCGGTCTCGGCGCCGTCCTCGGTGACATATACCTCCCCGTGCTGATAGGGGCTCATGGTACCGGGGTCAACGTTGATGTAGGGGTCAAGCTTCTGGGCTGCCACCACAAGCCCCCTCGCCTTTAAGAGCCTTCCAAGGGAGGCGGCGGTTATCCCCTTGCCTAAGCCGGATACAACACCGCCTGTGACGAAAATATATTTTCTCATAACGCTCATCTCCTTACTTTGCGCTGTCGCCGTAGTTTGAGAGCACTCTTGCAGAGGGGTCGTTCACATTGCAGCCCTCCCAGTTTTTGTTAGGCATCCAGAAATCAACTATCATCTCTCCCTGGCCGGGATAGTATTTCTCAAACAGCTCACGGTACAGGAGCGACTCTTTTGTAAAGGGCTGAGCGTGGGTGTATTTCTGACGGAGCATCTCATATTCTTCGTCGGTGTAATAGTCCTCGGCGTAGGCTTTGAGGTAGTTGACAAGTGAATGCCCCACCGCATCGGAGAAGGCGGCCTTTTCACGGTAGAGAATGTCATGGGGGAGATAGTCTCCCTCAAAGGCGTGCCGCAAAAGATACTTGCCCTTGCCGTAGGTGTTGAGCTTCTTCTGCGGGTCTATCGCCATGACGTACTTTACAAAATCAAGGTCCCCGAAGGGCACTCTTGCTTCCAGAGAGTTTACGGAGATGCACCTGTCCGCCCGGAGCACATCATACATATGAAGCTCTCTCAGGCGCTTTTCCGCCTCCCGCTGGAACTCCTCCGCAGAGGGGGCAAAGTCGGTGTACTTATAGCCAAAGAGCTCGTCACTGATCTCGCCGGTGAGGATAACTCTGATGTCCGTCTGCTCATGAATGGCCTTGCAG
Organism: uncultured Ruminococcus sp.; assembly: GCA_902797485.1. Taxonomy (GTDB): domain Bacteria; phylum Bacillota; class Clostridia; order Oscillospirales; family Ruminococcaceae; genus FB2012. Next base: position 2,570 of record CADBTF010000133.1, on the reverse strand, counting down.
ACGAGATACATTCCCACACTTGCTCTGATAGTTGTAATATCAAACGTTCCCAGCAGGCGGACTACTTCTTCAAGTGAGCTGATAACGTCCTCCCGGGTGATGATGACCTCTGTGTGGTCGGAGCCGATATAGTCAGCAGTCTGTCTGGCGTATTTCAGGTCGATAGCGTCCTCGCTCATGCCGATGGCAAAGGTGCGTATCGGCTTATCAGAGCGCTTCTGTGCGATAGCGCATACAAGTGAAGAATCCAGCCCGCCGGAAAGCAGAAAGCCCACCTTGGCATCAGCCACAAGGCGCTTTTCAACCCCTGAAACAAGCTTGTCATGAATGTTTCTGCAAACTGTTTCAAGGTCGTCGGTGCAGACCTTTTCAACAGCGGCGATGTCGCAGTAGCAGTGAAATCCGCCGTCGTAATAATGCCCCGGCGGGAAAGGCATTATTTTTTGGCATATACCTGTCAGGTTCTGCGGCTCGCTGGCAAAAACTATCGCTCCCCCGCCGTCATAGCCGTAATAGAGAGGGCGAATGCCGATAGGGTCACGGGCGGCTATGAATTTTCCCGTCATGCCGTCATAGATGATGCAGGCAAACTCTGCGTCAAGCATAGAGAACATCTCGCTGCCGTATTCGTCCCAGAGGGGCAGGAGTATCTCGCAGTCGGAATCGGACCTGAACCGGTAGCCCTTTGCGGCAAGGCTGCTCCTGAGCTTTTCAAAGCCGTACAGCTCACCGTTGCAGACGGCATAGCTCTGCCCCAGCGAAAAGGGCTGCATACCCTCATCGGTGAGACCCATTATCGACAGCCTGTGGAAAGCCAGCACGCCACCCGGAACAGTCACGAACCTGGTATCGTCCGGCCCTCTTGTTTTTGTTCTCTGAAAGCACTCGCTCATAAGCTCTCTGTCAGCCCCCGGCGAGCACCAGCCCATAATACAACACATAATTATTCCTCCGTAAACAGAACTTGACTGCCGCAGTTTTACGGCAGCCGAAGCTCATTATTATTTTTATCATCTTACGCCGAACAGCAGCTCATCATAGGTCGGGAAGGGCCAGAACTTGGCAGCTGTGACAGTCTCTGCTTCGTCGCAGGAGGCACGGAGCCTTTCCATAACTCCCAGCAGCTCGTCACGGATAAGATAACCTGTCTCGATAACATTTGCAGCGCTCTGCACCTTTTCAAGGGCTCTGTCCAGCTCGTCAAGGCTCTTGTAGGCATCTGATGCCAGCTGAGAGAGCCTCTTGACAGTTTCGGTCTCGTAGGTGCAGGTAAGGTCGGTGGCAAGGGATTTCTTGGCGTTGGCAGTCTTGGCAACAAAGGCGGCGTATTCCTCGATAGCCGGCAGAATATCACGCCTTGCCAGCAGCTCCATAGTGTTGGCCTCGATCACCACCTGCTTGCAGTAGTTCTCAAGGGTGATCTCGGTGCGGCTCCTGAGCTCCGCCTCTGTGAATACCTTATGAGAGGTGAGCATCTTCACATTCTTCTCGTCCAGCAGATGAGGGATAGCATCAGGGGTGGTGCGGTAGTTCAGCAGCCCCCGTACCTCAGTGGCTTCCTTTATCCAGGCGTCGTCATAGCCGTTGCCGTTGAAGATGATGCGCTTGTGGTCGGTGATAGTTTTCTTTATCATTTCGTGGAGCTTGTCCTCGAAATTATCTGCTGCCTCCAGCCTGTCAGCATAGATGCGCAGGCTCTCGGCAACTGCGGTGTTCAGCATGATATTCGCACAGGCGATAGAATCCGCAGAGCCCACCATTCTGAACTCGAACTTATTGCCGGTGAAGGCAAAGGGAGAGGTGCGGTTGCGGTCGGTGGTGTCACGGGGGAAGCGGGGCAGCACGCTGACACCAAGCTTCATGGTCTTTTTCTCCACGCCCTCATAGGGGGTATCGTTCTCGATAGCATCAAGTATGCCCTGCAATTCCTCGCCCAAGAAGATAGAGATAACAGCCGGAGGAGCCTCATTAGCTCCGAGGCGGTGATCGTTTCCGGCAGTGGCAACTGAGATGCGCAGCAGATCCTGATAATCGTCCACCGCCTTGATGACGGCGCAGAGGAACAGCAAAAACTGAGCGTTCTCATATGGCGTTTCTCCGGGAGTAAGCAGGTTGACGCCGGTATCGGTAGAGATCGACCAGTTATTGTGCTTGCCGGAGCCGTTGACGCCTGCAAAGGGCTTCTCGTGGAGCAGGCATACAAGGCCGTGCTTCTGAGCCACCTTTTTCATGATCTCCATAGTGAGCTGGTTGTGGTCGGTGGCGATATTGGTGGTGGCGTAGATCGGTGCCAGCTCATGCTGTGCGGGTGCCACCTCGTTATGCTGGGTCTTGGCAAGGATCCCCAGCTTCCAGAGCTCGTCGTTGAGGTCAGTCATGTAGGCTTCAACTCTTGGCTTGATGACACCGAAATAGTGGTCGTCAAGCTCCGTCATGAACCGCTGCACACGGGGCTTGATGGTACCGAAATAGTGGTCGCCCAGTTCCTGCCCCTTGGGCGGTCGTGCCCCGAAGAGGGTGCGGCCCGTATAGATCAGGTCCTTGCGCTTGTCAAAGACCGACTGGTCGAT
>CADBTF010000132.1 GCA_902797485.1 uncultured Ruminococcus sp. | reverse complement strand
GAAATTGCTTCTTTGCGAACTTCGCAAAAGCATATATCGGACTTTTACTCGTTCTCAAAGTGCAATTTCTAATGTCGTTTACTATAACTGTTTAATAATTTCCACTTGACTATTCATACAAAAGTGGTATAATATATCTGTAGGAAAATTTTTGCTTTTGAAAGGAAGATAAATATGACAAAGATCACTATTTTTTCCGGCTTTCTTGGCGCCGGAAAAACCACACTTATCAAAAAGCTTATTGCTGACGGCTTCAATAATGAACAGCTGGTGCTGATTGAAAACGAGTTCGGTGAGATCGGCATTGACGGCGGATTTTTGCAGGAGGCAGGTATACAGATCACTGAAATGAATTCCGGCTGCATCTGCTGCTCGCTGGTGGGCGATTTCGGCGAAGCGCTGAGAAAGGTCCTTGACCAGTATCACCCGGACAGGATCATTATCGAGCCCTCCGGTGTCGGCAAGCTTTCGGACGTTATCAGAGCTGTTCAGGACCTGCAGATGGAGGACGTGGAGCTGGACGGCTTCACCACTGTTGTGGACGCAAAGAAGTGCAAGATGTATCAGAAGAACTTTGGCGAGTTTTTCAACAACCAGATCACCTATGCAAGCTGCCTGATACTCTCTCACACCGCCGGCCTTTCCCAGGAAAAGCTTGATGACTGTGTGGCACGTCTGCGGGCGCTGAATGATAAGGCTACTATAGTTACTACCGAGTGGGAGGAGCTCTCCGGTGGGGCTATCGTTGAGGCTATGACCCAGAAGAATACCCTTGATGACGAGCTGGCTGCCCTGCTGGACGAGGCCAAGAAGCAGAGCGAAAAGGACGAGGAGGAGCATGAGCATCATCATCACCACCACGACCACGACGAGGACGAGGAGGAGCATGAGCATCATCACCACCATGACCATGACGAGGACGAGGAGGAGCATGAGCATCACCACCACCACGACCATGACGAGGACGAGGACGAGGAGGAGCATGAGCATCATCACCACCACGACCATGAACATCATCACCACCATGCTGACGATGTATTCACCAGCTGGGGCGCAGAGAGCGCTAAAAAATTCACCAAGGAAGAGATCACTGCCTGCCTTGAAGCCCTTGAGGACAATGAAAAATACGGCATGATACTCCGTGCAAAGGGTATCGTTCCCGCCGTTGACGGCAGCTGGATCCACTATGACTATGTTCCCGGCACACCTGATGTAAGAACAGGCTGTGCAGGTGTCACCGGCAGACTTTGTGTTATCGGTGCCAAGATAAATGAAAAAGCGATCGCTGAGCTTTTCGGCGTAGAGGAGGCGTAAGCTTATGGCAGACCTGCCGGAAAACTTTATACCGGTCTATCTGTTCACCGGCTTTCTGGAAGCGGGCAAGACCAAATTCATTGCTCAGACCTTGAACGACCCCCGCTTCAACACCGGCGAGAGCACCCTTGTTATCCTCTGCGAGGAAGGCGAGGAGGAGCTGGACGAAAAGGAGCTTGCCAAGAGCAATATCAAAATAGTCACCATTGACGAGCAGGAGGACCTTAACGAGGCAAACATCAAGCGTCTGGTGGATGAGGCTCAGGCCAAGCGGGTGCTGGTGGAATACAACGGTATGTGGCAGCTCAAAAATCTTTTTGATGCCCTCCCGGAGGACATGGGAGTTTATCAGGAGATGTGCTTTGCTGACGCAACCACCTTCGTAAACTACAACCAGAACATGAGAAGCCTTGTGGTGGATAAGCTTCAGACCGCAGAGATAATCATTTTCAACCGCTATAATGACAGCATCGACATGATGACCCTCCACAAGATCTGCCGCGGTGTCACCAGAGGCATTAACATCGCCTATGAGTACACCGACGGGCGGGTAAAGTATGATGACATTCAGGACCCTCTGCCCTTTGATGTGAACGCCCCGGAGATCAAGGTGGAGGACAGAGACTACGCCCTGTGGTACCGGGACGTTATGGAAGAGCCCCAGAAATACAACGGCAAGATAATGCATTTCAAGGGGCTGGTGGCCTCTGACCCTAAGTTCCCGGTAAACGCCTTTGCGGTAGGCAGGCACGTTATGACCTGCTGCGTTGAGGATATCCAGTATATGGCAGTTGCCGCTGAATGGGACGACGCACGCTCTCTTAAGTCCCGTGACTGGGTAAATGTGACCGGGCGCATCAGCTTTGAGAGAAGCCGCCTTTACAAGGGCAAGGGGCCTGTGCTGCATATAACCAAGGTCACCAAGGCTGAACCTCCTGCTCAGGAGGTCGCAACGTTCTATTGATCTGATAAGGCAATACTGCATCAGAGCTGCGGTGTTGCCTTAATTATATAACTGACAGAAAAGAGGCAGGAATATGCTGGAAAAAGAGATCGAAAAATACTATGATGAGCATTTGCAGGAAATGCTTGATTCACTGGCGGAGCTGGTGGCTATAGACAGCTCCTTCAAGGACCCTCAGCCGGAAAAGGGTATGCCCTTCGGGGAGGGCTCTGCCAAAGCGCTGGCATGGGTCAGGAGCTTTGGCAGCAGCTTCGGGCTCCACACCCGCAGCATCGACAACCATGTTATCGCTATGGACTGGGCCCAGGAGGAGCCGGTACTGGCTATACTCTCCCACGCCGATGTGGTGCCGGCTCATCCCTCTGAATGGACCTCTCCCCCCTTTGAGATGCAGGTGCGTGACGGCTGCATCTACGGCCGTGGGACTGTTGACGACAAGGGCCCCACTGTGGCGGTGATGTATGCTGCCAAGTGCCTGAAGGAGCTGGGTGTCAAGCTTGACAAAAGCTTCAGAATGGTAGTCGGCGGAAACGAGGAGCAGGGCTGTGAGGATATTGAGTATTACCAGACCAAGGAGAAATTTCCTGAAATGGTAATAACTCCCGACGGCTCATTTCCGGTGCTCAACTGCGAAAAGGGAATGGTACACCTGACCTTTTCGGCAGCCTTTGAGGACGAGGCTGTATCTGCTGTAAAGGCGGGCTCGGCTATCAATGCTATCCCGGACAGCTGCACTGTTACGGAAAAGGGCGCAGACAAAAAATACTCCGGTAAGGCAGCACACGGCTCCCGGCCGGAGAACGGCGAAAACGCCATAACTAAATTCCTATCGGGATACAGCGGCGTGAACCCCCTGCTGCTTGGCTTAAAGGAACTGTTCCCACACGGAGAGTTTGACGGCAGCTCCTGCGGCATGGGCTTTGAGGACAGCATCACCGGAAAGATGACCTGCGCCCTCACCCAGCTGAACACCGGCAACGGCAGGCTTTGGGGCGGCATCGACATTCGCTTCCCCATTGACAGGAGCTGCGGAGAGATCAGCGGCATCATTAAGGGCAGGCTGGCAGAGATCGGCTTTGAGGTCGATAAGTGTGAGGGCATGGAGCCCCACCATGTAGCTGAGGACAGCCGGCTGGTGCAGACGCTCTTAAAGGTCTATGAAGATGTCAGCGGCAGAAAGGGCGAGTGCATTGCCGAGGGCGGCATCACCTATGTTCACAACACCCCCGGCGGAGTTGCCTTCGGTGCGGAGTACCCTTGGGAGAACAACAATATGCACGGTGCCGACGAGCACATTCCCCTTTCCACATTCAGAGACAACTTTTTGATGTACGCCCATGCGATAATAGAGCTTTGCGGCGGAAGGGTATGAAAAAAGCATAAACAAAAAACAGCCTGCATCGGAGTTCCCGGTGCAGGCATTTTTTATCAGGAGGCGTATACAGCCTTCATTGCTTCAACTATGTCAGGGAAATACCAGTTCGGTCCGAGGGGGTCACGGTCCATAAGGCCGAAATTCTCGCCGTTGCCGAAGACTGCGTTATTATCCCACCAAACGCAGGGAACACCCAGCGCCTTTGCCTCGGTGAGGTAATCGGTGACGCACTTGACTCTGTCCTCAACATTGTTATCCTTGTTCATGCTGCCGTATTCGCCCACGATAACAGGTATCTGCTTGGAGATGAACAGCTCGTCAAGGGTCTGGAAGAAATTCTTTATCTCGCTGTTGTTGGGGTCATATTCAGCAGTGCCCTTGGTGTCCAGGGCAAATGAATATGGCAGATAGGCGTGAACGGAAACGATAAGCTTGTCATCATTCTCCGGCCAGTAGATCGCCTTCAAGCAGTTCTTGTTGCTGGAGGCTGCATAGCCGGTCATCATCAGCATACGCTTGGGATTGTTGCCGCCGGAGGCCCTTACAGTATCATAGAACACCTTTTCATACTCGGCAACTATCTCACGGGAGGCTTTGTCGCCGCCGTTCCACTCCTTTGAGGTGCCCCGGAGTCTCGGCTCGTTGAGGCCCTCAAAGATCAGGTGCTCGTCATAGTTTTTGAATTCGTCTGCGATCTGCTCCCAGAGAGCCTTCAGCTGCTCCTTATCCTGTTCCTTATCAGACTCCTTGGGGAAATACCACTCCTCATGGTGTGTGTTGAGGATAACGTACATATCGCTGTCGATAGCGTAGTCAACTATCTCACGCACACGGGCCATCCATTCGGGGTCTACCTTGTAGTCCTTATCCATGTGGGAATCCCAGGTCACAGGGATACGGGCAACGTTGAAGCCGTCCTTGGCAAGCAGGTCATACATCTGCTTTGTAGTCTTGACGCTCTGCCATGCAGTCTCATTGCCAAGGCCGAAATCTCCGGTGGCGTCCATAGTGTTGCCAAGGTTCCAGCCGTATTTCATTTCCTTCACAAGCTCCCATGCGGAGATGTCACGCATAGGCATCGGGGTGTCGTCCGCAGACTTGCTGTCTGTGCTCTCAGAGGCGTCGGTGCTGTCGGCAGCGGAGCCCTCTGCGGAGGTGCTTTCAGCGGCGGAGGTCTCTGACTTTGAGGAAGGATCGCTGCTGCCGCAGCCTGCAAGACCGGTCAGCGACATAAGGGCTGCTGCTGACAGGGCAAGTAGTCTTTTTAGTTTCATACACTTTTCTCCTTTATAATTAATTATGTTGCCTAAAATGTTTATGGGATAATTTCGTCAGGGGGCTATTCGACCACCAGCGGCGGGTCAATAACTATCACTCTGTATTTCTTTACAGCTTCAATATAATCCTGCACACTGTTCAGGGGCTGTGATGTGATAACTCCGCTGAGCACATTGGCGGTGATGTGGTGATTGTCGCTGCCGCCGGTGACGGGGAATCCAAAGCTCTCTGCGAACCAGCGTGCCCGGACATTCATTCTGTTGTGGACATTGCCGCAGTTATATATCTCCACTGCATCTATCCACTGGGGAATGAGCCTGATCTCCCGCAGATAATTGGCCTCCCTGAATGGGTGGGCATGGACTATGAAGCCGCCGTCCCGGTGAACTCTGTCACAGTAATCAAAGACATTTATTTCGCAGACATCGGGGTTATTGATAAGCCATTGCTTATCAAGGCCGTAGGTCAGAAGATCGGCGCCCTCGTAGCAGTATTCCCAGCCGAAGAATACTTTCAGGCCGATCTTATCCCCCTCTGCCTTTGCAGCCTCATAGCCTGCGCAGAAGAGATCGACCTTTTCATTCCAGTCAGCTGCCTCGTTGATCTCCGGGCAGCAGTTCCCGTTGAAGAAATGGTCGGTGATGATAATGCCGTCGTAGCCAAGGCTTTTATAGCGCTTGGCCTGCTCAGCTCCCGGCGCAGTGCCGCAGGCGGAGGTCTCACGGGTGTGCATATGGGTCTCGTATCTGAACATGGATAAGCCTTTCTGTTTTTAAAAATCTATGCCCCTGGAGATGATCTCCATGCACATTCTGCCGTTGTGGTAGGGGCATTTCCATGGGCCGACGATCTCCTTCCAGTCGTGGGGCTTGCCCTCAAAGCTCACCTCGGAGTACCACTCGCTTCCCTGACGCTTGTCAATAACACTTGACTTGATATATTCCCAGACGGAGCGGGCGGCTTCAAGGAATTTCTTATCCCCGCTGTGCTGGTAAGCATTGGTGAATCCGACTACAGATTCAGCCTGCACCCACCATACTCTTGTACGGTCTATCTTGTCATTTTCCCGCTCGTTGTTAAGAGCGCCGTCCTCAAAGGCGATATTCAGTATATTCGTGGAGATCTTCAGGTCACGCTCTGCCCACTCAGCTTTAAGAGCCTCATCTCCGAGAGTGTCGCAGGCAAGGTCGGTGAGCCAGGTGGCTTCAATGTCGTGGCCGAAGGAGTGAATGTCGCCGATGACATCAAGCTTGGTATCAAAGAACACCTTCAGAGCATTGCGCTCAGGGTCAAAGACCTTATCCTTCATCTGCCCCAGCAGGAAGCGCAGCCTTTCAGCCACACGCTCGCTTTTGCCCGCCTTGTAAAGCTCTGTATAGGCTTCTATCAGGTGGAGGATCGTGTTCATGGTCTTGTCTGCCATCAGGCCGTTTTCTGAAAGCGCATCGTTGGGGACAAGCTTCCAGTCTATGGAAAAGGCTTCTCTGTAGCCGTACTCGTCAAGAGTGTTTTCCTCAATATCCAGAAACAGCTTGTGTGCCAGATCAAGAGCAAAGCGGTCACCCACTGCATTATAATAGCAGGAGAGAGCGTATATCGCAAAGGCTATGTTGTAGGTGTGCTTCATGGTGTCCGCCGGAGCGCCCTTATAGTCGGTCATCCAGTAGACGCCGCCGTTTTCGTAGTCAATGCAATGGTTCTTGACGAACTCAAAGGCGTGGAAGGCAAGCTCCTTGTATTTCTCATCCTTGAGGACGGTATAGCACTTTGAGAAAAACCAAAGTATCCTCGAATGGAGGATAACTCCCTTGTCTGCCTTTTTATCCAGCTCAAGGCCGTAGCTCAGGAAGCCGTAAAAGCCGCCGTTCTCCTCGTCCTTCATTCCGGCCCAGAAGGGAACAATGTGGTTTTCAAGCTCATTTTTTACTTCTTCAATTATCATATCAGCTCACTCCTTCGGTGTAAATGTCAGTTCTATGTACTGCATCAGGTCAGTCATATTCAGCTTGCCGTCAGTGCGGACAGTTCCGTAAAAGGCACGGTCATACTTTTTGCTGTTGTACTGGTAGCCGTAGCGCCAGACCTCGTCAACTGTCAGCACAAGGCAGTAGAGCCCGTCGTAGTTGGCGCAGTTCTGCTTTACAAGGTCATTCAGGCCCTCCTCTGTCAGGCCCTCGTCCAGCCCCACAAGATATTTTATAGCCTCCTTGCCCCGATAGATCTTATAGGTGCCGGAGGTGCAGACATCATTTATCTCGTTCTTATCGGTGTAGAGCAGGAAATTATTGTTGGTCAGAAGCTCCAGCACATAGTTGTCCAGCCCGGACACCACTACCGTCCTGCCCGTCAGCAGGTCAGCGGAGGTGTTCATTATCTCAAACTCTGCGCTGTCAGCAACGGCGGTCAGCTGTGCCAGCAGCTCAGGGGCTGATTCAGGGTCAGTAGTCTCGCCCTTGAATATCCAGAAGAGCCTGTTGTCAGGGGAGAATATGAAATAGAGAATATCTGTGTTCCCGCCGCTCTTATATGAAACAGCGGCAGTCTGATAGCTGACGCCGTTTTTATCCTGCTTGGGCTCGGAGAGCTTCTCAAGAATACTTGGAGTGCCGTCTGTCTTTGAAAGATACTGCTCCAGTATCTCCTCCGGTGAAAGCCATTTATCGGAGGCGCACCCGCAGTACATATATGCGCAGTGGGTCTCGTCGTCTATATACGCCTTGCCCCGAACAGCATTCGCAGTGCGCCAGCGCAGGGGCATACTCACCTTGATCTGGTCAAAGCTCATTTCATGGCTGCCCGGCGGGGCATCTTCCTTCTGGGGCAGCACCTCGGCAATAGTCACCCGCTTTACAGGCTCGGCATCTGCCTGTGCCGCCTTGCCGCAGCCTGAAAGCATCAGGGCCGCCGCAAGAGCAGCAATTGTACAAATTTTTACCCTCATTGTATTATCCTATCTATAAGTCTTTGGCTCCGGTCAGCAGTTCTTCAAGGTCAGAACAGCTGTCTGCAACTGCTATGGCACCGTACTGTTCCAGCTCGCCCTCCTCGGCGAAGCCCCATGAAACACCGATACATTCAAGGCCTGCTTCCTTAGCGCCGGAGATGTCATAGCATCTGTCTCCCACCATGACTGCCCTGCTCTTATCCTCAGCCCCCAAGCGCCTGAGAGCCTCCTCTATTACCTGCGCCTTGGTGTCAAGAGAGCCGTCCAGTCCGCAGCCGGTGACAGTCTCAAAATATTTATCCAGCCCGAACCTTTCAAGGATACGTCTTGAAAAGGGTTCCGGCTTGGAGGTGGCCACTCCCATACGGAGCCCGGCGGACTTTAAGTCTGCAAGCATTTTGTCTATGCCCTCAAAGGGGCGGTTCTCAAACAGCCCGACAGTTGAGTATCTTTCCCGGTAATACCTGATGCCCAGCTCCGCCTGCTGTTCGTCAAGGCCGAACATACTGTGAAAGGTCTGCGAGAGGGGCGGGCCCAGCATCGGCCTGAGCTGCTCCCTTGCGGGCACCGGCTTTCCCAGCCTTTCAAGAGCGTATTCGGCGCAGTTCAGGATGCCCTCGGCGGAATCCGTCAGGGTGCCGTCAAGGTCGAAGAGCACATAGTCCCAGCGTTTATCCATCAATTTTTCTTGCCTCGATATAATAGCGCTTATCTGCGGCGTGGCCCATAGAGAAGGTCTTGCGGGGGAGAGCGCCGTCAACGATCACCGTCGGGAACAGCTCCTCCTTGCCCATGTCCTCCAGCAGGAAGCCTACAGCATTATCCGCCTGTGAAAGCCTGTCGATAACATCTGTTCCGTGGATATAATCCACCTTGCCCCCCAGCTCCGGCAGAAGCTCATCAAGGGCAGTCTGCAATGAGCCCACAGAAAGCTTTGAAAGGGGCTGGTGTATATACAGGTCACGGTGAACACCCTTTTGGACTACTGTGATCTTCTGCTCAGCCGGCTCGTCAGAAAGCTTCAGGCGGGCGGTGAGCTTGTCAAGCAGCACCTTTGGCTCCACGCCGGTGACAATTCGGTGGATAGCCTCAAAGCGCAGGGCCTCGGAATGGAGATTCACTATCTCCACAAGGGCATATCTTGCGGGGTGGCTGCTCAGGTCCTTACCCGGAGCAGCGGCTTTGAGCTGCTCGTAGAACTCCTTGGCCGTTGCCAGAGAATGGTTGCCGTCGCCCATTGCATATACAAGGGGCTTGGTCTCTCTGAGAGAATATTTCCTGTTGAAGCTCTCAATATCTCCAAGAGCCTCCAATGCCTTTTCCACATTCAGGGCAGACTGATCGTCCACCAGATAGCCCTTGATGCTGCCGCCGCCCTGCATGAGGCTGAAATCGTAAAGGGGCTTGAAGCTGCCCTTGTTTGCGGTCAGCGGCTCAACAACGGTCTTGTCAGCGTCGTCAATAAGTATCATGATGTGGGGCAGCTCTATGGGAGCACCTTTCCTTATCCTGATACGGGGCGGTATACGCTCAACTACTGTTGCTTCGGTAGCTCTCACCTGAGACTTGGAGCCCTTGTGATAATCGTACTGCTCCAGGTCTATCTTGCCGACGATACCTGCTCTCACAAGCCCGTCCGACTGGACACGCTCGATATAAACAAAGCAGTTCCTGTGCTCCTCGAACACTCCCCCGGAGAGATAGCTCCGCATATTGCTGTGGATACTGCTTATCCTCTCAGAAACATTCTCGTCCTCTAAATACACCTCCGGCAGGATAAGCCTGAGAGTTGAGGGGGCCTGACCTACTATGCTTTCGGTCTCAGCCCAGTATTCCGGCTCGCTGGTGTACTGGTCGCAGGCGACTACCGCCCACTTTTCCATGTCAGTCTGCTTTGGCAGAAGAATATCAGCTCTTGAAAATGCAGTCATAGTTTTGACCTCCATTTATTTATCATTTGGTTTATCCTTGGCGGGGAAGCTTATGCGTGGGGGCATTTCAGCCGCAGGTGTGTTATCGCTCTCCTTTAGCTTGAACATCTTAACTGCCTTATAGACGATAAGCTCCAGCACCAGCAGCGCCCCGAAGATCGGCAGCCCGTAATATAACAGTACCCCACCGAGCAGTCCCGGCCCGAAGGCAGCTGAATCCTGTGCACTTATGATATCCGCCAGCCCGACTATCGCTATCAGCACCATGATAATGATGTCACCTATCGCAAAGAGCTTCCAGCCGGAGGGCTTTTTGCTTTTCTTTTTGGCTATGGCTGTGCCGGCAGACATGAACAGAAGCACCAAAGCGCACCCGGCAAGTATCCACCCCAGCACATAAAGATCAGCGCTCGGTACGATAAAGATAAGCAGTGCGGCAGCCGCACCCAAAACAATCGCAGCGGTAAGATATTTCTTCATATACACTCCACCTCATCAAAAGGTTGTTTTGCCTGAACGGTTTTGCGGCGCAAACGTTTTCGTAATCCATAACCCAAACAGGACGGAAATGATCCGTCCTGCTAATAGTATTTATTATTCGGCAGCGTCAGTGCTGTTCTGAGGCTCTTCCGGTGCGGAACCAGCCTCGCCGGCAGGCTCGCCGGCAGCCTCGCCGGCCTTCTTTGCTCCGCAGCATTTCTTATATTTCAGTCCGCTTCCGCAGGGGCACGGGTCGTTGGGGCCTATGCGCTTTACACGCCTTGTGAGGTTGTAGTGCTGATTGCCCTCGTTGAGCACCTTCTCACGGCGGGGTGCCTGAGCCTCACCGCCCTGCTTTCTCACCTGAATGGTGAACAGCATTCTTACAGTGTCCTCACGGATAGCGTCTACCATAGCGTCGAACATCTCGAAGCCTTCCATACGGTATTCAACAACAGGGTTCTTCTGGCCGTAGCTTCTCAGGCCGATACCCTTTTTCAGCTCGTCCATATCGTCGATATGAGCCATCCACTTGGTATCTACCACCTTCAGCAGAACAACTCTCTCGACCTCTCTGAGCATTTCCTCCCCAAGCTCCTTCTCACGGAGCTTGTAGATAGCGTCTGCTCTCTCGGTGAGCATATTGATGATGTCCGTCTTGGAGATACTGTCCAGCTCGTCGGCGCTGTATCTGAAATCGTCGTCCACTGTGATAAGGCCCATAAAGTGATCTCTCAGGCCCTCAAGGTTCCAGTAATCGTGCATCTCGTCGTCGGGGAGGTAGTTGTTTACAGAGGTAACGATAAAGTCGGAGATCATGCTGAGGATATACTCGTGGATATCCTCGCCGTCGAGCACCTTCTGCCTCTGACCGTAGATGATCTCACGCTGGGCGTTCATAACATCGTCGTAGTTCAGAACGTTCTTTCTGATGTTGAAGTTCCTGCCCTCGATCTTCTTCTGGGAGGATTCGATAACGCTTGAAAGCATCTTGGACTGGATAGGAGTATTCTCATCTACCTTGAGAGCGTTCATCATGCCGGTGATGCGCTCGCCGCCGAAGAGCCTCATGAGGTCGTCCTCAAGGGAGAGGAAGAAGAGGCTCTCGCCTGGGTCTCCCTGACGTCCGGAACGTCCACGGAGCTGGTTGTCGATACGTCTTGATTCATGTCTTTCGGTACCGATAATGAACAGTCCGCCGGCTTCCTTGACTGCCTCGGCCTTTTCCTTGACCTCGGCATTATACTTATTCAGAAATTCCTTGTATTTTTCTCTCGCTTCAAGGATCTGCTCGTCCTCGGTCTCGGCAAAGCCGGTGGCCTCGACGATGACCTCCTCGGGGTATTCCAGCTTTCTGAGGTCGGCAGTGGCAAGGTATTCTGCGTTACCGCCGAGGATAATATCGGTGCCTCGTCCTGCCATGTTGGTGGCAATGGTAACAGCGCCGAACTTACCGGCCTGTGCTACGATCTGAGCTTCCTTTTCATGGTACTTGGCGTTGAGCACCTGATGCTTTACGCCCTTGTTTTTCAGCAGCTTGGAGAGGTACTCGGATTTCTCGATAGAAACAGTACCCACCAGCACCGGCTGGCCTTTTTCGTGGCACTCGATTATCTGATCTATCACAGCATTGAACTTGCCCTTCTCTGTCTTGTAGACTACGTCCGGGTGGTCCTTTCTGATAACAGGGCGGTTGGTAGGCACCTCGATACAGTCCAGCTTGTAGATCTCTCTGAACTCGTCCTCCTCGGTGAGAGCGGTACCGGTCATGCCGGAGAGCTTCTTATAAAGGCGGAAGAAATTCTGATAGGTAATGGTGGCGATAGTCTTGCTCTCACGCATTACCTTAACGCCCTCCTTGGCCTCGATAGCCTGATGCAGGCCGTCATTGAATCGTCTGCCGTCCATGATACGTCCGGTGAACTCGTCAACGATAAATACCTCGTCGCCGCCGCTCTTGCCGGGCTTTACAACGTAGTCGATATCCCTGTGCATGGTGCCGTTGGCCTTGATAGCCTGATTGATGTGGTGCAGCAGGGTCATGTTGTCGGCGTCCATAAGGTTCTGGACATTGAAGGCTCTTTCAGCCTTGGCAACGCCGGATTTTGTCAGAGTAGCTGTTCTTGCCTTTTCGTCGATGATGTAGTCGCCGTCAAGGGCGTCGTTATCTGCCTTATCGTCCATTTCAACAACGGTGATAGGCTTTAAGGTCTTGGCAAAGCGGTCCGCCAGAGTATAAAGCTCGGTGGACTTATCTCCCTGCCCGGAGATGATAAGCGGAGTTCTTGCTTCATCAATAAGAATGGAATCCACCTCGTCCACGATAGCAAAGGCGTGATCTCTCTGGACCTTATCCTTCTTATAGATCACCATGTTATCACGCAGGTAGTCAAAGCCGAACTCGGAGTTTGTGCCGTAGGTGATGTCGGCATTATAAGCCTCACGCTTGGCATTGTTGTCCATACCCTGAAGCACGCAGCCGATAGACTGCCCAAGGAAGCGGAACACCTTGCCCATTTCCTCGGACTGGAACTTAGCCAGATAGTCATTGACGGTTACAACATGAACGCCCTGACCGTTGAGAGAGTTTGCATATGCAGCAAGGCAGGCCACCAGAGTTTTACCTTCACCGGTCTTCATTTCAGCGATACGGCCCTGATGCAGGACTATAGCACCTATGATCTGCACCGGGAAGGGCTTCTTGCCCAGAACTCTCCACGCAGCCTCACGGCAGACTGCCAGAGCGTCCGGCAGCACGTCGTCAAGGGTGCCGAGGCCGTCCGAGATCTTATCCTTCATGATCTGTGTCTGCTGCCTCAGCTCCTTATCGCTCATGGGGGCATACTTGGCCTCCAGTTCAAGGACCTTGTTTTTGATAGGCTCTATTCTTTTTAACTCTTTCTTGGAATAGTTACCGAATATTGCTTCGACTAATCCCATTTTCCATTCCACCTTCTGTATTATTCTTTTTGCTTATCTCATTGCTTTCCTGAAAAGTGTAATTGATATTATTTATATAGCAATACATTATATATTATATCAAATCAAAGCCTGATTGTCAATAAAAAAATTTCAAATAAGGTAAAAAAAGGGGCTGCGGACCTTTGCTGCAAGCCCACAGCCCTGTATTTATCATCTTACAACATATTCGCCGCCAGTGTAATCCACCACTATGGGGCGTTCGGACGTTACCTCACCGGCGATGATCTTTCTTGCCACAAGTGTCTCCACCCTGCGCTGGATATATCTTTTCAGCGGCCTTGCGCCGTAGCTTGGGTCAAAGCCCTGATCTATGATAGCTTCCTTTGCGGCATCTGTCACCTGAACAGTCAGCTGCTTGTCAGCCAGCCGCTTTGAGAGCTCCGCCAGCATAAGGTCAACTATCCTGCCGATCTCAGCCTTCATGAGAGGCTTGTAGTAAACTATCTCGTCCAGCCTGTTCAGGAACTCCGGCCTGAATGAGCTCTTTAACAGCTTATCCACCTGCTCTATGGCGTCTTTGCTTATCTCGCCGTCCGGCTGGATACCTTCAAGGATATACGGTGAGCCAAGGTTTGAGGTCATGATGATGATAGTGTTCTTGAAATCCACAGTGCGGCCCTGAGAATCGGTGATGCGCCCGTCGTCCAGCACTTGAAGAAGGATATTGAACACATCCGGGTGAGCCTTTTCCACCTCGTCGAAAAGCACTACCGAATAAGGCTTGCGGCGGACTGCCTCTGTCAGCTGACCGCCCTCGTCATAGCCCACATATCCCGGAGGCGCTCCGATCAGCCTGCTGACGCTGAATTTCTCCATGTACTCCGACATATCAATTCTGACTATATTCTTCTCGTCGTCGAAAAGCGCCTCTGCCAGTGCCTTTGCCAGCTCGGTCTTGCCGACGCCGGTAGGCCCTAAGAACAGGAATGAGCCTATGGGCTGGTTGGGATTTGCAATGCCCGCTCTTGAACGGATTATCGCCTCGCTGACCTTTGTTACCGCATCGTCCTGACCGATAACTCTCTTGTGGAGTATGCCCTCAAGGCCAAGGAGCTTTTCCCGCTCCCCCTCCATGAGCTTTGAAACGGGAATGCCTGTCCAGCGGCAGATTATCCTTGCGATCTCCTCCTCAGTGACCTTATCCCGCAGGAGGGTGTTTTTGCTTGGGTTCTTCTCAGCAATGCGCTCCTCCTCCTGGAGCTGCTTTTTCAGCTCCGGCAGCTTGCCGTATTTCAGCATTGCAAGCTTTTTCATGTCAACTGATCTGCTGCGTTCTTCCTTTTCGATCTCACTGTTGGTGGCCTCGATCTGCTCACGCAGCTTCTGCACCTTTGAGATCGCCTGCTTTTCGTTCTCCCAGCGGGCCTTCATGGAGTTGAACCTGTCTCTGCACTCCGAAAGCTCCCTGCGGACGTTTGCCAGCTGCTCCTGAGCAAGCTTGTCGTTTTCGTCCTCCTTTTTAAGAGCGGTCTCCTCGATCTCCAGCTGCATGATATGCCGCTTTATGTCGTCAAGCTCCGTGGGCATGGAATCCATTTCGGTGCGTATCAGTGCGCAGGCCTCGTCCACAAGGTCTATGGCCTTGTCCGGCAGGAAACGGTCGGTGATGTATCTGTTGGAAAGCACCGCTGCTGCGATAAGCGCCTGATCCTGAATCTTAACTCCGTGGAACACCTCATAGCGCTCTTTAAGCCCACGGAGTATGGCTATAGTGTCCTCAACAGTCGGCTCATCTACCATGACTGTCTGGAAACGCCTTTCCAGTGCGGCGTCCTTCTCGATATATTCCCTGTACTCATTCAGTGTGGTGGCACCGATGCAGTGCAGCTCGCCCCTTGCAAGCATAGGCTTCAAAAGGTTGCCGGCGTCCATAGCGCCGTCAGTCTTCCCTGCCCCGACTATGGTGTGCAGCTCGTCGATAAACATTATTATCTGGCCCTCGCTCTTTTTGACGGCCTGCAGCACGGCTTTCAGTCTTTCCTCAAATTCGCCCCTGAATTTTGCGCCTGCCACAAGTGCGCCCATATCCAGTGAGAAAACCTTTCTGTCCTTCAAGCTGTCCGGAACATCTCCCCGGACTATACGCTGGGCCAGCCCCTCTGCAATGGCGGTCTTGCCCACGCCCGGCTCACCTATCAGTACCGGATTGTTCTTGGTCTTACGGGATAATATCCTGATTACATTTCTGATCTCGCTGTCCCGCCCGATGACAGGGTCCAGCTTATTCTGCCTTGCAAGCTCCACCAGCTCGGTGCCGTATTTTTTCAGCACGTCATAGGTCTCCTCCGGATTTTGTGTGTTGACCTGCTGTGAGCCCCTGACCTCCATAAGTGCTTTCAGGAAAGCGTCCTTGGTTATACGGAAGCTCTCGAAGAACTGTTTCATATCCCTGTTGGGCTTTTCCATCAAGCCCAGAAAGAGGTGCTCTACCGAAACATACTCGTCGTGCATCTGAGCTGCCTGCTGCTCTGCTTCTGTCAGAGCCCGGTCAAGGTCTGCACTGACATATATCTGGTCCTGAGGGCGACTGCTTCCCTGGACCTTAGGCAGTGCAGCAACAGCCTTGGAAAGCGTATCCTCGGCTGTGCGGACATTCAGCCCCAGTCTGACCATTAACTGGGGGATAAGGCCGTCCTCCTGCTGCATAAGAGCCAGTGCCAGATGCTGAGGCTCAAGCAGCTGATTATAGTTCTCCACAGACAGCGTCTGTGCTGCCTGCACTGCTTCCAACGATTTCTGTGTAAGCTTATTCATATTCATATAAATGCCACCTTTCTGTGTCTTATATCTTTGTTTTCTGTTTTGTCCGTCAAGATCAATATTGTCCGTTATTTCGGACACATAACCGGTGAACACCTGAAAATGAGGGCGTCCGCACTTGCCGGGGAGAATTTAAGCAACCGGAAACTATATCACCAGCACTCCGTCGGCGAGATACTTTTTATATTTTTCCTCAATGGCAGGTGACTGGGTGTTGTCCTCAAAATAAAGTCTCAGGCAGCTGTCCAGCAGGCTCACATACCCGCCGATAGCCTCTGCCAGCTGCTCGTCCGAAAGGCTGCTGCCCGCCGGGGAGATGAACTCCCTTGTGAAGGACGCCTCCCCCCCTGACCAGGGGCTGCCCTTGGGAAAGAGCTTGTAGAGATACTTGCCCTCGATGCCCGTCCAGAGGGAGAAGAACCTGCCTATCATTTTTATCAGGCTCTCGCTCTGGGTGCGCAGAGATATTTTCAGCCTGCCCACTGCTCCCTCAAAGCTGCGGGAGAGCTCCACGCTGTAATTGACAGTGGGGCGGTATTTGTATTTCAGGGGGCTTTTGAGCATTATCATTGAGCCGCCGCTCTGGGCAACAGTCATGAGCCCGCCGCTCATGAGCTGCTCTATCCTCTCAAAAATATCCCGCATACGCATCTCCGGCGTCATCATAGACACCCGCTCCGCCAGTATCTGATTTATCAGATTTGACCTGCTGGTGCCCAGCTGATAGGCCATATCGTCTATGGCGCTGACCACATCATCTGCCAGCACGATGCTGTAAACACTTTTCTTCATTCTCATCCACCTCTGATCTGCGCCGCTGCGCTAAAAAAGTAAATAGTAAAAAGTCCTGCAAAGAAGCGCCGCCGCAAGCATAGCTGCATGAGCCCCTGCTATAAGCACTATCTTGTTTTCCTTCTGCTTTTTTCCTGCTGCCATATTATTCCTCCTTTTGTTGTCTCGTTTCCGTTGTTCTGTTTTGTTTTCTCTGTCTATATAATATTATACCACAATTATATAATTTGTCAAGGGGTTTATATAATTTTCTTTGCAAATTATTTTATTTCTTTGAAAAGTTTTGCCGGTGCTTCATTCTCCGCCAGCTGATATAGCCGTAGGTATCATTGACGAGGAACATCACAAAGCAGACTGCCACTGAGATATACCGGCTGTCCTCTGCGGAGGCCAGGGCCCAGAGAGCTATGAGCACAGCATCGTTGGCGGCGTAGGCAAGAGCAAAAAGCTCACTGCGCCGGAAGGTAAGATACACCGCCGCAAAGCTTGTGGTGACAGAGAACGCAGAGAGCATCAGCCGTGCAGTGCCGAAATACCGCAGTATAAAATAGAACAGCACCGTCACGCCGGCGGTGAGGGCCAGCATCAGCGGCAGCTCTTTAAGCGTCACCCTGCCCACCTTGACCTCCGAGTGCTTGCCGCTGTAGGGATTTTTCAGCCATGAGATCAGCGCAGCCACGGCCATAGGGCCGGTCATTCCAAGGTAGGTGGCCATTTCGCCGTAGTAGCGGCAGCTGTAGGAGATGATCCCGTAAAGCAGGCTGAAAACTATCATCAGCCCCTGACCGATTGGGTTGCCCTTGGCTGAGAATATCAGTGATGTGACCCCCACCAATGATGCCGCCAGCGTCATCAGGCTGCCGCCCCCAAAGGCAGCATAGGCCGCCAGTATTACAGTGCAGCTCCCCAGCCAAAGCCCCCGCTCAAAGGGTGTAAAATAATTCTTCATATTTCCTCCAAAAAATAAAAGCACCCGCTCACATCTTCGGACGGCATAATGCCGCACTGACCTGATGATGTGCTGCGAATGCTTCTGCATTCAGACCCGGTGGCCCTTTATTTATTAAGTTCCTTGGTTATTTCCTCTATCTCCCTCGCCATGCGGTAATCAAAGCCCTGCGAGGGGTAATACAGACTGTCAAAGCGGAAAAGCGCTATGCCCGCTCCTGCTGCTGTGCTGTCTGAGATCTGCTGTGCGATGATCCCCACCTGATCGCAGTATTCCTGATCAAGCTCGATATTCGCAGGTGCGATTCCTATAACAAGCTGCACACTGCTGTCTCTCGGCAGGCTCAGCCACTGGTCAAGCACCGACTTGAAAGGCTTGGTGGGGTGGCCGTAGCTGAAATAGATCTGCGGCGCAAAATAATCGCAGTAGCCGGGCTCAGAGAGCCAGCGTGCCACGTCTGCGTACATATAGGTGTAGTTGTTCTCATAGTTTCCCTGGGGAGCTATGCCGAACCAGAGGCTTGTGTCCTGCTCCTTGACTGTGTCGTATATCAGCTTGACGGTACCGGTGCAGTTTTCCAGCCGCCAGTCGTAATAGGAAAGCCAGCCGCCGCTGTCAAGGTAGCTGTTGTAGGTGCCCTCGTCGAACCATGTCTCGGTGGTGGGGTAAAAATAATCGTCGATCTGCACTCCGTCAATATCGTATTTTGTGACAAGCTCCCTCACGCCGTCAGCTATGAGCCTCTGGACCTCCGGAACTCCCGGATTCAGCCAGTATTTGCCGTAATCCGGGGCGTAGGAGATGTATTCCGGGTAACTGTCCGGATAATTGTACCATTGCTTGATGATGCAGCTGTCGGGCATCTGAGCCATTCCCTCACTGTCCTCACAGCGGTAGGGGTTTATCCATGCGTGGACCGAAAGCCCGAAGCTGTGGGCGATCTCCGGGATCACTGCAAAAGGGTCATACCCCGGGGACACTCCCGATTTGCCCGACGCATAGCGGGACCACGGAAACAGGCCCGATTCGTAAAAAGCATCTCCCAGCGGCCTTGCGTGGACATAGAGGGTGTTGATGCCAAGGGCTTTGCAGCTTCTGCAAAGCTCCTCAAAGCCGTATCTGAAATCCTCCTCGCTCCTGCCCTTAATCAGCCGCTCCAGCTCAAACAGCGACACCCACATTCCCCTCTGCCGGTCATAGTTCAGCGCCTTTGCAGGCTCCGGCTCAGGTTCATGCTCAACAACTATCTCTCCCTTGAATTCCATTTTCAGGGAATGAGAGGCCGTGGTTGT
>CADBTF010000131.1 GCA_902797485.1 uncultured Ruminococcus sp. | reverse complement strand
TGATTTTTAATGCCCCCTCACACCGGGCAGAACACCAAAATGAGGCCGCCCGCAGCAGCTATGACAGAGCACATATAAGCAAACAATGCCAAGTACATAAAAGCTGTCCTCTTGCATTCACTACGGCGCCCGAATGGGCATAACCGCACGCCAGTGCGCTCCTTCATTGTGCATTGTGCATTGTGAATTGTGCATTGCCCTAACTTGTCATTTGCAGCAATACATATCGAAACTGGGATTTCCTTTTTGCAATGTAAATAATATTTACCTTTATTATAACTGACTGCTCTCTGTTTGTCAATAGGCAAACCGCAGTTAAGTTTAAAATTCTTGTACAAAACCGTTATTTTGTGAAAACTATACAAATCCAAGCACAAAAATTTTAGCAAATAGCTATTGACAAAACAACGAAAACGTTATATAATCTATGTAAATAATATTTACATACGCAAACGAGACAGCCTACATCACAATTGTGATCTCAATATATAAATCAAAAAAAGAAAGGGGATAGAAAAATGAGTGAATGGTGGGACGGATTAAGCACACTTTTGAAGGTGCTCTACTGTGTGGCATTTCCTTCAACGCTGCTGCTGCTGATACAGACCCTGCTGGCAATGTTCGGTATGCACGACGGCGGCGCAGGATATGATGTGTCCGATACCTCAGGCATTGATTTTGACGGCGGCGGGATACACGGCGGCTTTGATGTTCACACTGATATGTCAGGCGTTGATATGAGCCACGATCTCTCTTTAGGCCACGACGCAGCCTCCGGCCATTCTGTGGATGGCGGCAACCCCGGTGATTTCTCCTCACTGAGAATGTTCACCCTGCAAACCATAATAGCCTTCCTGACAGTATTCAGCTGGACAACTATCGTCGGTATACACAGCAAGCTGCCGACGGCGCTGGCCTTTGCTATAGGCGTGGCACTGGGACTTATCGTGATGTTTGCAGTGGCAAAGATCATTCAGCTTTCGACCCGTCTGGCAGAGAGCGGCACTCTTGACACCCGGAACTGCCTTGGCCTCACCGCATCGGTGTATATCCCGATACCGGGCAAGGGCAATGGAGAGGGCAAGGTGAATGTAACAGTTCAGGGCCAGCTCAGAGAGCTTTCAGCAGTGACTACTGAAACTGAAATGATAAAAACCGGCACGCAGGTGCGCATCACTGACCTGAGAGGAGATACAGTGGTAGTTGAGCGTGATGACTGATGACAGCATTTTACATTATATTTGTACTTGTGATGATTGCTTTTGCTGCAAGGCTGATATTGAATGTTCTTGGCAGCAGGGCAGCCTTCACCGGCAGGTATGACAGGCTGCTTGACCGGGCAGCAGAGCAGGGGCTTATGTTCACAGCAGAGGTCATTGACCTTGAAGCTGTAAAGACCCAGAAGCTTGAGCTCAGGGAGTTTGAGAACAGAAGCTCCTACCGAAAGCCGGAGCCGCTCCGCAAGGCCTACCATAATATGCAGGACAGCCGGGTCTCCTATAAGCCGACTGTCAGAGTCCTGCTTCAAGGCAAAAAGCGGGAGCTTGAATATTTCCGCTATGTAAGTGACCGGGAGCTGCATCTGCATGAAGGGCAGACGGTAAGGATATGCCTTGACCCGAACGCTCCGGAGCTGTTTGTGATAGTAGGTGACATTGCCTCCTACAGTCTTCTAAGTCAGATAGTTCATTAGCAGTTCAGAAAAATCAAAAAATATTAAAAATATTTGTCCAAGCTATTGCATTTTATTGTAATCTCATGTATAATAATGTAGAACAAAGTTTTATCTTTTAACTTTAAGGAGGAAAAGAATATGGGTGGTATGGAAACGATCATTATCGTGTGCGTGATAGCAATAGTGCTCTTCGCAGCGATAGCAGGTATACTTTCAAGATACAGAAAGTGCCCCTCAGACAAGGTGCTGGTAATCTACGGTAAGGTCGGCACTGACAAGAACGGTCAGACAAAGAGCGCCAAGTGCATACACGGCGGTGCAGCATTTATCGTGCCGGTGCTTCAAAGCTACCAGTACATGGACCTGACACCGATCTCAATAAACGTTGATCTGAAAAATGCGCTCTCAAAGCAGAATATCCGTATCAATGTTCCCTCACGTTTCACGGTTGGTATCTCCACAGAGCCGGGCATCATGCAGAATGCCGCCGAGCGTCTGCTTGGTCTCAAAATGATCGAGGTGCAGGAGCTTGCAAAGGATATTATCTTCGGTCAGCTCCGTCTTATCATCGCTACTATGGACATCGAGGAGATCAACTCCGACAGAGATAAGTTCCTGATAGCTGTTTCCAACAACGTTGAGATCGAGCTTAAAAAGATCGGCCTGAGACTGATAAACGTAAACGTAACTGATATTACCGACGAGTCCGGCTACCTGGAATCCCTTGGTAAAGAAGCCGCTGCAAAGGCTATCAACGACGCTAAGAAATCCGTTGCTGAAAAGCACCGTGACGGTGAGATCGGTCAGGCTAACGCCCAGAAGGACCAGAGAATTCAGGTCGCTTCTGCAAACGCTTCTGCTATTGACGGTGAAAACACCGCTAAGATCGAGGTCGCAATGTCTGAGGCTAAAAGGCGTGAGGCAGAGGCGGAGGCCCTGCGTATCGCAACAGCTGCTGAGGCTGTTCAGGCTGCAAAGGCCAAGCAGGACGCTTACATTGCTCAGCAGGAAGCAGAGCTCACCCGTGCCGAGCTGGAGCGTGCTACCCAGCAGGCTGATATCATCGTAAAGGCACAGGTCGCCAAGCAGCAGGCTGAGATCGAAGCCGAAGCCGAGGCTGAGGTGGCAAGGCGCAAGGCACGAGGCGAGGCTGATGCTATCTTCGCTAAAATGGAAGCTGAGGCTAAAGGTAATCAGGAAATACTTGTCAAGCAGGCAGAAGGTATGCGCAAGCTGGTGGAGGCTGCCGGCGGTGACGCTGACGCAGCAGTCAAGCTGATAGTAGCCGACAAACTGGAGCAGCTCGTTTCTATCCAGGTG
Source organism: uncultured Ruminococcus sp. (assembly GCA_902797485.1). GTDB lineage: Bacteria > Bacillota > Clostridia > Oscillospirales > Ruminococcaceae > FB2012. The sequence continues at coordinate 3,977 of CADBTF010000131.1, read as the reverse complement.
GAGGCTATCAAGAATATCAAGATCGACAAGATCACAGTTTGGGATACCGGCACAGGCACAGACGGCAAAAGCTCTACTGCAAACTTTCTGAGCGGGCTTATGCAGAGCGTTCCTCCCCTTGGAGACCTGTTCAAGCAGGCAGGCATGGAGCTCCCGGATTTTCTTGGCAAGGACATAAACGAAGCCCTCGAAAAATCCCGTGAAGAAGCCATTAAGCGTGCTGCTCAGGAGCCCGAGAGCGTTGACGGTATCGCAGAGATCGTAGACGATAAAGAGTAAATTGCATTTTTGAAAGCTGTACGATAATTTGTACAGCTTTCTTTTTTATTTGTTCTTCCAAGCTTTCTGCGGGCGTCCTCATTTCGGCGTTCTTATCCTTCAAGTGACTTTTGACATGAAACTTTTATTTACAAAATAGTAATATAATGAGCTGCTGAATGTGGTATAATAAAAAGGATATAAGCACAATCAAAAATGGAAGGATCTGAATAGCTATGACCGATCATATTGACCTGAGCGGGCAGTGGGAGCTTTCTCTCGAACCGGCCGGCAGCTCAAAGCCCCCCAGCTTTGATGACATTATGATATTGCCCGGCACTACCTCCGAGCAGAGCAAGGGCACTCCTAACCCAGCCCGTGAGACCGGCTTTCTGACCGATGCCTATAAGTTCGAGGGCACTGCCCGTTTCAGAAAAAAAGTTCAGTTCAGCGGCCTTTCGGGAAAGCAGCTAAGGCTTGTTATGGAACGGACCAGAATAACAGAGCTTTTTGTTGACGGCGAAAGCCTCGGCGTGCAGGACAGCCTTATCGCCCCGCACTGCTATGACATCTCCCGCTTCTCACAGGACGGAGACCATGAGCTTGTAATTGCTGTTTCAAATGTCGGCTATAAGACCGGCGGCGGCCACCTGACCTCTCAGGACACCCAGTCCAACTGGTGCGGCATAACAGGCAGACTTGGCATAGATGTTTTCAACAAATGCCGCTTCTCAGATGTCAGGATAACTACAAGTACAGAAAACCGTACAGTTAATATATCCTGTGAGCTGCTCCCGCACTGTGATGAGGCTGTTTCTTATAAGATAGAAAGCGTCAATACCCCCGAGCTCTTTGATATGCCCTTTGAGACTGCAAAGGCTGCCTGCGGCAGGCTGGATATTACTGTTTCTTTGGGGGAGAAGGCATTTTTCTGGAGCGACGAAGCTCCTTATCTCTACCGCCTTACTCTTTCAGCAGACGGCAGTACATATACCGAGACCTTTGGCTTGAGAGATTTCAAAGCAGCAGGAAACAGCTTCACGCTGAACGGTAAGCCCGTCTTCCTGCGGGGCAAGCATGACGGAATGATCTTCCCTAAGACCGGCTACGCTCCCACAGATGTTGATTCCTGGCTCAGAGTTATGGGCATAGCCAAGGAGTGGGGTTTCAACCATTATCGCTTCCATACCTGCTGCCCGCCGGAGGCCGCCTTTGAAGCTGCCGACAGGCTCGGTATCATCATGGAGCCCCAGCTGCCCTTCTGGGGAACTATCCGTGAGGAAGGGGAGGAAGGCTATAACAAGGAGGAGCAGGATTTTCTTGTCCGGGAGGGTTTCAGAATGATCGACTGCTTCGGCAACCACCCCTCATTCTGCATGATGTCTATGGGCAACGAGCTTTGGGGTTCACAGAAGGAGCTTGACCGTATACTGCACGGCTATAAGCAGTATGACCGCCGCAGGCTGTATACTCAGGGTTCCAACAATTTCCAGTGGTTCCCGTCAGTGCTTGAAGAGGACGATTTCTTTGTGGGTGTCCGCCTTGCCAATGACAGACTGATACGGGGTTCCTACGCCATGTGTGACGCCCCTCTGGGCCATGTGCAGACTGACAAGCCCTCCACCCTCCATGATTATGATGATGCGGTCATACCCAAGACGGAGACCCATGCCAAGTCTGATGAGGGCGGCACAGTTCAGATACAGTTCGGCACCGGAGTTAAGACCGTGGAGGCCACCAATGCCGACAGCACCTTTATCCCCAAGGTGCCTATCATCACCCACGAGATAGGCCAGTATGAGACCTACCCGGATTTTGACGAGATCAAAAAATACACCGGCCCCTTAAAGGCAAGAAATTTCGAGATCTTCCGGGAGAGGCTGGATAATGCCGGGCTGGGAGCCCTTGCCAAGGACTATTTCCTCTGCTCCGGCAAGCTTGCTGCCCAGTGCTATAAGGAGGAGCTTGAAGCAGTTTTCCGCTCCGAAAGGATCGCCGGTTTCCAGCTGCTGGATTTACAGGATTTCACCGGGCAGGGCACCGCACTTGTCGGAATGCTTGACGCCTTTATGGATCCCAAGGGGCTTATCACTCCTGAACAGTGGCGGCAGTTCTGCAATAATGCTGTGGTGCTGGCAAGGTTTGAAAGCTACTGCATCGAGGCGGGAGCTGATTTCTCCGCAGATATTGAGCTTGCATGGTTCAGGCCGGAGCCGCCCAAGGGTAATAGGGTGATCTGTGAGCTTTCCGGCAGCGGCTGGTCCAACAGCATGACCTTCGAGCTGACCGGTGAATGCGGGCATATAAAGCTTGGGCGTTTCAGCTGCAAGGTGCCTGAAAGCACAGGGCTTTCAAAGCTCAGCCTGACCGTAAGAGTCGAGGGTACAGACATTATCAACAGCTATGAGGTTATGTGCTTCCCGAAAACCGAGACCGTCGAGCTTTCCGGTGCAAGGATATTCCGGGAGCTGGACGGTGAAGCCAAGGCTCTGCTGAACCAAGGCAGGACAGTTCTGCTTATCCCAGAGACCGAGGGACGTGATGGCTATATTGACGGCTTCTATTGCACCGACTTCTGGTGCTACCCCATGTTCCGCTCTATTTCAGAATCTATGGGGAAGCCTGTGCCGGTTGGCACAATGGGCCTTCTGATAGACGATTCGCACCCGGCTCTTGCCGGCTTCGGCAGCAAAAAGTGGTCAACACCTCAGTGGTATGATATTGTCAGCAATTCCCGGTCTGAGATACTTGACGGCCACGCCGAGGGCAAGCGGGTCATCGTCCGCACCATTGATAATTTTGAGCGCAACCATGATCTTGCGCTTATGTATGAATATGATGAGGGCAGCGGCAAGGTTGTGGTGCTGAACTGCGAGCTTGATAAGCTCACAGGTTCACCGGAGGGCAGAGCGTTTATCAAGTCTGTTATAGATTATGTATCAGAATAAAATTTGAATAATAAAAGGAGCTATGAAAATGAGCGAATGTAATCACGATTGTTCAAGCTGCGGTGAGAGCTGCAGCCAGAGACAGGGCGGTATCCCAAAGGAGCAGCTCAATGAGATGAGCAGTGTTAAAAAGGTGATAGGAGTTGTCAGCGGAAAGGGCGGCGTCGGAAAAAGCCTTGTGACCTCACTGCTGGCAGTCAACGCCGAAAGAAACGGCTATGCCCCTGCTATCCTTGACGCAGATATTACCGGCCCATCTATCCCTAACGCCTTCGGTATCCATGAGAAGGCTCATGGCACAGATGCAGGCATCTTTCCGGCACAGAGCGCAAAGGGTGTAAAGATCATGTCTATAAATCTGCTGCTTGAGGACGAAAAGGACCCGGTGGTATGGCGTGGACCTGTTATCGCCGGAGCGGTGAAGCAGTTCTGGACAGATGTTATCTGGGATAAGGTCGATTTCATGTTCGTTGATATGCCTCCCGGAACCGGTGACGTGCCTCTGACTGTTTTCCAGTCCCTGCCTGTTGACGGTATAATAATCGTCACCAGCCCGCAGGAGCTTGTGGGAATGATAGTTGGCAAGGCTGTAAGAATGGCAGAGATGATGAATGTTCCGGTGCTGGGCCTTGTGGAGAATATGTCCTATTTTGAGTGCCCGGACTGCGGCAAAAAGCACAGCCTTTTCGGAGATAGCAAGGTAGAGGAATTTGCCGCCCAGTACGGCATTGACACAGTCTGTCGGCTCCCGATCAACCCCAAGCTGGCAGC
>CADBTF010000130.1 GCA_902797485.1 uncultured Ruminococcus sp. | reverse complement strand
TAGCTTAGCAACATAAATATGCACAATGCCCCTGAGTGCTTTGTAACACTCAGGGGCAAAACTTCTATATAGGTATCTGTCTTATGATCCTGGGGTGAACTATGTACGTCATCAATTATCTTCCGGCTCTGCTTCTACCACTTTGTTCTTGCCGGTGCGCTTTGCCTGGTAGAGGGCGTGGTCAACTCTCATGCAGAGAGAGTCGGCAGTTTCGTTCTTTTTTGCATGGGCGGTGCCAAGTGAGATAGTCTGATGCCCCGCAGCAGGGTTTTCCGCTGCACTGAAGGCTGACCTGAGCTTTTCTGCTAAAGCGGCAGTATCTTTTACTGCATCACGCTCAAGGAGTATCATAAACTCCTCACCGCCCCAGCGCCCGGCAGCGGCGTTATCTCCGTATTCACTGCAGCAGCCGGTTATGGTGTCTGAAAGCAGTTTAAGCACCTCGTCGCCCACGTTGTGGCCGTAGGTATCGTGGACGCTCTTGAAATCGTCGGCATCAAGCATGATAAGGGCAGCGGGGCTGTCATCATTATCAAGTGCCGCAGTTATCCTGCGCTGGATCTCAGCCCGGTTGAACAGCCCGGTGAGCCCGTCCTTGACAGCCATTTCCTCAAGCTTGCGGTTGGCCTGCTCAAGCTCCTCTGTGGCTGCTTCGATAAAGGTGGCCAGCCGGTTTATCATAGAGACCTTTCCGGAGACAGTCTCTGACTGCATAGCGAAATCTGCCTCGGCATTTTCCAGACGCTCGCCCTCCCGGAAGGAGGCCACTACTAAGGTGACATTATGCTGGTTCACCGTATCGCCTGTCCGGAGGAATTCGCCGGAGGTATAAAATCCGGAGGTGGGGGCAATAGACTGGAAGGGGAGTGTCTCCTTGCCGATCTCATCGCCCCAGAAGGTGTGCCTTGCAGCGCAGGAGTAGATGTGAATGACCTCCGGCTGCAGCTTGACGAGCTTTTGCCCGCCGGCATTGACCTCATGGAGGATAGTCCAGGGGTCGCCGTAGGCTATCCTTGCCTTAACGTTAGGCTCCACATCAGCGGTCATGGAAAGGGAGCCGTCGGGGTTGCTGGCTATAGGTGCTCTGAGGATACTCATGCCCTTGTGCTCATAGAAGAAAGGAAATTCAAGGGTATTGGAAAAGAAATTTTCATCGTTGAGAATGTGCAGGTATTTATAGTAGGTCTCATAGGCCGGCCTGTGGTCCAGCTCATATATGGTGCTGCCCTCGGAGCGGGTGACGAGCAGCTCTCTGCCAAGGGGCTTCCAGCCGGTTATATGGGTGGTATGGATATGCAGGTTGCTGCCGCCCAGCATCATAAACACTGCTGCGTTATCGGAGCACTCTCCCTTATTGGAGAACACAAAGGCCTGATTTTCGTTGAAGTCCGGGGCGAAGGCGCCGCCGCCGAAGATCTTGACATTTGGGTTTATGCGGCTCAGGTCGTCGCAGAGGGAGGTCATAGACATACCGCGAATGGTTATAAGCATTTCGATAGCCTTTACCCAAGGGTTCTCGTCAACATATTTTTCCAGCTGCAGGACGACGCTTTTCTCGCTGCTGGCGTCCATGTGGAGCTGTATCATATCCACCTTTGTGTCGGGGTATTCATATATGGTGCAGGCTACGCTTACGTCAGTAGAGGCCATTCTTCCCTCGAAAATATTTCCGTTTGATGAGCAGCCGCGGTAGAGGGCAAAGGGCAGCATTTCTCTGATGATACTGCTCACTTCATTTACCTTATCATAGCTCATGGTCTGGGAATATATGTCAAAGACTATAGCAGAGTGCATGATTGACTTGCACCACTGTGCGATCTTATTGACCTCTCGTCTGAAGCTGACAGGGTCATTATATTCAAATTGGAACTGTCTCAAAGAGATCACGTCCTTTACTGTAATTTATTGTATTATATTACATCATCCCCATTTTGTCAAGGTCTTAGCGCAGACGGCGGTCGCAGCAGCGACGGCGCAATGCCCTCGCCATAAAGAAAGTGCGGGAGGAAAGCTTTGTTTGGCTCGGGGTCCTGGCGCGGACGGCGCAATGCCCTCGCCATAGAGACAGTGTGGTAGGAAAGCTTTGTTTGGCTCGGGGTC
>CADBTF010000129.1 GCA_902797485.1 uncultured Ruminococcus sp. | reverse complement strand
GCTGACCGTATCCGCAGCCGGGCTGGCAGTTACCAAGAAGAGAAAGTAATTTAAGATCAGGCATATTTTAAATGGTGCTGCGCTAAAATGCAGCACCATTTTTTGCTGTGGCCGAATAGTGAAGAATAAAAAAATTCCGGCATTGTTCCTGCCCTTGCAGGCGGGAACAATACCGGTAAACTGTATATGCTTGAATTACAGTGTCGAGCCTCTGATGAGCAGCTCAAAGCCCAGAGAGACTGTGTCCTCAGCTTCGGTGTCGGTAAGAAGGTCTATCAGCCTGTCGGCACTGGCAGAGCCGAGCTTTGCGGCGTCAAAGTAAAGGGAGGTCACAGGCGGGGAGCAGCTGTCAAGATAAACGCTGTCATAGAATGAGGCTACCCGCATCTGCGAGGGGATCGCTATGCCCTTTTCGTTGAGCAGCGCCAGCAGCTTCATGCAGATAACATCGTCGCCGCAGATAATGCAGCTGGGCTTTTCCTTGAGAAGCAGCGCCACTGCTTTGGAGAATTTAAGGTCGCTGTCAACTCCCGTAAAGAGCAGCCTTTCGTCGATATGCTGCTCAGCTCCGCTGAAGGCGCTCATAAAGCCGGCGTAACGGCTTTTGTTGACGGTGTGCTCCATGTTGCCAAGTATCAGGCCGAGCTTTTCGGGGGGGTTGGCTAAAAGCAGATAGGAGGTCAGCGCCTTGCAGCCGTTCACATGGTCGCTGTCGATAATGATGCTATTGGAGTGTACGCTTCGGCCCACCACAACAAAGGGCATATCGCTGCTGTCAAGCAGTTCCTCTATGCTCCCGTCAGATGCCGGACGTGTGACGATAACTCCGTCCACCTTGCGGTTCTGGATTACCCTTTGCAGCTGTGAGAGATTATCCTTTTCGGTGCCAATGAGAACAGCGTCATAGTCGTGCACAGCACATTCCTTGGCAATGCCGTTGAGACAGGTCTGGAAAAAGGGAGCCTCCATTTCGTTCTGGTCCATAGGAACAACGACGCCGATATTATATGTCCTGCGCTCTGACAGGCTCTTGGCTATCATGTTGGGACGGTAATTCATTTCCTTGATGCAGGCAAACACCTTCTCCCGTGTTTCTGCCCTTATCCTGCCCTTGCCGGAGATCGCTCTTGACACTGTTGATTTTGAGATACCCAGTGCCTCTGCAATATCCTCAAGCTGAGGCTTTCTTTGATTTGATTTGTTATTCGTCATAGCCTCTTTTCATACCCTTCTGTTATAGTGCTTATGCCTTCTTCTTTTTCTTCTTAATGGGCTTGCCTTTTTCGTCAAACTGAATGTCGTCCGGCAAGGCCGCCGGCTTATCCTCCGGTACCGGAACAGCATCGGGTACTGCTAAGTTTCTGCCGTCCTTTGGGTCAAAGAGGTTCATGGTGCGCTCTCTTACAGAGAACATTACCTCGCTGCTGTCGATCATTCTCTTTTGGTCAGCGTCCGAAAGGTCAGCGATCTGAACTCTGAGGATAACCATTTTTCCGTCGTCACATTCGGCGTGGATATGCAGCTCGCTGCCCATCATTTCGGTCACTCTTATAGTAGCACGGATCCCGTCATAGCCGCTGGGGTCAACGATAAGGTTCTCGGGGCGTACACCAAGGGTAACTCTTTCCGGGAGGGATTCCTTCTTGTCCAGCTCATCACAGATGTACTTGGGCACATGGTATTTATGCTGCAGCAGAGTAACCACATAGCCGTCGCCCTCCTTGGTGAGAGGAACATCAAAGAAATTCATCTGAGGGGTGCCGATAAAGCCGGCTACGAACAGGTTGGCAGGGTGGTTAAAGAGCTCCTGGGGAGTGCCCACCTGCATGATATAGCCGTCCTTCATAATAACGATCCTGTCGCCAAGGGTCATAGCCTCTGTCTGGTCGTGAGTTACATATATAAAGGTGGTGCGGATCTTTTGCCTCAGCAGGATTATCTCAGCTCTCATCTGATTTCTGAGCTTGGCGTCCAGATTTGAAAGGGGCTCGTCCATAAGGAATACCTTCGGCACCCGCACGATAGCACGGCCTATGGCAACACGCTGCCTTTGTCCGCCGGAGAGCTGCTTGGGCTTGCGGCCCAGAAGCTCGGTGATGCCCAGTATCTCTGCGGCCTCCAGCACTCTTTTGTGTATCTCCTTGTGAGGCACCTTTCTCAGTCTGAGTCCGAAGGCAATGTTCTCATAAACGCTCATGTGAGGGTAGAGGGCATAATTCTGGAAAACCATTGCTATGTCTCTGTCCTTGGGCTCCATGTCGTTTACGACTTTAAGGTTTATGCTGATCTCGCCGCTGGTAATATCCTCAAGGCCGGCGATCATTCTCAGGGTGGTGGACTTGCCGCAGCCGGAAGGCCCTACCAGCACTATAAATTCTTCATCATCTATATCAAGACTAAAGTCATGCACAGCCACAAAGCCGTTCTCATACTGCTTTTTTACATTTTTCAGGTTTACTACAGCCATAATCTATTCCTCCGATATTTGTAATTTTCAGCTTAGCCCTTAACAGCTCCGCCTGTAACTCCCTCAACGTAGTATTTCTGGAGTGCCATAAACAGTGCCGTTACCGGTATCGAGACGAACAAGCCACCGGCGCAGAATACTGTAAAGTAATTGTTTATATGCTCCTTATCCAGCCATCTGTAGAGGCCCACCGCAACGTTGTAGGCTTCCTCGTGGCCGAAGGAGATGAGCGAGGCGTACATAAAGTCGCCCCAGGGAGCAATGAAGGCCATCATTATTGTGTAAATGATTATCGGCTTTGCCATTGGCATTATTATCCTGAAGAAAACTCTGCTTCTTGAAGCGCCGTCGATCCTTGCAGCCTCGTCAAGGGATTTGGGGATAGTGTCGAAGAAGCCCTTGGCTATGTAGTAGCCCATGCCGCTGCTTGCCGCATAAACAAGTATCAGTCCGGGAACTGCATTTTCACTTGTAAGGCCGATAAGCTTGAGAATGAAATAGGTGGCGATCATAGAGAGAAATCCGGGGAACATTCCAAGTATGAGCATAAAGTTCATCAGAAGCTTTCTGCCCTTGAAGCGCATTCTTGAAAGCGCATAGGCCACACTGAGGACGATCACCGTTTGCAGCACTGCGTTGAACAGTGCGATTATGAGAGTGTTCTTGTACCAGCTCAGGAAATTTGTTTCCTTAAAGAGTATCCTGAAATTTTCAAAGGACCACTCCTTCGGGAAGATGTAGGTCACCATTGACTTTGATTCTCCCCTGAATGCCTGGAAGATCAGATATATAAAAGGTATCAGCCAGATAATACTCAGAACAGTGAGCAGAACATAGATAAAAATGCGGGTGGTGCGTTCCTTGGCTGACTTGCTGCGGAATTTCTTTTCATCATTCATTGGAAGTCCTCCTCATTCTTCATAGCAGGAGACAGGTTGTAAATAACCAGCGAGATTATAGCGACCACAAGGAACACCAGTATACCGATGACTGCTGCCATTTTGTAGTCGTTATCCGTAATGGTCAGGTTATACAGCCAGGTGATCAGCAGGTCGGTCTTTCCGGCGCCGCCGTCATATTCCATTGTTTTGGGTGCGCCGCCCGTCAGCAGATAGATAACATTGAAGTTGTTGATATTTGCTGTAAAGCTTGTCAGCAGGTAGGGACCTGTAACAAAGAGCATATAGGGCAGGGTGATCTTGGTGAACTGCTTTATTCCGGAGGCGCCGTCTATCTTGGCGCTCTCGTAGAGGTCGGCGGGGATATTCATTAAAACTCCTGTCGTAATAAGCATCAGATAGGGGATACCCACCCAGAGGTTGATAACGAGAACCATTATCTTAGCCAGAGTAGGCGTTGACAGGAACCCTATCTTGTCCGTTATGAACGATAGCTTTTGCAGGACACTGTTGATGATACCCTCGTCTGCAAACATTCTTGAAACAAGCAGCAGCGATACGAACTGCGGAACAGCGATAGTCATAACGAGGATAGTGCGGAACACCTTCTTGAACTTGATGCCCTTCTTGTTGATGCAGATAGCAATGAACATTCCCAGGAAATAGTTTGAGAAGGTAGCGACCAGCGCCCAGATCATGGTCCAGACAAGTATTTCACGGAAGGTGAAGGCAAATTTTGAGGAGCCGGAAATATCTGTCGAAAGCATGGTGCGGAAATTCTCAAAGCCCACCCAGCCGAAGAGCTGCTCAGGGGGCAGGTGCGAATAGTCGTAGTTGGTGAAGGCAATGAGTATCATGAAGAAGATAGGGATAACGGTAAAGAGCACGATACCCAGCAGGGGAACAGAGAGCAGTGTCTTATAGAGCTGCTCGTCCCCGAGGGATTTGATGTCGTTTTTGAAGCTCTTGGGTCTGACGCCTTCTTCAACAAGCTTCTGTGCTGTGTAGTTCTGCTTGATGTTCAGGTACCAGGTCCACAGGAAGCCTATCACAATGAAGATCGTCAGCACGCCGTAGAGAAGGATCTGCAGGCTGTTATCCTTGTATTCCACCACCTCAAGGCCGTACTTGTTGAGGGTCTTGGTAACTGCCTCGGTGCCGAGAGTGGTCATGCCCGCAAGGTAGCTGAAGCCGAAGCAGATCATATAGTAGATGAACACAGCCTCCATTATCAGGAAGATGATGCCTCTGCCGATCTGCCTGCGGAAGAACTGCCCGAAGCCCATTATCACAAAGGAGAGCTTGGTAAGAATGTCGCCGTCGGCAAACATGGTGCCGATGCCCTTGAAGAACCTTCCCAGCCGGCACAGAAGCCCCCAGAGCTTTTGCGGGATCTTTTTTATGCCGCCCCAAAGCTTGCCGGGCAGCTCTGAGAAAAAGATACCAATGCTGTGCAGCCGCCGTTTTGCGGGAGGCAGGCCCAGGTAATCGAGTTCAGACAACTGTTTCATACGATATATCAGATCCTTTCATAATGATTTATACCGCTTCAGGAATGTGCGAGACAGCTCACACACTCTTGAAGCGGCACAAACGGCAAGGGAGCACTGCAAGGCCTCCTTGCCGCTGCCGCATTTAAAATAGGAGTAAATTTATTATCAGCTTATATATTACTTAGCGTCCTTGATCTCCTTCTCCAGATCTGCCAGAGCAGCCTTGAGGTCGTCGTCGGAGGACTTGGCATACTTGCCGGAGTTGATGTCTGTGCCGAAGGCCTCAGTTACAGTCCAGTAAGCGTTGGGATACTGGCCCTGTGCGGGGCAGAATGCCAGCTGAGCTGCAAGAGCTGCAAGAGCGGGGTCAGCCTGAACTGCGTCAGATTTCTGAGCGTTGAGGTTTGAGGGGCCCCAGCCGTTGGCCTCGAAACGAGCCATCTGCATTTCTTCGCTGGTGATGAAATCTGCAAGAGCGTGGCAGAAGGTGAGCTTGTCGGAATCGGTCTGAGGCTTAACGCCTACCAGCTTGAAGCCGCCGAAGCCGCTCATCTGATAATCCTTGCCGTCAACATTGAAGGTAGGGAGCTTGGAAGCGCCGTAGTTGTCTCCCAGATATTCCTTTACCTTTGCGCTGTCCCATGTTCCGGAAACGATAGCGCCTGCTGTGCCGCCGTTGGGGTCAAAGAGTGCAGCGTCAGCACCGGTGGACTGAGAGAATGCCTTATTGCTTGCCAGAGCTACCTGAGCCTTGAGTGCAGCAAGACCGGCATCGCTGTTGTAATCGCAGACTGCGTCGGTAACATTGCCTTCGGTGTCGTAGTTGTAGTAGCACTGTGCGCCGGTGGCGAAGAAGAATGCTACGTTATACCAGCCGGACTGCAGGTCCATATAGAATTTCTTTCCGGCGGCGTCGCACTGCTCAAGGATACCGTCAAGGGTAGAGGGGTCAGAAACGACTGACTTATCATAGAAAAGGAAGAAGCCGTTATCAGAGGTCTCCGGGTAAGCGTATACCTTTCCGTCCAGGGTAGCAGCACCGATAGAGCCGGTGTCGTTATTGTTGTTTACATCGTCCAGGAAGATGCCGCCGGGAGCGGAGAGAGCGCCTGCTGCAACAAGTCTTGCCAGCTGGTCCTGAGCAAAGCCGAAGATGTCAGCGCCTGCTTCAACGTCGGTGAGCATCTGGGTGGCAGCATCGCCTTCACCCATAGCTGAAACGGTAACGGTGTACTGTCCTGCCCAGTCTGAGGTGGGGAGCCATGCGTCGATCTTCTCCTGAGTAAGAGCTGAGATCTCCTCCGGAGCCCAGACTGTGATAGGCTTAGCGTCGCCGCTGGGAGCGGGAGCGTCAGTCTTGGATTCGCCCTCTGCGGTGCTGCCGTCAGCGGTTTTAGCCTCTGCTGATCTGCTGCCGCTTGCTGAGCTGTCGCTGGAGCCGCAGCCGGTGAGTGCTACTGCCGACAGCATTGATACTGACAGTACAGCCGAAAGAATTCTTTTGAGTTTCATAATAATACCTCCTAAATATAAGTTTTAAACCTTTCCGTATGAATAGAGTGCGGGATTTGCGTTCCCGCTGTAATCAAACAGGCATTCGTTAGCCCATTCGTTGCCGGTGTCCTTATCCTGCTCACCGATGTCGGCAAGCGCTTCCTTAGTTGCCCATGTAGACTGTTTTGTGGGCAGCCAGCCGGGTTCCCAGTAATAAATAGCCTTCAGCCTTCCGTCTTTGATCTTGAGGCATTCGGCTTTCAGCTCATTGAGGAACTGCTCCTGCCCCTCTTTGGTGAAGCTCCATTTTGGCTTGGAGCCGTCCTCCAGGGTGAAATCCTCGCCTATCATCAGCTTTCTGCCGCTGGGGTCATGGTGCTTGGCGGTAAAGGGGTAGGCGGTCTCGACTATCATAATGTCCTTACCGTACCGGGCTGCCATATCCTCCATATTTTCTCTGAGCTGAGCGGGTGTGCCATGCCAGAGGGGGTAATACGATGCCCCGATAATATCGAGATCCATGCCGCAGCCGGCAGCTGCATCGAACCATTCCCGCCAGAGGGCGTTATTTCCGCTCTGCTCCAGGTGGATCACTATTTTGGCCTTTGAGGTTTCACGGACTGCCTGTGTCCCGGCGGCTATCAGCCGCCCGAGCCGCCAGAAGCTTTCCTTGAACGCAGCCGGGGAGCTTCTGTCCAGCTTAGCCATATCCCACAGGAACCCGTTGGTGATCTCGTTGCCCACCTGCACGAATTCCGGCTCAGCGCCCTCGTCTATAAACCGCCGTAGCGTCGCTCTGGTGAACTCTGCCAGCGCCTTGCACATCTCATCAAGCTCCATGCCCTTCCAGGCCTTGGGTATCCCTTGCCTGCCCGGGTCGCACCAGAAATCGCTGTAGTGAAAGTCCAGCAGCAGGCTCATGCCCTTGGCCTTGACACGCTTTGCCAGTGAGAGCATCTTTTCAGTGTCGCAGGTGCCGCCGCCGTATTCATTGCCGTTTTTGTCGTAGGGGTCGTTCCATACTCTGATGCGGGCAGAGGTGACACCGTGCTTTATCAGCGCATCGTCCAGCAGTATCTCATTCCCGCCGTCGAAGAATCTTCCTCCCTGTGCTTCTACCTCCGGCAATGTGGAGATGTCAGCACCCATAATAAGCTTAGTCGTCATAGTCGTCCACAGTTATGCGCCGGAGCATATCTCTGTAGCGGAAGCGGGCCATTTCGTTCTTTTCCAGAACATCTGCCTCGCTGCCGTGGTAGCAGCAGCGTATGCAGTAGTATTCTTTCAGGTCCTTGTCATAGAACATATCAATGTCAATGTCTCTCATAAAGCAGGAGGGGCATCTGAAATTCAGCTTTCCTTTTGCAGACTGAGCCATGTGTTCAGCACATCTCCTTTCCCAAGAGATTTCTTTACTCCGAGGGTGAACATAGGTGAGAAGGCGTAGCCCTCATGCACATATCCCAAAGCGTCCTCATCTGCGCCGAAGCTGACCTTTGTTTCAATGGGCGGTATGACCGCCGAAAGCTCCCTGACGCCGCTGACCTCCTCGGTCCTGTCCTTGTATGCGTAATTGATAGTTTTGGTTTCCTGACTTCCCTCAGCTGTCAGCACCACTTCTGTCATGTCCTCCGGGTATTCTGTGGTGCCGTAGCAGGCGGTGATGTATTCGGTTATATCCAGCTTCTCGTTCACGTCGGAGATCTCAAGTATCTCCCGCTTGTAATCGATCCTCGACGAGCCCTCCTCAAAGGTGATGGTCGTCTGTAGCTTTGCGGATATTCCGTCGAACACTATATCCACCGGGTCAAGGGTCAGGATCCGCTTGCTGCCCTCCTGAGAGAAGTGAGCCTTGGTCCTGCAAAGGCACATATCCGTCTCCTGCCCCTTGTAGCTGATCTTGCAGCTCCTGATAGTGCCCTCACCGGCATAGTGTGTGAAATAACCTGCCCGGTAGTTCATCTGTATCAGGAAGGGGTAGCTTACGTCCTGGATACGCTTGGTGCCTATGCCGAATTTCCAGTCCAGCTTGGAAACGTATGGCCTCAGATCAAACAGCGCACCGCCCTGATTCATGTCGATGCCTGCTCTCATGTAGGGGTCGCAGTACCAGAATACCTGCTTTTTGCTGCCGTAGAGAATGTCCTTCCAGAGGGCACATTCCGGCTGCTCATAGTGCTTGTTCTCACGGTAGAAGTGTGCAAACTCCTCCATGGTCATGTCAATGAGCCTGCCTTCTTTTTTTAGCTGGCCGTAATATGCAAGGCCGTCCTCATAGCTTTTTGCCAGCAGCTCGTATGGGCTTTCCCAGCGGCCCAGCTTGTTGAGCCAGCCGGGGCCGACGAACATCATATTGTAGGCTATCCCGTCATTGTATTTTGCCAGATGCCTGTACTGGTCTATCAGGTTGAAAAGGTAGGGGTATTCACCGTCCTTGTAGATCATGCCTCTGAGCACATTCTGCGGGTGGGTGCCGAAATTGGAGCCGTTGCCGTCGTAGCAGGCCAGCAGGTCTCTTGAAAGGTGAGGTATCGCCACAATGCCGCTGTCCTCGGCCTCGTTTGCTGCCGGAGCGTGGGTATTCTGCTTTGAGGGTATCCACGGAGCCCAGGGGCCGCCGTCCATAAGCGTGTACCAGCTGTTGTTGCAGGTGTGGTAGGCCTTGGGGCCCTCCTCCCAGCAGGTGGCTACCGCACACACCACAGAGGGGTATTTTTCCTTGATGTAATTGGTGAGCTCGGCGTCCATATAATAGGAGCCTGTTGATGCCGGATAAAACCCGAAGCGCTCATAAAACTTGCCGAACACATCGTCAACTATCGCCCGTTTGTCCTCGCTGGAGAACATCCAGATGCAAAAATCCTTGGTCTTGTATTTGTCCCTGAATTCCTTGCAGGGCAGCCCCAGCAGCGAGAGCCCGATCTCGTCGCCGTATTTCTCGTGGTGCTCCTTTGCCAGACGGCAGGCCTCGTCAGAGAAAAGGGAGGCGTAGGTCATTTCGATCGTGGTTTTCAGGCCGTTCTTGTGGGCGGTCTCCTGCTGGAAAATGAATATATCCAGCGACTCGTCACGAAGGTCTGAGCGGGTGATGTCCTTCTTCTTGCCCTGCCCCATGACCGTCTCCGCATACTCAGGTGCAAGCTCCGGACGGTGTATCAGGTTGAGCACAAATTTTTCTTCCAAGCCGTTCACTTCCTTGTCATTCACTGTTTGTTATCCTGCCGGGGTGAGAACTATATCGTCCACTGTGCCCCAGGACTGCGCTCCTGCTTCAACATAGATACCGACCTTTACATCAGCGCCGGCAGGTATCTCAATGCCCTTTACGGTCCCTTGGTTCCAGACTGCCCAGCCGGTTATCGAAGCGGGGCAGGTATATTCTGTGCCGTTCACGTTCACATAGAAGTAGATGTTCTGTGAATCGTCCTCTGCGCTGAAGCCGCCCTGGATAAAGCCTGTCAGGTCATATCTTCCGGCTGCCGCATTGACTGTCTGATATGCTCTGAATTTGGTGCCGTTCTCGCCCCAGAAATGAAGTGCGAACTCTCCGCTGTGAGCATCGTCAGCTTTTTGCTGGTAGTCGATCTGCGTAGTCAGCCCGTCTATGTTTTCCAGCTTCCACATTGAGGTGTCAGAGTCCTCAAAGCTGCTGTTCTTTACTGCGTCGGCTGTTGCGCCGGAATTGTCAGCAGGAATGTCATCTTTTTTAGGCTCCTCCTGCTTCTGCTCTTCCTTGGCTTCTTCCTTCTTGGTGTCCTCCTTCAAGGGGTTCAGCAGGAAATCGTCAACTGTTCCCCAGGAGCCGGCAGCAGCCTCAACGTGTATCCCGACTGTTACCTCAGCACCCTCCGGTATCTCGATCTCAGGTATCTTCGGGGTGTCCCATTCTACCCAGCCCTTTATAGTTGCGGCCTGCTTGTATTCCTTGTCGCCAACCTTGGCGTAGATGTAGATATCCTGTGTCTCGTCAGCGCCCTCAAAGCCGCCCTGTACCGAAGCCATAAGGCTGTACTTGCCGGCAGGAGCGTCCTTTACCACCTGTGAAAGGTCAAAGCTTGTGCCGTTCTCGCCCCAGAAATGTACGGAGTATTCTCCGGTCACAGCGTCCATCTGCTTCTGCTGGAAGGTCAGCTCTGTGGTCTTGTCGTCAATGTTTACAAGGTTCCACATGGAGGTGTCAGGGTCCTCAAAGCTGTAGTTGAGCACATAGTTTGCGTCCACCATAGAGATGCGGCAAACGGTCTCCATGCCGTCCGCAGTTCCCTTGACGGTGTACTGTGCAGGCTCTCCTGCGCTCATGGCATCAAGGTCAGCCTTTTCCCATTCAACATCTATTTCCTTTTCGGAGCCGTCAGTGTATATCGCATTCACCTTGGCAGGGAGCTCCACCTTTTCGCCAAGCTTTACTATCAGCTCACTGTCCTTGATAGCGTCCGGAACAGGAGTGATCTCATTGCCGGAGTAGACCAGCGCAAAGGTTTTCAGTGATTCAAGAGGCTTGCCGCTGAAATCGAACAGTGCCTGATTTTCCCATGAGCTGCCGCCGTAATACTTTCCGGCGTCCTCCGGGTCATACTCTACAGAGTAGCTTGAAGCCCAGCCTGCTCCGTTTTTCTCCCAGAGCTCAGAGCGCTCCTCCCAGCTGTCACCGGGCACCGGTATCCAGGCCGGCTCCCAGTAGAACACGCCTATACCGGCATCTCCCACATTGTTTACAGCCTCAATGACATCAGCGATCTCTCTTGATTGCCCCTGAACTGTAAAGGGGTAGCGCTTCTCGTAGGTGACCTCATCACCTATATTGTTTGAACTGCCGTCGCCGTCCTCAAGGGTGTATGCCCATGAGGTCTCGGCTACCATTACCTTCTTGCCGTACTTATTGGATATGTCAGAAAGCACAGAGGTCAGGTTTTCAAGGGTGCCGTGCCAGTAGGGGTAGTAGCTTGATGAGAACACATCATAGTCCAGAGAATAGTAATCCAGCTTTGAAGCGTAGTTCATTATTCTGTCTACCGATTCCGGGTTGGTGAAATGCACTGCAAGCAGAGCGTCCGGGTTTGTTTCTCTTACAGCCCGTGAGCCGGCGTCCATAAGATAATAAATATTCATCCAGATCTTTTCGCCGCTCATCATGCCGTTGGTCTCGTTGCCCAGCTGGACCATTCCCACATCTGCGCCGGCATCGTTAAGCTTCTGCATACACTCCTTGGTGTATTTGTAGAGGGCTTCCTTTTTCTGATCTATGTCCATGCCCTCCCAGGCCTTGGGGCACATCTGCTTCGACGGGTCCGCCCAGAAATCTGAGTAGTGGAAATCAGCCAGGAGCTTCAGCCCTGCATCGGCAGCACGCTTGCCTATCTTGCAGGCGGTCTCTATATCGCAGTTCCCGCCGCCGTAGCCGTTGCCGTCCTTATCCTTGGGGTCGTTCCAGATCCTTACACGGATATAGTTGATGCCGGAGGCCTTGAGGGTATCGAATATGTCGGCCTCCTTGCCGTCGTAATCATAGAATTTCACGCCGGATTCCTCCAGCGAGATTATGCTGGAAATATCTGCGCCCATGATAAAATCGTCCTTCAGGTTTGACTGCTTTTTGACATAAAGCGTGTCGCTGGACTGCTTGACGTGCTCAACAGCGGGCTTGCTCTCGCTGCTGTCCTCAGAGGTGCTCTCTGCGGCTGAGCTTTCTGCTGTGCTGCTGTCTGCCTTGGAGCTGCTGTCGTCATCAGAGCAGCCAACTGCTGCGAGCATCATTGCCGCAAGTGAAAGAGCGGCGATCCTGTTCAGAATACCTTTCATAATACACCCTTCCCGATAATCTTTTTCAATCTTACTTTAATGCTGTTCATTTTGCGCAAACGGTTGCGCTTTACCAAATAATAACACATAATTCTTCTTGTGTCAATTATCAATCTTAAACAAATATTTTAACAAATTTACTGCAAACTGCACAAAGCTCGCATCACTTCGGCGTTTTCACACACGCCTTGATGCAATTGATTGCGCATATAAACATCGTATTGCGCAACCGATTGTGCATAAATGAAAACAGCAGCCTGCTTAGAAAATTGACAAATAATTTCAAATGTGATATAATGTAGCAGAGCTGTGATGAAAGGAGTTTAGCTATGAATATCAGTGAAAGTGAAGGAAAAGTGATAATTGCCCTTGAGGGCAGGATAGACACCAATAACGCTCCGCAGATCGAGAAGCAGATATTTGAAGGCCTTGAGGGAAAGCAAGGGGAGCTTATCATTGACGCTAAGGACTTAGCGTATATTTCCAGCGCAGGGCTCAGAGTGCTGATGAAGCTTTGCAAGAGCACCAAGGGTACCGTGCAGGTGATAAATGTCTCACGGGAGATCTACGATATATTTGAGACCACCGGCTTTACTGAGCTGCTTGATGTCAGAAAGGCTCTGCGGGAGGTATCGGTGGAGGGCTGTGAGCTTGTGGGCTCAGGCTCCTACGGAAAGGTCTACCGCCTTGATGATGAAACTATCATCAAGCTCTACGGCGTCGGTTCCAGTGAGCTTATCGAAAGGGAGAGGCTCATGTCTCAGCGGGCCTTTGTAAACGGCCTGCCGACAGCTATCTCTTATGATGTAGTAAAGTGCGGTGACCAGCTGGGAGTGGTCTATGAGCTGCTGAAAGCCAGGACAGTTGCCCAGCTCATTACCGCAGACCCCGATAATCTGGAAAGCACCGTCAGAGGCGCTGTGTCGGAGCTCAGGCGCTTCCATTCTATCGAAATAAATGACAAAAGCTTTGAGGATAAAAAGCTGCCCTTTTTTGAACAGATCAAAATGTTCTCTCCGTTCCTGGCAGCAGAGGAGCAGAGCACTCTTGAGGGCTTCCTTGACAGCATACCTGACCGCAGCACCTTCGTCCACGGGGATTATAATTTCAAAAACGTTATGTCCAGAGACGGAGAGATACTGCTGATCGACGTGGGCGACGCCGGCTACGGGCACCCCATATTCGACCTTTCCGGCCTTGCGCTTGCTTACCGCATTTTTGCCAAATCCGGCCAGAGCCCTGAAAGGATTTTCGGCTTTCTCGGTATCGCCCCCTCACTGGCAGACAGAGTCTGGAACGCAATAATCAGCGAATACTTTAACGTCAGCACCCCTGATGAGATCAGTTATTACACTCAGATGCTCATGCCAATGGCAGAGTTCATAAGAGCCTATCACACCATGCGGCGTATAACCGACATCAACGATAAGCAGGCGGTTTCCCAGCGTGTTGACACCTATATCAGGGGCTTGGTGCTCCCGGCGATCAAAAATGCGATAAAGCTTGATTTCTGATACATAAGCAGAAGGCAGCCTTCCCGCCATGGGCAAGGCTGCTTTTTTATCAGCAGATCATTTTATTGAGGTCATCAGCAGTGTAACTACCCCCGCTGCGGCAAAGGATATTGAAATAAAATACCCGATCCTGCGCTCTCCCTTATCCGCTATGGGCTCCGCATACCACTCCGTGTCGTTTTCATCAATGTAGAGGGTCCTGCTTTCGCCTATCTTCGGGATACCAACATTGGTGAAAACATTCTTTTGCAGCCGGACAGCTTCGCCGTGCACAGTGATCTCATAGACCGGGCAGGTCAGCACTGCTCCGCCGGAGCCCAGCCGGGTCAGATGCTCTACGCAGACCCCTTGTGCAGGTGTGCAGTATTTTTTTGCAGACCGCCTCTGCCCGATATATGCGCCGAGGGCTCCGCTGAGCCCTGCGATCAAAGCGCCTGCACCTGCAAGAGCCGGAATATTCGCTTCTATAGCTGCCTGTGTTTCCGGGCTGCCGTAGTGGTAAACAAGCGGCAGTATTATCGCTCCTGCACCTGCCAGCATAGCGATAACATCTATCCACAGCCCCTTTGCGTGGGAGCTGAGGATTGCAATAAAGCCTATGATTCCGAACACCAGCAGGAACTGCCCGAGTATCACAGGGATAAGCCATTGCAGCTCCGCCTGACGTGACACATAGATCATGCCGCCGATCGAACCGGCAAACCAAAACAGAAACACTGCGGAGATAACGATATATGATAAGGCTTTCATTTTTGATCCTCCTTTCGTAATGTATTGCTGCAATGCTTTCAATGCACAATGCACAATTAAAGGAGCGCCCTTGGCGCAGAAGCGAACGGAACATTCGCTTTGCCCATCTCGGGCATCGTAGTGAGTGCAGGAGAACAGCTTTTGTGTCCTTGGCATTTTTGCTTATATGTGCTCTGTCATAGCTGCTGCGGGCGGCCTCATTTTAGTGTTCTATCCCATTAATGCGTCCTCAAAAACTATTTGACACTTACCCTATGAGAATCAGAAAATGAGCACATCGCACTCACTTGGACATAACGTCAGAAAATTGTGCATTAAAAACTATCAAGGACGCAGTATACAAACCGCCGAGCAGCAGAAAACCGTCGGATATTTCTATCTTAGAGGCGTCTTTGATGTGTCAGTCCTCTATGATCTTCATGGTGAAAAAAAGTATCACAGGCCCCATGAAGCTTTTTATCAGCCTGCGGTAGCCCTTATTGTCCACCTTGCCGCCTACGCCCATAAGCTCATAGATAACATTGCCCTCCTGCATTTTCTGCCCGGATCTTTTAAACCCTGCCCGCTCATAGAAATGCAGACGGCTGAGACGCTGGGAGTAGTTTTCGTATTTTCTGTCTACCTCCTCCACAGCCAGAAAGAAGCGCCGCCCTGCATACTTTTTCTGAGCGGCTTTTAGTACAGCAGTGCCTATGCCCTTGCCCCGCATTGATTCATCAACTGCAAAATAGAAGATATAGCTCATGTCAAAGCAGTTCACCACATACAGCAGCCCTGCCCAGCTGTCTCCGCAGAAGCAGCTGAAAAAGTTGATGTTTTTCTTCCCGGCCTTGCGCAGAAGCTTTTCAAAGGGCGCCCGCTCATTTTCAGGGAAGGCAGAGTTATAAAGCGCCCTGATCTTTTCAAGGTGCTGCATATCGTGTTTTATGTTTATCAGCCGGATATTCATTGTGCTTTCCTTTCATTCCCGTCACTTTGCCGCAGAAGCTCAGTTTTCTCTGTGATGCTCCGTTC
>CADBTF010000128.1 GCA_902797485.1 uncultured Ruminococcus sp. | reverse complement strand
GCGAATGAGGACTTTGCCCTCAAACTCCCACCAAAGGGAAAACCCTTTTGAAAAAGGGTTATTCCCTCTGGACTCTCTTGCCTACAACTTTTGATCCTCTGGCGCTCACACTTCATTTGTTTTGACTTTGTAGTGGGTACGTCAGTTCTTTCTTATTTCTTATTTCTTATCTCTAATTTCTTATTTCTTTTCTTGTTTATTGTCTAATATAAGTTGGTCTATTACTCTGTCAGTTGACTTGCCGTCTGTATAGGTGAAGTTCTTCTTGATGAAAGCGTCCATTTTATGGAAATCATAATCTTCTTTCTCTATCGCTTCTAACAGCTCGTCAAAATCCGTTACTATCTTACCGGGTACAAGCTCCTCATACGGCTCATAAAAATCCCTCGTTGCTTCATAATGCCGCTTATCAAACGCAAAGAATAACATCGGCTTCTTTAACAGCGAAGTCTCATAAATTATCGAACTGTAATCGGTTATTAACACGTCGATGATGAACAGAATGTCATTCACTTCACGGTAATCTGTCGCATCAAGTATCCTGTCCTTGTACTTCTCGGGTATCTCAACACGCCTCGTCACAAACGGATGAAGCTTGACTATCAGCACCGAACCCTCTCGCTCCAACTGCTCGCCCCAGCGTTCAAGATCAAACTTGTCAAACGGGAAATACGCATTAACGGCATTGTCGCCCCTGAATGTCGGCGCATAAAGATAGACTTTCTTAGCCGTCCTGCACGCAGGGAACTCGTTCAGCATCTTCTCACGGGTCTTTTTCTTGTACTCCTCGTCAAAGAAGATGTCCGTTCTCGGTATGCCCACAGGATAGAACTTGCTCTCGCTTATCGCAAATCCCTCCGCATGGTGCTTCGCCGAATGCAGCGAACTTACAGGAACGTGCGTGTAACACTTGTGTACCCGTGTATTGAACGGCGGCGCACCCGGCTTTCCAAGGCGCTCAAAACCAAGGCTCTTGAACGCACCGCAGGCGTGCCACACTTGCAGAAATTTAACGTCCTTCGCATAGTCGACCTTGTAGACCTCGGGGTAATAGTCGTCTATAAGTATTATGTCCGAAGTCGCAAGGTAATAGACGAACTTTATCTTTTTCGCAAGCGAGCGTTTTGCGGTTATGCTTGCCTTAAAGTCGAATCTGAACTTGAACTGCTTGTCAAGCCCACGCTCGACCATGCGCTTGTAAATAAATTCCTCGTTGCCGCCCAGTTCCGCTCTTGAACCCGATGCAAAAAGTATCACATCGCCCTTATGTTTCGCACGTTTCGAGAACACCTCGAACATCTTCTTGAACGCCCATAGAGTGAAAGCATTTATCCATTTCGTGCGTTCTTCTTTTTTCTTCGCACGTTTTTTTGCTCTGAGTTCGGACCAGTCGAGCGCAGGTGCAGGCGGTTTATATTCCACCGAAAAGTAAAATTCAGCGGTGTCCATATCCATGCGGCTCTCGCAGGAAAAGCGGTTGTTTCCGCTTTTGTGAACAACAAAATTCCAAGGGTTAGCGTGATCGTTGTTGCATATGCCGTCAGCTTTCGGCGAAATAAACGCAGGATATTCTTCGGTAAGGCGTTTTTTATCGGTAACGTTCCCCTTGCTGTCGTAATTCATAAGAAAGACCGTTCCCGTGCGCTTTACTATCTCTTTTGAAGCGGTGGGCTTAAAGTTCTGTTCCTTTTTGTGATCCTTGTACAGCTCAAAAATAACAAGGTAGTAATCACCCGTTTCAATAGGCTCTTCGCCCTTTGAGCACATAAGGTTAGTAGTTATCTCAAAGTGTCCGTCCCGAACGTCAAAATGATCGGGATAGAACATCTGCCGTCTGTCAGCCGAAACGAACCTTGCGCCGTATTTTTTCTTTTTGTCGCAGTTTACAAGTTCACCGCCAACGTGCATGATAACACGCTTGAACTCGATGTTGTCGACCCGTGCGAACGGCTGTGTTTTTTTCAGTTTTTTGTTTATTGCCTTTTCTCTGTCCTCGATTTCCTGTTTTTCTTTTTCTTTCAGAATTTCAGTATCGTAGTACATTTCCAAAACTTTTCCTTTTTCTTTTCCTATTGCCTTAACTTCTTATGTATAATTGTCCGTTTTAAATTTTACAAAAGTGTTCCTGCGACAGATCAGGATCTAGCACCTCAAAATTATTTCCATAGCTTCATTGATGATCGTTTCAAGGTCTTTTGAACCATCGATCACATGATCGGAAGTCGGTAAAATATCCGTCAGCATTTGAACATAGCAATCTCTTGCAGCATTCAAGTATGTAACCATTTCATTGCGAATATCATCGGCAGAAGCATCTTTCATATCTCTGAGTATTCTTCGAGCCATTGCAATGTCTAACGGCGTATCAATAAATATACAGCAGTCCAAATAGTCTTTCATCATTTTATTCTTATATGCAAACGGATAATCCAACAGCAGATAATCATACTCTCCGCTATTGATGATCCTTTCAACATCTGCTTTTAACGGTGACAAGTCCCATACATTATAGAATTCTTCAGGTTTCGATACCCATTTGGTGAAATCATCGGGTTCTCCGTCGAATGAGTAGTCATCAAAGTGAAGCGAGGTTGTCCTTGGCAACCTGTCTTTAATTGCATTGACAACTGTTGTTTTCCCACCTGCTGTAACTGCTCCGATCGCTATTATTTTCATTGTCTGCTCCTCCAGATCCCAATTTATGTTAGTGACTATTATAGCACCGTGTCACTGCATTGTCAATAGAAACGCCATAGTATTTCTGACCTGACATCAGAAATACTGCGGCGAAAAACTACTATATCAGCGCAGCCCTTATGGCAGGGGTGCTTTTTATGCCGTGCGCTGCACTGAGCTGTTAAGGCTTGATGTTGACATTTGAGGGGTTGTGTTGTATAATCTATAGTAAGAGGGCGGTGATGTGAATGGAGATCATTATAGGGCTGGCTGTTGTGATAGGCTTGCTTATTATGCTTGGAGTAAACCCTTTCTATATTATGGAGGGAATTTATGTGCTGATGCTTCTGCTGCTGGCTGCAACAGTCGTATTCTTTGTGATAACTGCCATTTCACTGATCGGTTCCAAGAAGCGGAGAGCCGCCTTTGACAGGATAGACAAGCCGGAGGGGAAGGCATTTCCATCTGCGGTCTATATTTCTGAGGGAGAGGAATACAGAAATTCCTTTCCGAATGAGTTTGTGCTCAAAAAGCTGCTTTATAAAAAGGACAGAGAGGTAATTCTGAGAGTGACCAAGCGGGGCGGAGTATATGACAAATACTCTGTTGTGACAGTATTGGCCGGGCTGGTGCTGGGAGGAGCTTCCTTAGCACTGCTGGGCTGGTCGTTTTTTGCGTTTTTCTGAGAGGATACAAAATGAAGGATTTTTCAAGAGCAATGAAGCTTTCGCTGTGCTTCGGTCTGGCCGGCGCTTTGCTGCTGCCGCTGATGTACGAAAGCTATGCTAATATTTCAAGGACTATGGCACTGCTCATACTGGGCTGCTGGGCTGTTTTCGTGGGTGTAAAGTCCTCCGGCTTGGCAAAGAAAGCCGCATTTCTGTGCGTATCTGCGGCTCTTGCTTACAGCATTGGCATGGGGCTGATATTCTACGTTATCATTCACAATGCAGCTGTCAGTATGCTTGAAAAGAGCTCAAAGTATTTTTACCTTACGTTGCAGGAGCAGCTGATGTTCTGGCTGTATGCCTTTTTGCTGCTGCTGGTGTCTTATGTTATCATGCTGTTTGTATGGGGCTTCAAATATGTTATCCATCATATAAAAAGCAATAACGAAAAAGCGGCGGATTATATCGCCAACGCCTTTGACGAAAGCGGCGATAAGCAATGAGGGGCATTTATGTTCATGTGCCCTTCTGTGAAAGGAAATGCCCCTACTGCGCCTTCTATTCAAGGGCGGCAGACAGGCACTCTGTAGAGGGGTATATGGCTTCTCTTATCAGGAGCATTGAAGGCTTCGGGGATAAGGTTCAGGCAGACACGCTATATTTCGGAGGCGGCACGCCGAACCTGCTGGGAGCTGAAAATATAGCTGAGATAATCAGCTCATGCCGTAAGGTGTTTGTGCTTGACAATGCAGAGATCACCTTGGAGTGCAACCCCAACAGCTCCGGACTTGCGTTGTTCCGTGAGCTGAAAGATTGCGGCGTGAACCGTATTTCTGTAGGGGTGCAGTCTTTAGATGACAGTGAGCTTGAATTTCTTGGCAGACTGCATGATCCAGCACAGGCGCTGAAAACGCTTGAAGCAGCAAAGCAGGCAGGGTTTGATAATGTATCAGCCGATCTGATGATAGGCATTAAAGGCCAGACCGCCGAAAAGCTTGACGCATCTATTGCTGAGCTGGCAGGCTGCGGAGTATCGCACCTGTCTGTATATATGATAAAGGTCGAAAAGGGAACTCGCTTTGACAGTGATGATGTCAGAAGCAGGCTCATGGAGGAGGACGGGCTGGCGGACTTGTATCTTGCAGTGGTGGATTCCTGTGAGCGGCATGGCTTCATGCAGTATGAGATCTCAAATTTTGCTAAAGCCGGAATGGAAAGCAGGCACAACTGCAAATACTGGGAGCGGGAGGAATACATAGGCTTCGGCCCCTCGGCACATTCATTTTATAAGGGTGTGCGTTACTGCTATCCCGATGATATTGACGGCTTCATTTCCGGCAACTGTGCTCCGGTTATCACTGACCCATCTCCCGATGCCTTTGAGGAGTATGTTATGCTTGGATTGAGGCTGCGTAAAGGTATATCCCTTGAAAAGCTTGAAAGCTTTGAACTGCCGGTCAGCCGATACCGGAGAATAATATCCTTAGCTGAAAGATTTGCCAAAGCCGGCTTTTGCAGCATTGAAAACGGCTATTTAAGTCTGACCCCTAAGGGAATGCTGCTTTCCAACAGCATAATTACGGAGCTGTTATACGATTAGGCAATATTATCCAAAACATATGCAGTTTAATTGTGCATTTCTACAATATAGCTTTTAAGCAAAATTATTTTGTTGAAATATCTCGTTATTCGTGGTAAAATAATAATGTATCAGTATGTACTTTTGATATTTGGTTCGTATTACAAGAAGGTGATATTGTGAAAAAGCTGCTTTTATTTGCCTGCTGCGCCTCTGTTCTTATCTGTGCCGGCTGCGGTGCTGAGAATGATGTTCAGGAGATCGCAGTGCCTATCTATGAGGCTAAACAGGTCAGCTATAAAACTGCTAAGGCAGAGATCAAGGAGATCTCTGAGCGTTATACCAAAGAGGGCAAATACGGTTATCCTTACACTGAAAAGGTCAAATTCAACGCTTCCGGCCAAATTGACCAGGTATATGTTGAAAGCGAAATGGCTATACAGGAGGGCGATCTGCTCTGCACACTGTTTTCAGATGACCTTGATCTGAGGATAGAAGAAAAAGAGGTCTATTTAGAGCAGGCCAAAAAGACCTTGAACACTTTAACCACCGAGGGCGGAGACCCGAATGAGATCGAACAGGCCAAGGTCGATCTGGAGATACAGCAGCTTGAATACGATCATCTTCTGAGCGAAAAGGATAAATATAATGTGTATGCCCCCTGCTCCGGGTATTTTCAGCTGTCCCGCCAGTTCGGAATGGGGCTGACAAGATATTCATGGGTCAATTCAGGAACAGTCCTTGGAACAGCTCAGGATAATACTGAGCAGTTTCTGATCTGTGAGATCTTTGATAAGCCGCTTAATAATGTGAACTTCGGCACAAGGGTCGAGCTGAAGCAGGGTAAAACTGTTGCAGGCGGCATGGTGGCGGATATTCTCAATAACGAGAACGGCGATTATTCCACCTACACCTATGTTATCCGCCCTGATGACGATAACGGGCTCTTTGATTTCGGTGCAGTTCAGGTGAGCTTTAATGTTTATTCCCGGCAGGACGTTGTGGTGGTGCCGACAAAGGCTATCAAAAAGATCGGTGACAGGCAGTTTGTCAACCTGCTTATCGACGGAGTTAAAGTCGAGCAGGATATAGAGACCGGCATCGTGGACGGAGACAGCACTGAGGTCACAGGAGGTCTCGTCGGCGGCGAGGAGCTTATACTTAACTAAATCTGAGTTCAAATTAAAAAAGTTTATTAAAACACTTGATTTTTAAAGTGAAATAGTATAAAATAATATTATGTGTTGAATGTAATGCGCTTTGGCGTTTAAGGAGGATTTTAATTGAAGGAGATTCTTGGTAATATGTGGGTGAAGCGCTGCGTTTCATTGTTCTCAGCGGCTTACTTCGCAGTTATAGTGCTTCTCACTTATGCTACATTTTTATACAAGCTTGAATTTGCTGAAGGAATGACAGGGCCGTTCCTTGTGATATATGCGTCGGCAAGCGTTTTCTTCTTAGTGCTGATGATCTACACAAGAGATGTTTTCCTGACAAGGCTTATGAGTATCCTCATGATGCCGGTGGCCTTCTGCCTGATACTTCTGAATATGTATAACTGGGCGCTGATAGTTCCGCCATTTGTAGTGGCTTTGGTAATGTTCTTTGCGGCAGACACCAAAGAGAATGTTAAGGTAATACTGGGAACTATCTTCCTGCTGATGTATGTTCTCGGTATCGTTGCTTATTTCGTGCTGAATATGCTTATCGGCGGCTCTGCTGTTGAAACTGTTATCGACCTTTCACTTGACCCCTCCGGCACTGTTTATCAGATATACAGCGGCCAGATGAAACGGATCTCAGAGGTTACTGATGAAGCTAACACATATTCCCCTGACGGTGAGTACCGCTTCTATATCACTGATGTTCAGGATAGTGATAAGGGTGCTGTTAAGATCTATGTGGTTCCGGCCAATCAGGATATTGAGCTGAAATATTTCACCCTTAAGCAGAAGGGTATCAAGAAAACTATCACCAAGAACGGCACAAGAGGCATCGTTCCGCCGAATGTAGGCTGGGTCGTAGGAGTTGATGAGGACACCGGTGAGAATTATCTGGCTGTCATGTATCAGCTTTCTGACGAGGAGCTTCCGAAATCCATGAGAATACGCTCACTGCCAGCCAAGAATTATTTTGAATTCCTGGGTATTTCGTAAAATATAAATTATCGTATCAAATGCGCTTCATATTTGGGGCGCATTTTTATATGTGAAAACGGTTACATTTTTGTTACAACAAGCGGATTTCAACATATTCGGCTTGACAATATTTTGAGATTAGTGTAAAATAGATAACAGTGAGATGCAATTTGCCATTTATGATTGGAGGAATATTTGTTGATGTTTTCAAAAATAAAAAGACTTATCAGTTCATCTGCTGCGATTGCTCTTGCAGCTTCATGTATGACTGTTTCTGCTTTTGCTGAGGCTGCTGAGAAGAAGGAGATCCCCTTTGAATATGAAAAGACCATGACAACTACCGAGTCATCAGCGCCGGCTATTTCCTTTGACGGTGACGACTGGACTAAATATGTTCACACTACCTCAGATGCTTCAGCCATAGGTTTGAAAATATCTATTGATAAAACCACATACTACCAAGGCTTTTCTTTGAAGGCTACGTCCTCCGGCGGGCAGACTGAAAAGTTCTTTACAAATGCTTCCACAGTCAGGGACAGCGATAACAACATGGTCTACCCCGGCTCAGACTCAGCGGACGCCACCTTTATCTGCCCGGGAGTTGAGCTTAAATGTGAGGATTTCGGCTTGTCATGCTTTGACGGCTGCTTTATCACCTTCTATTACAGAATAGGCTCTGATGCTGAGGGCAAGCTTATGGGAGATTCTATCTATGCCTTTGCTACAGATGATGTCCACAGCGGTGTTTTTTCCTCTCTGCTGACTTTAAAGTATGATAAGCTTATGAGCAATAATGTTACCCAGTATCGCCCGGAGAGCATTGCAGTACCGCCAAATTCTGCTTCTACAAGGATAGTCTTTGAGACAGCTGTTACTGAGGCTTTGAGTTCGGATATTTTTTGCCTTGATAATATTTCTATCAAGCTGCCTGTAAAGGACGGAGACAATGACCTGTATATCAAGCCCCTGGACGGTTATAATGCTTCGGCTACTCCCCAGACAACAATTGAGGAGATACAGGTCAAGGAGAAGAAGGAAAGCACTGTTGAGATCGGCTCAACTCCTGAGAAGCAGGAGGGCGGCAACGGTTTTATTGTTGTGATCGTGCTGATAGCTGTTGCAGCAGCCGGCGGTGTTATTGTATTCTTCTTTATCAAGAAGAAAAGGCGTTATTTATAATTTGAAATTTCTGGAAGCCGTCTGTTCAGGCGGCTTCTTTGCATAAGAGGATAATTGCGGGGAATAATAGAACTGCCGTATTGATAATCGTTTAATATAATTAACGAAAGGAGATCAGTGCAGTGAAAAGGTTATTTGCAGCTATTATCAGTCTGACTGCTGCGGCAGCGATATTTGCCTCATGTTCCGGGAACACCGAGTCAGGGGCGGGGGATATTTCTTCCAATAGCACGACCACAACTACTACCACAACTACCGCAAACAATTCCTCCCGGGAGAGCACAACCACTACCTTGAGAGAAAACAGCAGCAGTGAATCTATGCTTTCAAAGGCTGAAAGCAAGCTTGATGAGATCACAGATGATGTTGCCGACGGTATCGACACGACATTGTCCAAGGCCGGAGAAGTTGCCAATGATATTTTAAGATAATTGAGGCTTCTCTTGAAGGGCGTTCCGATTTGGAGCGCTCTTTTTTGTTGCAAATGCTTTTCAAGTGTGATATAATAGCTTTATAGTATATGCTTTGGAGTTGATAAAAATGACGTATTATATGCCGACTAAAGTTTTCTGTGAAAATGGCTGCTTAAAAAAGCATGGCGGAGAGCTGGAAGCTCTTGGAAAACGTGCTCTTATCATTACCGGGAAACATTCCTCAAGGGCAAACGGCTCACTGAATGATGTTCTGGAAGCGTTGAGCTCCTGCGATATTACATATCTGATATTTGATGATGTGGAAGAAAACCCAAGCGTTGAAACAGTAATCAAGGCGGCGGAGCTCGGGGCAGAGTTCAAGGCAGAATTTGTTATCGGCGTCGGCGGGGGATCGCCAATTGATGCTGCAAAGGCTGTGGCTCTGATGTTGGCTAACAGGGATAAGAGCTGGGAATATCTGTATGAAGCAGCTCCTACCAAGGCTTTGCCGGTAGCGGCTGTGCCTACCACCTGCGGGACAGGCTCGGAGGTAACAGGTGTCTCTGTGATAACCCGGCATGACCTTAAAACCAAGGTGTCGTTAAAGCATAAGGTGTTCCCAAGGCTGGCTTTCATTGACGGAAAGTATATCCTGGATACGCCGAGACAGATCATTGTAAACACATCTATAGATGCCTTTTCGCACCTGATCGAAAGCGGGGTAAACACCAACGCCAATGAGTTCAGTGATATGCTTGTAATTAAGGGCTTGCAGGTATGGAGCGAATGCCTGCCGTATCTTAAAGCTGAAAAGCCCATTGATGAGGCTGCGGCAGACAAGCTCATGCAGGCAGCCTGTCTGGGCGGAATGGCTATCGCTCAGACGGGAACTACTATCCCTCACGCTTTGAGCTATATGCTCACCTATGAAGCTTCTGTTCCTCATGGGGCGGCTGTGGGTGCGTTTCAGGCGAATTACCTGCGGTATGCTGACAAGGCTTTGAGGAACAGGCTGCTTTCGGCTGCCGGCATTGCAGATGCCGATGAGCTGGAGGGGCTTATAAAAGAGCTTGCCCCTATAAACGTGAGCCGGGAGCTGCTTGAGCGCTCTGCGGAGAGTGTGCTTGCCAAGCCTGAAAAGCTTGCCCTCTGCCCCTATAAGCTGGACAGAGAAATGCTGCAAAAGATCATTTCGTTATAGATGTATAACAAAATTCTTCTGTTATTTACATATATTTTACAATGCTCTTTTATTGCCTTATATATAACTTATTGACAAAATTTTGTAATTGTGATAAAATATAATTGTATAATTATATGATGTTGGTTAGTTCGTAAGCGCAGTTTAGGGGAGATCATTATGATTGAAAACAGAAGGGTCATTGGAGTGTGTGTTACGAAAATGCACACTGTCGGCCTGGGAGAATTTCTGCATTATTTACAGAGTGCAGCAAATTCTGCCGGCTATAAGCTCATAGTCTTCAACAGCTCCGTTGACTTTTATAATAACGATAGTAATGATAAGGGCGCAATGTCTGTATATGACATTATCAACTATGACCTGATAGATGCGCTGATAGTATACTATGAGGGCTTCCGGAATACTGCTGTTCCTGACAGGATCATTTCAAGGGCTAAGCAAAGCAATGTCCCTGTGGTGATCGTAAAGGGCAGGGTAGAGGGCTGCCACTGTGTTGTGAATGAATACAGCTTAGGCTTTAAGCAGCTTATGATGCACGTCATTACAGAGCACGGATTAACTGATACCTGCTTTATCGCCGGCAGACGTGAGGAGGACCCTGATTCTGTTTTAAGGATAAATTGCTATAAGCAGGCGCTTTTGGAGACCGGGCTGGAATTTGACGAAGAAAATGTTGAATACGGCGAATACTGGAATGTTCCGGCTTGTGTGGCCCTGCACCGCATCATTGACAAACGGGGCAAGCCGCCAAGGGCGATCTTCTGTGCGAATGATTACATGGCGATAGCTGTCTGTGATGAGCTGAAAACTTTGGGCTACTCGGTGCCTGATGATGTTATAGTTACCGGCTTTGACGGAGTTCCGGAGGCTGAATACTATATTCCGAAGCTCACCACCTGTAAGGAGAATTTCCGGGGCTGTGCATATCAGACCATCAGTGTTATCGGCAGCATCCTGAAGGACAATGCTCCGCCGGAGGTGCATTACAATACTTATACTCCGTATTTTTCAGAATCCTGCGGCTGTGAGGTAGAGCAGTATGATCTGAGGCTCGCAGCTCAACAGCAGTTCAGCAATGCTCACGATTCTCTTGCCCATGAGGACTTTGTATACGGCTGGCTCGAACCTGCCCTTGATGTCAGAGACATCAATATGCTTACAGCTATCCTGCCGGACCTGCTGCTGGGAGAATCTTATCTGTGCCTGAATTCCGATTTCCTGATGCAGGCGCTGGAATCCGAGCTTGAAAGGGAAAAATGCTTTTCTGACGAGCTGGAGCTTTTCGGCTCAAAGTATTCAGTAAGGTCGCCTAAGTATAAAAAATTTGACCTGAGTGATATGGTACCGGATCAGGAGGGCTGGATAAAGGATAATTCCTCCTATGTGCTGGGCAGCATCTACTGCGGCAGCGAGGTCTACGGGTTCTATGCAGCCAAGTGCGATGATATAAGGCACGATTCTCACAGGATAAACAGGCTGATAAAGGCTTTGAATATCGCCTTTAACTCTCTGATCGGCTACTACCGCCAGAGAATGATGCTCATTGGCCTGCGCACTGCTGCCTTGACAGACCAGCTCACGGGGCTGCCTAACCTTAAAGGCACTACCCAGTGGTTTGAGGAGTTTTCCTCCGAGCCAAATAATCACAGCAAGGCAGTTTCGTTTTCGGTATACGCTGTCAGTGACTATAAATATATCTATGAGAACTACGGTATCTCTGAGATAGAGGAGACTATCTGCCTTATTGCCGAGACCCTGAAGCACTCCAATAATGACAGCTGTTTTATCGGGCGAGTATCTGAAAGCGAATTTATGGTGATAAATTACTATGATTCCCCTGATGATATAGGCTCCACCATAAATCAGGCCACCGCAAAATTTTACGGTGCCATGAACACCTACAACGGCAGGCGTGTAAAGAATTATATTATCGAAGTGAATGCCGGCTGCATTGAAGCCATGCCGGGCTGGGAGGGTACACTTGCCACATTCTCAAAGCTGGCGGGCAATGAGATGTATCTGAACAGGCTGAACGGCAATGTTGAGCGACAGACGAACAAGACCAAGCTGCCGGTGGATTATTACAAGAGCTTTGAGCTTCTGATCGACAAGAATCTGTTTTCTTATCATTTCCAGCCGATCATTGATGCACACACCGGGGAGATCGTGGCTTATGAGGCACTGATGCGCCCGGACAGATCTATCAACATGAACCCCAGCGAGGTGATTCAGACGGCAGAGGAATACGGCAGGCTGTACGATATTGAAAAGGCCACTATGTTCAATGTGCTGAAAGCCTTTGACAGCGCTTATGACAGCTTTAAGGGCAGAAAGGTGTTTATCAATTCTATACCCGGGTATTTTTTGAAGGATCAGGATTTCAAGACTCTTGTGGATATGTACAAAAGTCTGTTGAATGATATTGTTATCGAGATCACAGAGGGGAGCTCCGTGTCTGATAAGGAGCTGGAGAAGGTCAAGGACTATTCAAGGGGCGGCATACCGATAGCTATAGATGATTTTGGCACAGGCCATTCCAACATAGTGAACCTGCTGAGGTATTCCCCGCAGATAATCAAGATAGACCGCTATCTTATCAGCGATATTCAGAACGATAACAATAAGCAGATGTTTTTCAGGACTACAGTTGAGTTTGCAAGAATGAATAACATCAAGGTGCTTGCGGAGGGTGTAGAGACCTCTGAGGAGCTGAAATGCGTTAAACGTCTTGGTGCTGACCTGATACAGGGCTTTTACACCGGGCGCCCGGCACAAACTCCTCTTGGAGAGCTTGACGAAAAGATCAGGCTTGAGCTTTTGGAGGCATAAAAGATCAGCGGCAAAAGCTTTGAGCTCCTGCCGCTTTAGTTTGCTTATTTGACTTTTACGGTCGTTATGCTGCTGTAGTTTCCGTATTTACAGCCGTTTATTATGACATACGGTTTATACTGAACATACCATGTGTCGCCGGTACTTAGACCGCTGATAGTTAATTGAGTTTGAGTATTGGGAAGAAGCTGGGTCGTAACGCCGGTTTTAAAGGTCTTATCCTTTGAGTATCTCACCTCATAGCCTGATGAGCTGTTGCTTCTTGTGAAGCTCAGAGTTATCGTCTTTGCTGAGGAAACAGCGCTGACGGTGCTTGGCTTGGGGATAATTATAAAGTCTCTTTTGATGAAGCCCCGGTAATTTCCTCTGCCCTCAACACGCACGGTTGCAGTGCCGATATTTTTATTGTTCATATAGGTCACTGTGTAATATGCAGGCGAAAGTACAGAGCTGCCTGATTTAACAGTTACCTGCGGCCTTATTTCCTTTCCGGTATAATAGTATTGATTTGCCGAGAAAACTATGGTATAATCAGTAATAGCTTTCTTGTTGTTGTCAACTGATGCTGAGCTGCTGCTTACTACACAGCCTGTATTTGTGTTGATGCCGTTATCCTTGACTATGGAGCTGTAGCAGCCGCCGGCAAGATAGGCGAAAGTGACGGCGCATTTGAGAATGTTGTTATTGGTGCAGGTGACCTTTGAG
Source organism: uncultured Ruminococcus sp. (assembly GCA_902797485.1). Classification (GTDB taxonomy): domain Bacteria; phylum Bacillota; class Clostridia; order Oscillospirales; family Ruminococcaceae; genus FB2012. Next base: position 9,653 of record CADBTF010000128.1, on the reverse strand, counting down.
GTGTAGGCGCTGATGCCGTTCCTGCTGCAATTTTTGATCTCGTTATATGTCATATTAACGATCGAATTGTTGATATACATTCCGTTGTAGGTGCAGCTGTCAATGACATTGTCATAGATGTTGTTTACCTTGCTGCCGCTGTCTGAGATCATCATTCCGGAGCCGACAACGTTCTTTAAAGTGTTGCCGTAAACATTTATGCTGCTTCTGTCTCTTGCGAGTATCGCATAGAACAGATCATTGGCGTTATATCTGTTATAATCTATTTTGGTTATGCCGGAAAAGTAGTTATCGTATATATCTGCTTCTGAATCCTCACATCTGAACAGAACGCCGCAGTTGGTGGAAACGTTGCTATACATTGTAACGTTATCAAAGCTGCAGGCGTGCATACATGAGAACCAGACATTCCTGAATGTGTTATCGTGGACTGAAATGTTAGCGGCCTTTTGGGTGCTGAGGTGATGAGTGCCAACACCGGCAGGGACGTTGTTAAAAATGCAGTTTGAAACATCTACATTTTTACAGGGAGTTCCGTCTTCCGCGTAGTCGATATGCACAGCTTCAATGGCGCCGATATAGGATTTTCTCTGGGCTTCGGTGGTGGTGCCTTTGGTGAAATCATACTCCCACCAGTTGCCGGTGTAGGGAACATATTCTGTAAAGGTGCAGCCGCTTACAGTCAGATCGGATACTCCGTCACAGATCAGATAGTGGCTGCCGTAGACTTTCTTGAAAACACAGTCCTTGAAAGTTATACGCTGGCTGTTCCTGAAAACAACTATGCCTCGCGGCAGTTCCTGATAATTGCCGTTGCCGTTGATAGTGCCGCCTTCGATAGTGATATCGTGGGCCTCGGTATAACCGGTATGGCCCAGCCGCTGGCCGTTTCTGCCCTTGACAGTCAGGAAGGTCTTGGTTTTGGTGTCGTTGATAAGCTCTGCATTCTTATCCAGTATAAGTCTGGTGTTTGAGTAGAAGCAAAGCATAGTTCCGATACGGTATTTGCCTGCCGGAACATATATCTCTATTTTTTCATTCTCCGGCATTGTCTTGGCATATTCGCAGGCTTTTTTGAAGGCGTTGTAGTCATTGGTAACATTATCGCCTTTGGCGCCGTAATCTGTTTTGATGTTGTAGGGAACGATATTAAAGGTCATTTTCTTGCTGCCCTTTAATCTGTTCGTCCCGACGATAGTAACAGTGGCTGTGCCGCTTTCTATGTTATTAGTGTACCGTAAAATGTAGTCAACTCCGTTTTTGAAGGTGTAAGAGCCGTACTTAACGACTGGCTCCGGCCTTTTGTACCTGCCGTTATAATACTGATCGGAGATCTTTGAGATAGAGCAGGTGGTTGTGGTTCTTGCCATTATGCTAAAGGTCTTTTGCACGGTGCCGGAGTAATTGCCTTTGCCGGTGATAGTAATGCAGGCAGTGTTATCTCCGAGTTCTGTGTTATTTGTATATACTGCTGAATAATCCTTGCCTCTTATCAGGCCGGCGCCGTTCAGCTTTACTATAGGGCTCGGCTCAATAGGAGAACCGGTGAACATATAGCTCTGAAACCCGATCGTGACCTTTGCGCCGGAGATGTCCTTGGTTGGAGCAGCTTCTGATATAGCAGTCTGAGAAATCGGTGCTTGATCGGCCTCGGATCCAGGAGTGTCATCTGCGAAAGTGATACAGGCAGGTATGAAAGCTATAGCGAACAGAGAGAGCAATATGGCGTAAAAGCTTTTGATTAGTGGATTTTTCACGATTTTCCTCCTATTTTGTTATAATTTATGTATTAATTATAACAAAAATTTCATCACAAGTCCATATACATATTGTATAAAAAAAAGAGTTAAAACATAAGCATAATAACAATAAGTTATTTTCTGCAAAGGCAGATCACTTGATATTGATAAAGGTGTGTGCTATGGGAATATTTGGATTTATTTTCAGCTCAGTGTTTTTAGGGGTCGGCCTTGCTATGGACGCATTCTCTGTGTCTGTGGCAAACGGTATCAACGAACCTAAAATGCGGATAAGAAAGGTGCTTTACATTGCCGGAGCCTTTGCGGTGTTTCAGTTCCTGATGCCGATGCTTGGGTGGGTCTGTATCAAGACGATCTCGGAGGCCTTTGACAAGGTTCAGAAATACCTCCCTTGGGCATCACTGGTGCTGCTGGTGTTTATAGGCGGGAAGATGATCTTAGAGGGGCTTGGAGATCATGAGAAGGAGAACGCTCGATTATCAGCCGGCGGGCTGCTGGTGCAGGCTGTAGCCACATCTATAGATGCGCTGTCGGTAGGATTTACAATTGTCAACTATAATTTATGGGAGGCGCTGTTTGCTTCGGTCATAATAGGTGCGGTAACTTTTGCTGTCTGTCTGGCAGGGCTAAAGCTTGGAAAGCGGCTTGGCATCAGGCTGGCTTCAAGAGCCGGGATACTTGGAGGAACGATACTTATTATCATCGGTTTTAAGATATTTTTCTCATAAGGCTGTTTTCACTTAGTTTTCATATTCGTTTAAGTTTGATTTAAGCTCCGACGGGTATAATGAATACAACAAAACAAAAAGGAGTTGTTTGAATATGAAAAGAAATACTATAGCTTTATTGGCAGCGTTGATCATCTCGCTCACAGCAGCAGGGTGCTCATCTTCGGAGAACAGTAATTCGGTAACAGCCGTCAGCAACAGCGCTTCGGCACAGGCACAGGCAGCAGCGGGCAATACCGCCGGCAGCACGACATCAGCAGCTGACAGCAGTGAGCTGTTTACAAACAGAGACTTAAAGCAGGAGGCAGACCTTTCTGAAGCCAAGCAGCTCACAGTTTCTGACAACAGCACTATCGACATAACAGAAGCAGGTGTATATGTGATCTCCGGCAGCGCTTCAAACTGCACTGTAAAAGTAAACGCTTCAAGTGAGGACAAGGTTCAGCTTGTGCTTGACGGTGTTACAGTCACGAATCCGGATTTCCCGGTGATCTATGTGGTATCTGCTGATAAGTGCTTTATCACCACAACAGAGGGCAGCACAAACGAGCTTTCAGTTACCGGAAGCTTCACCGCTGACGGAGACACCAACACAGACGCTGTTATATTCTCAAAGGACGATCTGGTGCTCAACGGGCTTGGCTCGCTGACAGTCAGCTCCGCAAGCGGGAACGGCATCACCGGCAAGGACGATGTAAAGTTCACAGGCGGCACCTACACTATAGTTTCAGCTCTGGACAGCATTGAAGCGAACGACACCCTTGCGGTCTGCGGCGGCGATTTCACGATCACTTCCTCCAAGGACGCTCTGCACTGTGAGAACAGTGATGACAGCTCACAGGGCGTAATCTATATCTCAGGCGGCAGCTTTGAGATAGATTCCAAGAGCGACGGCATTCAGGGAACCGCATCAGTGACCATTGACGGGGGCACCTTTAATATAACTGCTGCGGAAGGCATTGAAGCTACAGCCATAACCGTTAACGACGGAAGCATCACTATCACAGCTTCTGACGACGGCATCAACGCAGCAAACAAATCCACAGCGTACTCACCTAATGTTATCATCAACGGCGGCAGCATAAATATTTCTATGGGTCAGGGAGACACAGACGCCATTGATGCCAACGGCAGCATCTATGTAAACGGCGGAACGATAAATATAACAGCCCCCACCTCCTCCTTTGACTATGACCAGACTGCTGAATTCAACGGCGGCACAATAATCATAAACGGTCAGGAGGTCTCGGAGATACCACAGTCCATGATGGGCGGCGGCATGAGAGGCGGCAACGGCACCCGTGAGGACAAACGAAATAACAGAGGCAACTGGTTCTGAATATATAAAAGGCCCCGCCGGGTGGAAAATCCCGGCGGGGCCTGATCTTTTACGCAGTATCATTCAGCGGTGTTTTTCAAGGTGAAATAAACGGTGTATTCTTCGTCTGTCACATCATAGAGGGGCACAAGCTCAAAGTTCACCGGCTGGCCCTTGGTGACATAGCAGTTCTGCTTCCATACATAGGTGGAGTAGGTGTGCTCGGTGCGCTGGCAAAGTGCGGAACCGATATCCCCGCTGTAGGATATGCCGCAGTCCTTGTCTGTAAGGCCGGCAAGAACTATCGGGCCGTCAACCAAAGCGCAGAGCTCCGGCTGACCGTCAAGGGGCTCGGCTGTTACCTTTGACCGGAGTACTATGTTTATAACAGTCCGCTCACCCCACTGCCTTTCAAGGAGAATATATCTATCTTTTATCAAAGGTTCAGCGGCCGTGCCGTCAATGATAAGACTGGGCTTGCCGACGCACCAGCAGGGCAGACGCAGCTTCAAGGTGAAATTTTCAGGCCTTTGGCTGCTAACCTCAAACCTTATGGACCAGCGGGATTTTTCTCCGCCGGAATGCTCGTCAAAGAACACCTGATTGTTATAGCTCAGCATATCCGTGGACTGGGAGACTTTGACTTTACTGCCTTTGATCTCAAAGCTGCCCTCGGAGGGGATATATTGAGCAACGGTCAGACTGCTCTCATCTGTGTAGTAAATAAGGCTTGGGTAAAGTGTCGGGCTCTGGACCATAGTGCCGTGGCAGCACCAGAAATCGTGCCGCCTGGAGCCCCATTTCTTTTTGGAGCCTGCACGCAGGGGCAGAAAATATGTGGGCATACCTGTGTGCCTGTTCTGCTGGGCAAGGAAGCCGTTGTAGATCGCCCGCTCGATATAGTCGGCGTATTTTGCATCATTTGTCCACCTGAAAAGGAAATCAGCAGTGCGCACCATATTATAGACGGTGCAGAATTCCTGATCGCTGTCGCCAATATACTGAGCCATTTTATGGGGAGGTATCCAGAACTCTCCGGCGTTGGCACCGGTGGTGGCGAACATACCCCGATTGGTAACTGCGTCCTCCCAGAAGCGCTGGGTCAGCTGTTTGTATTTTTTGTCGCCGAACACCTCATAAAGCCTTGCAGAGCCGTGAGAAACAGGAATACTTGCGTTGGCATGGTTATCGGAGAGCACATCGTTACCGCTTTCCAGCTCTGTGAACATATAGTTGTGCTTGTAGGCATCTATCAGGGTCAGGTATTTTTCTTTTTTGGTGATAGAATAAAGCTCCGCCCAAAGCTCCAGCATTCCGCCCTGCTCGCCCTTGTAGGCAATATCAGGGTCACGCTTTGAGGCCCGGTCTATCCAGCTCACATACCAGTCAGCAAGGCTGTCAAGCACTTGAAGGGCCTGCTCATTGCCGGCATAGCGGTAGGCGTCCAGGAGGCCCATTACAGTTTTGTGCATGGTGTACTGCGGGGACCATATATATTCCTTATCCGCCAGCCAGTCCATATATTTTTCGGGGATAGAGCCCACCCACTTGCCGCCGTTGCGCTGCTGGCAGCGGGCAAGCTCGGAGACTATATCATCAAGCTTGGCCTTTAACGCTGTGTCATTATCACAGGCGGCAAAGGCTGCTGCCGCAGAGAGCCAGTGGCCTAAGAAATGCCCTCTTAGCTGGCAGGTGGGGGATTCCCAGCCCCAGTGGAGCTTGGCATTCTGCGGGTCGGGAACGACCTGAAGGCCGGGCATTATGATGCCGGCTTCAAGATAGAAATTCTGTAAAAGGCACTGAGAGTCAAGCTCCAGCAGGTAATCCCTGTCTGTGTTCATGCGCTCTCTGAAAATCCCGCCGGTGATGCGGACGCTTTTTTTATCTGCTGTGTCAAGCATAGTCGGTCTCCTCTTTTCTAAAGTTATAAGCAGCTGCTGAATTGTTCCGTGGATCTGAGTTTTTCCTTATCCTGCCGGAGGATAGTCACAGTTATGGCTGTGTGTGATATCGGTCAGCATGGTGTATATGCTCTTGGGGCATGAGATGACAGACTATTTGCAGAAGCTTGCTACGTCATAAAGCAGCAAAACCTGATCGAAGCTGTCAACATCAACTGTTTCTTCTATAGTCTTGCCTTCGAGCTTGGTGGGGTCTATCAGAGTGATCTCGCTGTAGTGTGGGGTCAGGAACGGCACGAACATATTAGCGTAATCTCCCTTGATTATGAGAAGCTTCGGTGCCTTGGTGTTGGCGGTGGTGATGCGGTATTTCTCAAATTCGTTGCCGCCAAGGAAAACGTCCAGCTTGCTGCTGCTGTTCAGGGCGGGGGTGTAGTAGATAGATGTGGAGGTGAACTCCTGCCCCTTTGACCATGCAGAGAACCCGGTGACAAAGCTGCCGTTCTTGTTGCGGAAGATGTTTATGAAATCGGAGCCTGTGCCTTGGTAGTAGGTGCGCTGGTAGAGGTCGCCGTAAAAATCTCTTGCGGCGTATTCCATATCGTAGCTGGAAAGCCGCAGGGGAGTGAAGCCCATTTTTCTGATGACCCGGTTGTAGACGGTGTAGGCGCCGTATTCTGTCCATGAATTGTCGGTGCGGAAGTAGACGTAATCATTCCGGGCGGAGAACAGGGGGTTGAAGGCGTCCAGCGTCTGCACCTGACTGTCTAAGCGATAGTAGATGTCGTCAATGAGCTTTTGCTGGTCAACGGTGGTGATAACTACGGGCAGCTCGCTGGAGTATATCCCCGACGCTGTGGGGACTATCAGCGCAAAGGCAGAAAGCTTCGGGTGAGCCTCTGCAAAATCGTTGAAGGCTTTGATGCTGCGCTCGGCGGCATCATTGTCGGTGCGGCTGAGAAGCTCTATCATGCCCTTTTCGGAAACATACACATCACCGATACGGTTTTGCCCGAAGCCGGTGATGATAGTGGTATAAAGAGAGAGCCAGTTTTCCGACATGGGAAAATTCCGGTCTATAAAGCGCTCTGTGCTTTCCGTGAGCTGTGAGGGTTTGATCTCGGAGAGAGCGTTATTATCCCAGAAGGTATAAAAAGCCATTATCACGGCTGCTCCGAAAAAGAGCAGTATTGAAATAAAGTCAAATATCTTTTTCATAGGCGCCCCCTTACCTGACCGGCAGGCTCAAAGTGCCTGACATCATATATGACGTGCAAAGGATCAGCAGTGCTAAGATCAGCAGCGGCTTGACCGCATAGAGAATACTGATCCTGCGCTTGCGCTGCCTGAGCATAAGTGTTTTGAAAAGCGGAAGCTCAAAGATGAGAATTATAATAAAGTAAGGCATGGCAGCGCCAAGGAAGTAAAGCAGCGGCTTGGAATCCAGCAGCATTCCGCCGGTGAACATTCTGGAAATATATTCCATTGATCCGATTATAGAATCCTGGCTGATAAGCGCCCAGCCTATAAGAATGAACATATGTGTGAAGATATACCTGACTGCACGAGGAATCTTCGCCAGCCTGCTCTCTAAGCTGATCTCAACTATCAGCAGAGCAGCCGCAAGGGTGCCCCAGAGCAGGTAGTTCACAGAGAGCTTATAGCTGATGCACAGAAGCAGCACAGAGATCGAAGCACCCAGCAGAGCAGTGGCCTTGCTGCCGTTTTTGCTGATAGGCTTATATACATACCGGCGCAGGAACTCATAGCCGGAGATGTTGAAGCTTTCGATATATTCCTTGAGGGTGGGCTTGGAGTAGGGGTAATCGAAGCTGTAGCTCAGCTTGAAGCCCAGCATCAGGGCAAAGCCCTGGGCAATGTGGGAAAGGCCTTTCAGCTTGAGATACAGCGCCCCGCCGAAGGCCAGCACACCCATCCATGACATGATAGAGGAGAGGGTGCCGGAGGAGGTTGTCTGCATATCGTTAAATAGCTCGGTCAGTCTGTCGGAGATCACTATTTTTTCGGCTATGCCGATAAGCAGCAGCAGTATGCCCTCGGACATATAGTCCAGCCGGAGCTTTGGCTCTGCAAAGGTCTTGCGGTAGTTCTTGTACCTGACAAACGGTATGCCGCAGAGGGAGGGCAGAAAGGCTATGTAGGCCCAGAGGGTGAAGAAACGGGTCTCCGGTTCCAGCTCACCCTGCTTGATGTCAATGATATATGAGGCAGAGTTAAGTGTCATGACTCCAAGTGCTACGGTTGTTACGAAGCTCTGCCGGAGCTGCTTGAATACCAGCATCAGCAGCAGCTGGGTGAAAGCGACCGCAAGAAAAGCCGCCGTAACAGCTGCCGGGCCGGTCTTGCGCTCCCGGAGGTTAAAGCAGATTATCCCGCTGAAATAGGCCAGCACCACCAGTATGCCCATAGGAATGAGCCCGTAGGGGGAGGCCCAGAATATAACTAGACAGCTGCCCAGAGCCATTATCACCTGACGGTGCCTGGCTTTGGCAACAGCATAAACTGCCATGAAAGCCGGCAAAAAGAAATAGAGAAATATTAAACTTGTATAGCTCAATGCTCCATCTCCTTTTTGACCTTTTCTACAGCTTCAAGGGCACGGTCTCTCCCGAAGATATTATTGATAGCCTCCAGCAGTGCCTTTGAGGTTATCCTCTCCGGCAAGTTCAAAGCCTTGGCAGTCTCTCTCCGGAGGGCGGCGCTGTTATTGCCCCCTGCAAGGCCAAGCTCGTAGAGTTCGCCTATAGTCATCTGCGGCAGGACCGGGGCCTTTTCTTCCAGCAGGCCTGCTTCCTGAAAGAGCCTGCGCAGGGTGTCAAGGTCAATGCCTTCAACGCCTAATTTTCCCTCCTTGGAGGGCTCTGTCTTGCGCTTTTCCTTTCCGTAGACGTCCGGGATATAAATATTTGAAATTTTACCCTGCGGGCATATACCCTTGATATGCCCTCTGATCTTAAAGCCGGCGGCGTCGGAATCGGTGAGGATAACGATGCCTGATGTCATGGCGTACTGCCGGATAAGCTCTGAAAGCTGCTTGTCCTTAAAGATGCCGAAGCCCTCTGTAGTGATGATGACAGCGTCCAGCAGGGCAGAGAGTTTTATCTTATCGTATTTCCCCTCAACGATGACTGCCTGAGAAAGCTTTAGCTTATCCATTAGTAATGCCTGAGCCTCCTGATGTAGGCGAAGGTCTTTGCTTCACCCTTGTATTTGAGCATGGTGAGCAGCTTCTCTATCAGGTCCGATGTTTCGGGGTGGATAGAGCGGGTGGCCTTGGCTTTCATAAAGTAAGCTAAGGGTGCGCCGTCGTCGTAGTTTTCGCCCATGTATATCTTGCTGGCGGCAACTCTGTCGCAGAACATTTCCTTTACATATCTGACGGGCATTTTGACAGGGCTCATTTTCCGGGTGACAGGGTCATAGTCAGTCCAGTATTCAAAGTGGTGTTTGTTGCGGCCCTTGTGGTGCATCCATGCGTAGGAGAAGCCGTAGTCCTCACGCTCGCCCTCGTTGGGGGAGCGGGTGCCCTGATAATGGAGTGCTCCCGGAATGAACTCACTGGGGGAATACTTTGAAATGTCATGCCGCAGGCCCTGCCAGAATATCCCTGCGTGCCAGCAATTGCGGATCACCGCATGGCGGTGCTTGGTTATGGTCTTGAAATGCTCCCAGGCTTTAAACATAAAAATGCTCCTTACAAAAGTGTTCTCTCATCGCAGTATTCACAGATCACAGTGTCTCCGCTGCCCTTGAAATAGCGGGGCAGGTAGAGCTCATGATTGGTTATGCACCTGGGGTTTGAGCACTGCGCCTTCGGAACTACTCTGCCGGTGACAAGTCTTGCGGGCATACCGTTCCGGTGGAGGATCGTCAGGATAAGGGCCATTCTGATATACATACCGTACATGGCCTGATCGAAATACTT
>CADBTF010000127.1 GCA_902797485.1 uncultured Ruminococcus sp. | reverse complement strand
TCTTTCTTCTTTATTATTTATTCTTTTAGCGGTGGCACATACAAAGCTGTAATTGTCAAATACTTCTTTATCGCCACCGCCCTTTGGGGTACTGCGTTTTTTATATGCCGCATATTCAGCTGACGGTCTGCTTCTCGTACTCTCTGATCTTTTTCGTTCCTATGACGATCATAAAGGTCGCTATGCCCAGCACAAGGGTAAGGACCGATATGCCTGTGACTGTGTTCATCGTTCTGCGGAAGCTGCCGTCGTTTCCTTTGCTGAAAGCGCGGAGCATTGAGGTCTGCAATGAAAACATGGACATGAGCGCCGCTATCAGGCTAAGGCTCCTGGCTGCGGAGAGAATAGCATTATCCCGCTTGCGGAAGGATACCACCTTGGCGATCGCTGAAATAAAGCAGTAAAAAGTAAAGGCCGCTGAGGCTATAACTTGCGTCTGCGAATACTCATTTGCCTTGTTCTGCCAGATCATCTGTATTGCCATTCCTGAGACAGCAAGATTCAGCACCATTACCATACCGCCGCAGAGGCGGTATTTTTTGTATTCATAGAGCTTGCGCTGTGAGTATGGCAGCTCTGAGCGGTTGCGTTTCAGGACGCCCAGCATTATGGTAAAGCGTATGGCGGCAAGAAAGAAATAGTAAACTCCGAGGGAGAACTCCCAGGCTGAACGCTCCGAAGCACCTGTTGCACCCTTGAAGCAGGCAAAGAACAGGTTTATCGCAAGCCCCGTATATAGAGATACCTCTGCCCGGAAATCCTTGCTTTCAAGATAACGCTTTGTGTATTTGTTTTTGCGCATAAGCCCTTTAATGCCTCTGACAAGCGCAAGCTCGTCGCCCTTCACAAGTCCTTTTATCCGATGGACTGTTCGCTTGAAATTTATGACTGTCACCGTCAGGGCATAGGCTGACAGCAAATAGGCTGACAGCGACAACGGGTCCGCTGACTTATGCAGTGACAGAGCTGCTATCACCAGGGGCATTGCAAGAATGTCTATGAGCAGAACAGCCTTGACCGAAGGCCGCAGCAGCTTTAAGAGCAAAGCTTTGAATCTATCCATAAGTTTCACCTTTTATAATTGTTATCTTCATTATGATTATAACATAAACGGCGGTATGATTTCAAGCAGAATGACCTCACTTTAATATTTCTGAAACAAAACTCAAACCTAACTGCAACAATCGAACAATATAATTCAGACATAAGATAAAAAATACGGAGGAATTAATCATGGCTAAGATAGCAGACGTAAACGAGAAGATCGCAAAGGGCACTGTAAAGGCTTACAAAGCGATAGAGAACACGGTAGTCGGCGGCTACAGAAAGATCGAGAACGGCTTCGTGAACAAATTTCTTGCCAAGGAAGGCGAGACTGTTGAGCAGGCCAAGGAAAGGATAAACAAGCAGAATCAGGAACGGAAGTGAAAGCTATGAATGAAAAGATAAACGCTATCGAAATAAGAGGGCTGACAAAATCCTTCCGGGGGCTGTATGCGCTGGACAGGCTGGATATGACTGTTCCCGCCGGGGCTATATACGGCTTCATCGGGGAAAACGGCAGCGGCAAATCCACCACTGAAAAGCTCATCTGCGGGCAGCTTGTTCCCGACAAGGGGAAGATACGCTTGTTCGGTAAGAGCTATAAAAATCCCGGAGTGCGTGCCCGTGTGGGGGCGCTCATTGAAAATGCAGGCTGCTTTCCCAATTCGACCGTTTATCAGAATCTGATGATGCAGGCTATCAACCTGAACCTTAAAAACAGGAGTGAAGAAATGCAAAGAGTCCTGAAAATTGTACGCATGGAGAACAATGCAGGGCTTAAATTCAAAAAATGCTCCCTCGGAATGAAGCAGCGGATAGGCATTGCAATGGCGCTTCTCGGAGACCCTGCTCTGCTGATACTGGACGAGCCTATCAACGGCCTTGATGCGGACGGTATGCGGATAATGCGGGAGATACTTGTGGACATCACACAGAATTCCGGCTGCACTGTGCTTATCTCCTCACACATCTTAGGGGAGCTTGAAAAGATCGCCACCCACTACGGCATTATCCGTCAGGGGAAAATGATCGAGGAGCTGACGGCAAAGGAAATGGAGAGCCGCAGCCGGGTGTTCACATCTGTCCGGGCGAAGGATATGCAGAATACATTTCTGGTACTGCGGCACTTCTTCCGGAATGTCAGAGCGGAGGACGGCTGTGTACGGGTCTACGACGTTGACGACACAGAACAGATAGCTGCACGGCTTATGGAAAACGGCATCATTCCTAATGAATTGAAGAAAAACAAGATAGGTCTTGAGGAATATTACACCCAGCTGATGAGCAGGAAGGAGGCAGGCTGATATGGAGCAGACAAGAGAACTCACATTCAAAAGCCCCGGCTTTTACGAACGCTTGAAAAGTATGCTGGGTGTCGATTTTTACAGGCTGTTCCACACGCCTATGTTCTACATCTTTCTGGCGATAGCTGCGATCATTCCTGCAATGGTGCTGAGCATGACAGGTATGCCGAATGAGCAGGGCGAGACCGTGAAGCTCTATGAAAACACCTGGAACATCATCGCTGCCGACAAGCCCCTTTACATCATAAACAGCATGGGAGATTACGCAAACATGAATATGGTGTTTATCTTCGGCGGGATAATGGTGTCGATCTTTATCGGGCACGATTACAAGAGCGGATATGTAAAGCAGCTTTTCACCACCCACTCCCTCAAAGCTGACTACATGATGTCCAAATCCATAGCAGGGGCGTTTTCGATGATGTGTATGTGCATCACATATCTCTGCGGCGGGCTTATGGCAGGAGTGATAACAGGCGCAGATATGAGCGTGAATATCGGCTCACTGCTGCTTGCGATCCTTGGGAAGATGATAATGAGCCTTGGCTGGGGGAGCCTTTACACTCTGCTGAATGTTGTATTCCGGCGGTATTTCGGGGTGTCCATAACCCTTTGCTTTGTGATAGGCACAGGCATTCCCGTTATCGGTGCGGCGGGGCTTATGGGGAATAATTCCGGGCTGAATATCCTGCTTTACGGCTCCTCGGTGAACGCCTGCCTTTCAAGCAATATCGGCACGCTGCTTACCTGCGCTGCGGTGTCCTGCTGCTGGGCTTTGGTGTACAATATTTGGGGCAGTTACATTTTATCACGCTGCGACGTTTACTAAGGGGGTGCAGTCATGAATGCGATAGAGATAAGAGATCTGCGAAAGAGCTTCGGCAGCAAGCAGGCTGTCAGAGGGCTTGATATGACTGTGCCGGAGGGTGCGATATACGGCTTTATCGGGGAAAACGGCTCCGGAAAATCGACGACAGAAAAGCTGCTCTGCGGGCTGATGATACCGGACGGCGGGACTGTCAGGCTATTCGGCAGGGCCTGCACTGATGCTGAGGCCCGCTCTAAGATAGGTGTGCTGATAGAAGCACCGGGCTGCTTTCCGAACCTGAGTTTGTGGAACAATATGATGATACACGCAGCTGATCTCGGCATTGAAAATGCCGGACGTGAGGTCGCAAGGGTGCTGAAAACCGTCCGCATGGAGGGGGCGGCTTCAAACAAGTTCAAAAACTGCTCTCTCGGCATGAAGCAGCGGATAGGCATTGCAATGGCGCTTTTGGGAGCGCCCCGGCTGCTTGTGCTCGACGAGCCGATAAACGGCCTTGATGCGGACGGTATGCGGATAATGCGTGAGGTGCTGACAGACATTACCAAGAGCTGCAAATGCACCGTTCTGATAAGCTCACATATCCTGACAGAGCTTGAAAAGATAGCCACTCATTACGGCATAATCAGGGGCGGCGAGATGATCTGCGAAATGACCGCCGAGGAGCTTGACGCAAGCTGCCGGGCTTACACCGCTCTCAAAGCGGCTGATATGAACAGGACCAAGCTGCTGCTTTCAAGCCGGTATTCAAGGGTGGAGGAAGCAGAGGACGGATACATCAGAATATACGATCTGACGACTGCCGAGGATATTGCAGGATACCTGTATGAGAACGGAGTAACTATACAAGAAATAGGACAGTCAAAGATAAACCTTGAGGAATATTACATTGACCTGATGAATGAAAGGCGGGTGCAGTGATGAACAGATACAGAACTATGCTCAGAACAGATATGCGCAGGCTTTTCACCTCACGAATGTTTTACATCATGCTGGGCATCGCCCTTGCTATGCCCATAGCTATACTGGTGATGACCTCCTCCCTTGCAGGCACTGAAATGAAAAACCAGCAGACAGGTGAGGTCACTGTTATGGAGAATTTCAATTCTGCCTGGGAGATAATCGGTACTGAGGGGGGCTTCAAGCTGACCGGCGGAGAAACCGAAAAGCCTGAAAGCTCTGACCACGCCGCTGCAATGGCAATGAATATGGATATGAGATCTATGTGCAATATCAATTTGATTTTCTTTATGCTGGCGGTGTTCGTCTGCTGCTTTGTGGGGGACGATTTCAGAAGCGGCTATGCGAAAAATCTCTTTACCCTTCGGGCTAAAAAGGGTGACTATGTGCTGTCGAAAACCCTTGTTGGGTTTTTCGCAGGTGCGGCTATGCTCATCATGTTTTTTATTGGTGCGGTGATCGGCGGAGGGATATCCGGGCTGAGCTTTGACCTTGGAAACGCAGGAGCAGACGGCCTTGTGATGTGTATGCTGGCGAAGATATTCTTAATGGGTGTGTTCGCTGCGATATATGTTCTTGCAGGTGTCTTTGCAAAGAAAAAGACCTGGCTTTCGATACTGCTCTCTCTCGGTGCGGGAATGCTGCTGTTTATGATGATACCGATGATGACACCCCTTGATTCAAACATGATGAACGTGTTCATGTGCCTTGCTGGTGGAGTGCTATTCGCTCTTGGGATCGGTCAGGGCAGCAGGCTGATACTAAAAAAGACAGATCTGGTATGAGCGGCTTCAAAAACAAATGCCCCTGTGCTGTGTATGTTCGGCATAGGGGCATATTTCCTGCGCCGGTGAACGGGCTGTTTCGGTCTCTTGCCGGCAAATCTATGATAAAGGCTCATCAGACATTATCCACAAAACATACTGTTCAAATATGTTTAAATCCACGAAAATCAGATAGGCGGCAGAATAACAGGTGACAATGCTCTTTTAAAATGTTATAATATCCTTGCAGGTCCATTCATGTTAGACCTCTTAGTGAGTTCATCAGTGATCTCAGGTCAGGGGCCGCAGTAATTTTAATCGGAGAAAGATATATGGCAAATAAGAAGAACGGAAAACTAACATTTCAGGTGCTGGCGGTAATGGTGCCTATCATCATCATCATGACCTCGGTGATACTGTTTATCGTGCACAAAAGCACTGTAGACGGATATTTGAAAGCAAAGAACGAGCTGATTTCTGATAAGCTGTCCTCCACTGAATTTGGTGCCTGGTATATGCCCCCGATTGATAAAACAGCTTTATGGTATTTCAATTACTATGAAGCACATCCTGATGTGCTGAAAGAGAGCATAACCGAGGAGGAGCAGCAGAAAGCAAATGAGGTGCTGGGAGAAGATGCCTCTACCTTCATCTTGTTTGAAAATGAGCAGCTTGATACCTTAGACCCGATAACGCAAACCTATGCTGCAAAAAAGTTTTATGAGCTGATCTGCAATTTAGCTTCCAGCACGACCATAGAAAGCGATCTGGACTGTGCGTTTCTTGTGGTCACTCAGGGCCAGAATAACGGCAAGCTCCTATACAGTATTGAGAACGGTAAGCTTAACAAGGAAGATACTATGATCAAGATGTATGATCTCTCCGAGCACCGGGAGCTGGAAGAGGCCATCAGCGAAAACAATGGAACACTGATATTCGAGCGCACCCGCCATTTTATGTTCAGCGGGGATTATTATATCGGATACAAGCCGATAGTTCTGGACGGCAAGACGGTGGCAGTCATGGGCTTAGCCTACAACTGGAGCAGCTTTTCAGACGTCATGTCCAAGACCTTCAAGAGTGCATTTATCCTGGCGATGACAGATGTTATACTGGCGGGTGCGGCTCTGGTTGTACTGCTCTACCGGCGTGTGCTGAGGCCTGTGGGCAGGATAGAGCACAGCCTGACGGAATACATGGAGTCTAAGGACAGCGCTGCTGTCAAGGGCAGCATGGAAAAAGTTAAGGTCAATAACGAGATAGGGCGGCTCTCGGATAAGGTCTCTGACCTGGCAGTGGAGATCGACCACTACATGGACGAGAATATCAAGCTGGTAATGGACAAGCAGCAGATAGAGACCGAGCTGGAGGTCGCAAAGGATATACAGGCATCTCAGCTGCCTGATGATTTCCCGGACAGAGAGGAATTTGACATCTACGCCAGCATGACCCCTGCCAAGGAGGTGGGCGGAGATTTCTACGATTTCTTCTTTGTGGACGATGACCACTTGGCAATGGTCATAGCTGATGTTTCCGGCAAGGGAGTTCCGGCGGCGCTGTTTATGATGATGTCAAAGATGCTGATAAACGACTACACGCTTTCAGGGCTTTCGCCGCACGAGATCCTTGAGCACGTAAACAATGCTCTTTGCCGCAGCAACAGCCGGAAGATGTTTGTAACAGTTTGGCTGGGTATCCTTGAGATCTCCACCGGCAGGCTGGTGTCAGCAAACGCCGGGCATGAATACCCGATAGTCCGGCAGCCGGACGGCAGCTTTGAGGCCATCAAGGGCAAGCATGATTTTGTGCTTGGCATTTTGAAGGATAAGAAATACTCCCAGCAGGAAATGACTCTGCAAAAGGGTGCGGCTCTGTTTGTATACACCGACGGTGTTCCGGAGGCCATAAATGCTGACGAGGAGTTATTCGGTCTGGAAAGAACAGTTGAGGCTCTGAACAAGGCCCCGGACGCAAAGCCCAGAGAGCTGCTTGAAAATGTCGGGAACGCTGTATTCAAGTTTGCGGGTGATGCTCCGCAGTTTGATGATATCACTATGCTTGCGGTCAAGCTGAACAAAGATCTGTAACATAAAAAAGGAGCTGTGACATCAGCTCCTTTTTGTTATCAATGCTATACTGTTTCTGCCGGTCAGGTCGGGAGCGGCAGATCATTCCTTTGAGATGATATCCTCGCCGTTGACGTTTATAACACAGCGGCCTCTGATGATGTTAAGACGGCTCTCGTCAAAACACTTGCCTGCATCAAGGATGGTCTCAAGCCTGATGTTGGTGTCGGCATTATCCAGCAGCAAGCTGCTGTCGTATGTCAGGCCGCCCAGTGCCAGAACCTTCTGTCCTCCGGCGACAATGCGTATGCCGGCACGCTCAATGGTGAAATCCGTTCTGCCTTCAAGGGCGGCTATGCCGGAGCAGCGCAGGCCTCTCACATCAAGCACAGTGCTTGCATCACAGATATGGACCTCTGCCGATCTGCCGGAAAGCGTACCTATGGCAACCAGCTCTCTGCCTGCCAGGAAAAGCTTGGCAGAAGCATAGTAGAAGCTGACCTTGCAGCTGCCGCCCACAGAGCCGATAGCCACACCGTTTGCAAGGGAAAGCTCTGCGTTGATGTCACAGGAGGATATATCAATTTCACAGTCAGCATAAAGCGAACCTATGCCAAGGCCTGTGTCGCCGTTGAGATTCAGATTGTACTGCCCTGCCGATATGCTGAACCGTCCTCCCTTCCAGGCACCTATGCCCACTCCCCTCTGGCCGTGGGCATTTACAGTGATGATGCCGGACTGCCTGAAATCAAGAGATCCGCAGGCCTTTCCGGGGCCGTTGCCTATGCCGTAGTATTCAGGGGAATCAATGCTGACGGTCAGGTTGCCCTTGCCGGTAAATGTGACCTTTGCGCTTTCGTCAACGCAGATGCCGCTTCTTTTAAGGTCGTTCTCTCCGATAAGCTCCAAGGTCACCTCACAGTCCTCTGCTATGTCGATACAGGGGCGTTCCTTGACATTTGAGAGCCGCACATTTTCAAGAGTAACGCTGCCCTTGAAGCCCTTTACCATTTCGATATGTATTTCAGTATTCAGCATAGGATTGCCGATAACAGTTACCACACCGCTGCCGCTCTTTCCGATGACCAGGCAGTTGAGGTCCTCCTTGATAAGACGTTCAAGCTGTATGCGCTCGGAATTGTCAGCATAATAGATGCGCTGGCCCTTGCCGTCCTCACGCTCCTGCCTTGCACGGCGTATCTCCTGCCTGATCTCATCAGGTATAGTCTCGGCGGGCTCTGCTGCCGGGCGGGCTGTGTAGAAGCCCTGTATCAGATCAGCTCCCAGCAGAATGACCTCTCTGAGTTCCTGAGAGGTCTCCACCCCCTCAGCCAGCGCCATGATATTATTGTCGTGGCAGAACTCGATTATCTCCCTGACGAAATGCCGCTTTTTGGGGCTGTCCTGAATATCGCTCAGCAGAGAGCGGTCTATCTTGACATAATTTGGCATATACCTCAGCAGGTTCTTGACGTTTGAATAGCCGGTGCCGTAATCGTCTATGGCTATCGGCACGCCCATGTTCAGGTAGCGCTCCTTCAAGGCGTTGAACTCCTCCTCGTCCGGCTCGGACTGCTCTGTGAGCTCAACTACGGCTGTATCGCTGTGCTTCATCAGAAGCTCACCCACACGCCTGAAGGCTTCTGTGTCCAGCTTGGTCTTGGGTATGCTGTTTAAGAAAACTCTCCTGCCCCGGAATCTTTCCTTCCTGCTGTCTATGAGCTCTAAGATATTCAGGAAGGTGGCCCGTTCAATATCGTTTAGCCTGCCGGTGAGCTCGGCATATTTCAGTATGTGAAAGGGCTTTGAGCACAGCTCGCTGCGGGGGCGCATAAGGGCCTCATATGAATAGATACCGCCGTCCACAGTGTTGACTATCGGCTGGAAATGGTAGCTGAAACGGTTGGCATTTATGACCTTCTCCGCCTCTGCAAGCTCGGTGCGTTCTTCGTCAGAAAGTGCCGCAAGCCTTCTGCTCCGTGATTCGTCGGCACCGCCGAGTTTCAGGCAGATGATCTCCTTGCCCAATGCTGCACCGGCATCTAAAAGCTGTATCAGCTCCGATTCACCTTCCAGAGCGCGGCGGCATTCAGCAGTGAGCTGAGACAGCTCGTCGTCAGTTGTAACGTGTAGCACATCATTCAGATATTTTAGCAGCAGCTGCATTTTACTCATTTGGAATAACCCCGCTTTTTTATCTATGCTGAAAAACACATAGCAGTTATGATTTTATATATTATAACACAAATCAAATAAAAAAGCAACTGATTTATTCTCTCGGAGCAAAAATAATATATCCCGCCCCTGATGTGCATTGCTGCCAGCTGTTATGAGACAG
>CADBTF010000126.1 GCA_902797485.1 uncultured Ruminococcus sp. | reverse complement strand
AGAGCTGTCGCTTTTAAACTCCAACTACCGCAAGGCTATGGTGGCCTACTACGTTGACGGAATGTCTGTAAGGGAGATATCCGAGAGCTTCGGCATTACCCAGAGCATGGTCAAATATCTTCTCTTTCAGTCACGAAAGAAAATCAAGGAGGGTACTGTTATGGAAAGAAATTTTGGAAAGCTGAGCTATGACCCCGTCCGGCTGTCACTGGCATTCTGGGGAACGACCAATAACTATCACGGAACGGACAACAAGCTCGGGCATAACATACTGATGTGCTGTTATTTTGACAAGCAAACAGAGGAGCAGATCGCCTTGCAGCTGGGTGTGCCGACGGCATATCTTGAGGACGAGCTGAAAAAGCTGGTCGAATACGGTCTGCTGAATGTGAAAAACGGCTTTTATCAGACCAATGTGCCGATCATCACTAACGATATTTTTGCCGAGATAGAAAAGGCAAACAAAACAGCCGTTGCTGATATTTCAACGCATATAGCACAGGGGGTCGACGAAATGCTTGAAGATGTTCGCTCCCTCGGCTTCTACGGCAGCGATGCACCTGACAACACGCTCAAATGGATGCTTACATCGCTTATACTGCACCTTGCGTATATCGATATGGCTTATAGCGAACAGCCCCTTGATTTCCCGACAGATGTGTTCGGTGAGAAGTGCTTCCGCTTTTTTGTAGAGAAGTCCGTAAGCGATCCCTACAGTGTGGGCACCTCCGGCAGACAGACCAAAGACGGTATGATACTTTTCTGGGACGTGCTTATAAACGGCGACAGGCTTCACCCGAGGGTGACAGACGCAAGAGCGGATATGCTTTGCACTCTGCTTTCCCGTCAGCCGCAGACAGATAATGAAAAGCTGGTCTGCTCGGAGCTTCTGGAGCTGGGGCTTGCTGTAAAGACCGGGAGCGGCATTAAGCCAAATTTCCCCTGCTTGACAAAGGAGCAGGGAGATAAGATAAATGATATGATCGAGGATATCGGCAGTGAGATCTGCAAGAGCCTTATCTCACGCACCGACAGCATCAAAAAGATACTCCTTGACCACACACCGCAGTACCTTGCGGAATATGTGAGCAAAATGCCCATGCTGCTTTATTTCCGTGAGACAGAGCAGCTAATGCAGGCCCTCTGCGAAAGCGGCTGGCTGCTGCCCATGAAGGGCGGTATGTCAGGAACAACGGTGATGTATCTGTATAATTAAAAGCTTGCGGCATACCTGCCTTGGGTGGGTGTGCCGCATTAGCATTAAAAAACAGACCGCGCTTTCAGACGGTCTGCTATCCTTGTGATGTTTATTTTTTGTTTTCCTTGTCTTTGCGCCTTGCCATAACAAGTGCAGCAAGTATCAGCCCTCCGCTTATCGTGGGTCCGCCGATGATACCCGTTGCAGGGTTAGAGCCGCTGGGTGAGGAGCTGCTGTCCGATCTGCTTGAACTGCTGCCGCTTTCAGAGCTGTCTGCCGTACTGCTGCCGGCAGAAGCAGCAGATCCGTCTGAGTCTGAAATGTCTTCGGATACACTGCTGTCAACAGGCTCAGCAGGAGTTGTCAGCTCTGTTCTGGTACAGATCACCTTTACAGCTTCGCAGGTGTAATCAACAGTTCTGTCGATAAGCTTTATAATAACACCGTTCTCAACTGTGTATGTAACAGTATCTGTATTCGCAGCAGAGAGCTTTCCCAAAGGCGAATGAGCCTCATAAGCCTGACCTGCATTGTCAACTACCGTGGCATCAGCTTCTTCCTTAAAGCCGCAGGCCCCGGCAAAGCCTTCGTCTGTATCATAGAGGTCAGCCGATGCAGATGCCTTTACTGCCGCACCGGGATAGTACAGAGCCGCAGGGGTCTTTGAATCCTTCCAGCTGCTGCCCATGCTGCTTTCATAGCCGGCGATATTACATTCAGCTATGCCCTTTGCTTCTTCCTCACCCACGATCTCCGGCAGGAGGGCGGCAAAGTCTTTGTCTTCAAGTGCATTGAGGGCATCTCTTACAGCAGCGGTGACTGCCTCTGATCTTGTCATATCCTCAGACCAGAGATACTTGATCTTTGATTCGCCGTCAACAACGATCTCTCCCACATAGAGGGTGGAATCCTGAACTACTGTGGCTTTCTTATCTTTTACATTGACCTTTGTGCTGCCATTGTTTTTCATATTCGCACCGGTATAAATGACCGTGACCTCTTCGCTTTCATAGATGACTTTTGTGTCAGTGTGCCTTACGACCTGACCGTCTTCAATGGTATAGTAAACATCTGTTACGGTTTTTGAGTCGAGATGCGAAACTATTGTCTTGCTGTTATCAAAAGGTTCGTCTATCGCCTGTGCTCTGGCAGCCTTTTGACCGTCAAGCTTAGCCCTGAATCCGGCATCATGATCGTAAAGGTCCTTGCTGACCTCACTTGAAAACTGATAGTCAGAGTAATACTTTTCCCCCACGGCTGAGGCCTTTGCCCAGCTGCTGCCCATTTTCGATACCAGAGAAGCGTCGCTGCAGGCCTTTATACCGCTCTCTCCCGCTGTCTTATCATACTCTCCCAGCAGGGCGCTGAAATCTGTATCGCTCATACCTTTCAGAGCATCAATCAGATCGTTCCAGCTGCTCCCCTCATGGGAGAAATTATCGGAATAGATGTACTTGACTGCTGCCTTTCCGTCAAGAGTTACTTCACCCACATAGACCGTTGAGCTGCTCTTGATGTTTTCACTGGTCTTTATAGTGCTGACAGAATTCTGCGTAAGGACCTCCGCCGACGCTGTCAGAGCCGCTGTGCTCACAAGCAGTGCCGAAGCTGCACCGATGCTTAAAACCTTTCTTAGCTTTCTCATTACAGTTTCCTCCTTTGTTATGTAAGGCTGCTGAGTATCTTCTGAACGTCTTCGTCCTGCAGGGACAGGCCATAGGCTGTGCTAATGGAGGAATAGAAGCCTCCCTCACCCTTTTCAGCCCAGATCATGTAAACGTCCGCACCGACAGGGTTTACCGAAAAGCCGTGCCATGTCAGGCTGCCGGCGGTCATATCCTCCATATCCTTGACAGAGCCGAATTGATCGACATAATAATCACGGCTGGAGGAAGCCTTTTCAAAGTCCTCCTTACCAAGCAGGGTGATGTAGAAATACGGGCCGTTCTCATAATCCCAGCTGCCGGAGGCCTCTTTGTACTCGGCGCCCTTTGCCATAAGTATATCGTTGGTGGCTGTCTTGGAGCTGTCAATATGGTCGGGAACTGCTATAGCGTTCCAGCCCTCCGGCACGAACACGCTGAATTCCCCCACATCATAGGTGGTGTTCGATGCGGCCTGAGGCTTTGTGCTCTCCGGCTCCTCAGCGGAAGCAGCTTCAGAAGCTGATTCTGCTTTGGAAACTGTGACCTCCGTTGCTTCTGTTACAGCCTCAGAGGGCTCTGCATCAGGCGCGGAGCTGTCCTCAGCGACCGCATCTGATGTGCCGGTCTCCGGCTTTGACTCACTCTTGCTGCTGCTGTCAGAGTTCCCGCAGCCCGCAGCTGTCAGCATAAGTGCCGCCAGGAGAAAGGTCAGAAATATTTTTTGTTTTTTCATTTGACTAACACCTCTTTTTTTATTAAATAGCATAATAAGCTATTCTCATTCTATCAAATGAGGTGCTGTATGTAAAGGGTGGGAAACCCCACCTATGCCATCAAAGCACGAAAACAAGGGGCTTTCCCCTGTTTGAAGGAAAGCCCCCTGCTTTGATGATATATTCTTTTTCAGCGGCTCATCATTGTCTTGTGATAAAGCTCCGAAAGGCCGGAGCGGGTGCCTGTGCCTGTCTTTCTGTAGAGTGAGGTCACATATTTTTGCAGGACCTTTACAGATATTGACAGTCTGTCACTGATAGCGGTCTGCTTGTCCTCAGTCAGCACCAGTTCCCGGAGAACATCTGTTTCTCTTGGAGTAAGCGAAAACTGCTCCTTGATAAGCATGAGAGTGCTCTCCGGCGAAAGCAGCTCGGGAGCAATTTCCTGCTTGGAAACGTCTGACAGGTCAAAGGCTCCGCTCACCGTCATAAGCAGGATAAGCGCCGCAAGAGTAATAATATTCAGTGCAAGCACCGCCGGCGAACTAAGCTTAGAGACCTGACACCCTGCGCATATCAGTACCATAGCGCTGTCCAGTATCCTGCCGGCAGAGGCCCATAGTTCCGGGCGCTTCGTGCCTTGGGCTATCCGCCAGAAGGCAAGGTCATAATTTGCAGCAGAGGCAGCTATAGCGCAGTAATAGAGGCACATATTCAGCCAATAAGCCCCTGCACTGCCCGTAAGCACTGAGTTCAGCATGGCAGCAAGGGATATGCAGAGTGAAACCACAGGAACAAGTCTGCCCCGGCGCTTATCACCGATAAAGGCGAACAGCAGGTAGCAGGGTATGAGCATAAGCCTTGGCCAGCTGTAAACGTTATAGGAAGTATAACCCGTCTGCACCTGCAAATGGTGGATATAGCCGTTATAGAAGCCTGTGAAAAGAATTATCAGTGCAGCGATCAGGCAGGCAAATACAAGGCTCCGTGGGGCAGTCTCCTCCGGGGGCTCATGCGTTTCAGCCTCCGGCTCTTTGCTGAGCGCTGATGCTGTCAGGGCAAGTGACGCAAGCATAAAAACAGGCAGGAGAGGCGTTTCGCCCCATTGAAGCTGCAGCACATACTGTAATGCTATAGCTGCGGCGCAGCCGGCACCCATTTTCAGGGCGGTGGGCTCTCCGGCAGCAGTCTCCCGGCTCATTCGGTGATACACCGCCCCGCCAAGAAAACCGAGAAAAGGCATTACAGAAAATGTTGCCAGAATATAGAACAGTGACCCTTTGCCCGCCAGCGGCATTATCAGCGACCCTGCCGCCAGCACCGAAATATCAGCAATTCCGGCATACCTGAGCCCATTGCCTTTCAGATAGCGCTTTGCAGCAGCATAGCCCAAAAAGCCTGCTATCACAAGCACCTGCAAGCCATAATAGACCAATTCTCTTTTATCTTCTGAAAGCCAGCCCTCTCCGGCGTGATTGCCGAGCCCAAGCAGAGCCAGCTGCAAAAACATAAAGGAGCCGAACAGGGCTGTGTGTATATTCTTTTTGATCGACTGCATCATGTTTGCTCCCCTCAAAGAATTGTTAATCATAATTATAGCACAGGTCGGTGTTTTTTTCAAGTGTATGTAAGTAATTGAGTATCCTCTGATCGTGTCGCTGCACAGTTATCCGTCCTCTTGACAGCAAAACCCTATCATGCTATAATTATTGTGGTTTATTGTACGTTCATCATATTTTTAACGGAGGAATTATTATGATAAAGAAGCTAATCGCATCAGCTCTTGCTCTGTCCCTCGTTTTTGGCGGAGGGCTTGCAGACATTACCGGCAGCCCTGACCTTGGCAGCACTCTCCCCGTAAACGCTGAGGACTCCGCAAACAAATTCTTCACTGCGACCCAAAGCGCCGGGGGCTCAGGCTCACGAAACATGGGCGCCAACGACTATGTGTGGTATTCAGCCACCACTGTAAAATCCTATATCGATCAGAACAGCGACGGCACTGTTACCCGTGCCGAATACTACGGCGGTTCGCTGATCGTTGAGACCTACAAGGCCGACGGCAGTGCCCTTATAAGCTCCAAGACCATCAGCCCGGAGCTGCCCTTGTTCGGAGGGGTGTTCTTCGGCAAGGATAACATCTATGTGGTCTGGGGGCAAAACAACACCTCCGAAAGCGACAGCACCGAGATACTGAGAGTTTCCAAGTATTCCTACAGCTGGGAAAAGCTTTCCTCTGCCTCAGTCTGCGGAGCCAATACCTATATTCCCTTCAGCTCCGGCTCTCTGAGAATGACAGAGAACGCAGGCAAGCTCTATATCCACACCTGCCACAAGATGTACACCACCAGCGACGGCCTTAACCACCAAGCCAATATGACCTTTACCGTCAACGAGAGCACTATGGCTGTGGAACAGAAGCAGTATGCTGTTTCTGCTCAGAGCGCCGGGTATATCAGCCACTCCTTTAACCAGTTCATCAAGACTGACGGTACTAAGCTCTACCGCCTTGACCACGGCGACTACTACCCAAGGTGCGTTTACCTGACTGCCGCCAATGTGGGGGCTGCCCTTTCAAAGGTCACCGGCAGGCAGATCACTGACACCTTCCCCATGACCTCAAACTACAATTACACCAACTGCCTTGTGGGAGGCATGGAGCTCTCTGCGGACAATGTGCTCGCTGCCTATTCCTCAATAGATCAGGCCAACTACCAGACCTCAACGCAATACAACGTCTTTCTTGCAGTTCAGGACAAGGCCCTTTCCAAGGCCTGCACTACTATCCAGATAACCAGCTATCCCGAAAAATCCGGCATCACCGTCGGCAATCCGCAGCTTGTCAGCGTTGATGACAACACGCTGCTTCTTTTGTGGCAGGAGACCAAGGACACTGTCACCACAGTTAAATGCGCAGCTATCGACGGCAGCGGCAAGCTGCTGACTGATATAGCCACTCTGGACGCTGCCCTTTCCGACTGCCAGCCCGTCTGCTTCTCGGATAACACAGTCCGCTGGTATGTGACCTCAAGGTCCAACCCCACCCCGATCTTCTATTCCATTGACATGACTAAGCTCCTGAATCCGGACGCTGTAACTCCCGGAGACCTGAACGGGGACGGCAAGATAAATATGCGGGACTATGTTGCCATGCAGCGTATTCTCCTCGACAGCACACCCGCCGGCATCAGCGAAGAAGCCGCCGACCTTAACGGTGACGGCAAGATCAATATGCAGGACTATGTTATCATGCAGCGTATGCTGCTCAAAGCTTAACTGTCTCTCTTTTTGCGATACCTCACAATTAAAAGCTTTCGCCTCCCGGCTGTGTGGTCAGGAGGCGCTTTTTACTGTAAAAAAAACGGGGCCGCCGCATTGCTTGCAGCAGCCCTTGTCTTTAATTGATCAGAATACTATCGGCTCTGTGGGGTGAAAGGATTCGTTTTTCACGACCTGAACATTGTTGTAAACCTCCATGCCGGTTCCGGCAGGTATCAGCTTACCAATGATAACATTCTCCTTCAGGCCCATGAGCTTATCTTCCTTGCCCTTGATAGCCGCATCTGTAAGAGCCTTTGTGGTCTCCTGGAAGGAAGCCGCAGAGAGGAAGGAATCAGAGTAGCTGGAGGCCTTGGAGATACCCTGCAATACAGGGATAGTCTTTACAAGCCTTGCGTTGATGTCGCCTGCGTCGATCTCCTTCTGGATCTCTTCATTGATAGCAGTCACCTCGTGCTTATCGACCAGCGAGCCGGGCAGCAGGAAGCTGGAGCCGGAATCCTCTATCTTCTCCTTCTTCATCATCTGGCGAATGATGACCTCAATGTGCTTGTCGTTGATCTCAACACCTTGCAGACGGTAAACCTTCTGAACCTCGGTGATGATATAGTTCTGAACAGCCTCCTCGCCGTTTACGGCAAGAATGTCTGCCGGGTAAATGGAACCGTCAGTGATAGGCTGACCGGCTGTTACCATCTGGCCCTCAGTAACTATGATCTTGTCACCGTAGGAGATCTGGTAAACCTCCTGCTCCGGGTTTTCAAGATCCTGACTGGTGATAGCCACCTGTCTGGTCTTTTTGGTCTCGGTGATGCTCACCTGACCGGCTATGCGTGTGATAGTGGCAGCGCCCTTGGGCCTTCTGCTCTCGAACAGCTCCTCAACACGGGGAAGACCCTGTGTGATATCGGTAGCCGTAGCGATACCGCCGGTGTGGAAGTTTCTCATGGTCAGCTGTGTACCAGGCTCACCGATAGACTGTGCCGCAATTACGCCGACAGCCTCACCCACCTGGACCTTGTTTCCGTTAGCCAGGTTGGAGCCGTAGCATCTTGCGCAAACGCCGTGGCGTGCCTTGCACTGCAATACAGAACGGATCTTGATCCTGTCCTTGCCCTCCTCCTGGAGTGCAGCAGAGACCTTGGCAGCGTCCTTGACGTTCATAAGCTTGTTATGAGACATTACCAGCTCGCCGGTCTTGGGGTCCTTCAGATCCTCGCAGAGGAATCTGCCCACAAGTCGGTCTGCTATGCTTTCCAGCACACGTCCGCTTGTGATCTCAAATACGTCGATACCGTCGGTGGTGCCGCAGTCCTCCTGATGAATGATAACGTCCTGAGAAACATCTACCAGACGTCTTGTCAGGTAACCTGAGTCAGCAGTTCTCAGAGCGGTATCTGCCAGACCCTTTCTTGCACCACGGGAAGCGATGAAGTATTCCAGCACGTTAAGGCCCTCACGGTAATTAGCTCTGATAGGCATTTCTATGGTCTGGCCGGAGGTGTTGGCGATAAGTCCACGCATACCTGCCAGCTGACCGATCTGCTTGATAGAACCACGGGCACCGGAGTCCGCCATCATGCTGATAGGGTTGTAAGGGTCAAGGCTTTCTTTCAGGTCTTCGATTACCTTATCGGTAGCCTTGTTCCAGATCTCGATAAATTTCTTGGATTTTTCACGTCTTGCCATGTAGCCGCGCTTGTACTGGCGGTCAATGCCGTCTACCAAAGCATCAGCCTTAGCAAGAATGTCCTTCTTGGAGGCCGGTATTTCTGCATCGCAGACCGCAACGGTCAGGCCGGAGCGGGTGGAATACTTATAGCCCATAGCCTTGATCTTATCCAGCACCTCAGAGGTGGTGGCGGTGCCGTGCTGCTGTATGCAGCGCTGGATAAGGTCGGACATTTCCTTTTTCTTGATAAGGAAGCTGATCTCCAGATCGAACTGCTTCTCGGAATTGGTTCTGTCCACATAGCCAAGGTCCTGGGGAATGAACTCATTGAAGATAAGCCTGCCCACCGTGGCGTTGATGATCTTGGATACCTGTCTCTCGCCGATCTGCTTGGTAATTCTCACCTTGATAGCAGCGTGCAGCGAAACAACTCCCTGCTGATAAGCCATAAGAGCCTCGTTCACATCTCTGAACACCTTGCCCTCGCCCTTTTCGCCGGGCTTTTCAAGGGTCAGGTAGTAGGAGCCGAGCAGCATATCCTGAGAAGGAACTGCAACAGGGCTTCCGTCAGAGGGCTTCAAAAGGTTATTGGCAGCCAGCATGAGGAATCTTGCCTCAGCCTGTGCCTCAGCGGATATAGGCAGGTGGACAGCCATCTGGTCGCCGTCGAAGTCCGCATTGAAGGCGGTACAAACCAGCGGGTGCAGCTTGATAGCTCTGCCCTCTACCAGGATAGGCTCAAATGCCTGGATACCAAGTCTGTGCAGAGTAGGCGCACGGTTGAGCATTACAGGGTGGCTCTGGATAACATTTTCAAGAGCGTCCCATACCTCTGGCTTTGCTCTGTCAACGGCCTTTCTTGCGGCCTTGATGTTGGTCTGCGGGTTGGTGTCTACCAGCCGCTTCATAACGAAGGGCTTGAAAAGCTCAAGAGCCATTTCCTTCGGCAGTCCGCACTGATACATTTTCAGCTCAGGGCCTACTACGATAACCGAACGTCCTGAGTAGTCAACACGCTTACCCAGCAGGTTCTGACGGAAACGTCCCTGCTTACCCTTTAACATATCAGAGAGAGACTTGAATGCTCTGTTGTTAGGCCCGGTGACAGGTCTGCCGTGACGTCCGTTGTCTATCAGAGCGTCAACAGCCTCCTGTAACATTCTCTTTTCATTTCTTACGATAATGTCAGGAGCCTCAAGCTCTAACATTCTCTTTAAGCGGTTGTTTCTGTTGATGACCCTTCTGTAGAGGTCGTTCAGGTCGGAGGTAGCATATCTGCCGCCGTCCAGCATTACCATAGGTCTCAGATCGGGAGGAATTACCGGAACAACGTCCAGTATCATCCACTGAGGCTTGTTGCCGGAGGCTCTGAATGCCTCAACGATCTCCAGCCTCTTTAAGAGCTTGATCCTCTTTTGGCCTGTGGGTGTGTCCTCAAGCTGTTCTTTCAGCTCCTTTGAGAGCTCATCAAGATCTATCTGGGTAAGCAGCTCCTTGATAGCCTCAGCGCCCATGCCGACCTTGAAGCTGTCCTCGTCCCATTTTTCTCTTGCCTCGGTGAGCTCGCTCTCGCTGATGATCTGTGTCTTTTTCAGGTCAGTCTCGCCGGGGTCGATAACGATATACTTGGTGAAGTAAAGCACTTCCTCAAGTCTTTTCTGGGAGACCTCAAGCATCTGGCCGATCCTTGAAGGTGTGCCCTTGAAATACCAGATATGGGAAACAGGAGCAGCCAGCTCGATATGGCCCATTCTTTCACGCCTTACCTTAGCTCTTGTTACCTCAACGCCGCAGCGCTCGCAGATCTTGCCCTTGAAGCGGATCTTCTTATATTTTCCGCAGTGGCACTCCCAGTCCTTGGTCGGTCCAAAGATCTTTTCGCAGAACAGTCCCTTGACCTCCGGCTTCTGGGTGCGGTAGTTTATGGTTTCAGGTCTCTCGACCACGCCATACGACCATGCTCTGATCGTATCGGGGGAAGCAAGACCGATCTTTATCTTTTCAAAGCTGTTGAATTCCACTAAACAGTACCCTCTTTCTGTTATCACGAACCCCGCCGGCTTTTGTGCCGGCAGGTATTTCGTTTTGTTTCTCTTAGCCTCTTAGCCTATAAGCTTTAGTAATCCTCCGGGTCGTCGTTGATATTGGAGAGCTCCTCGCCGTTCATATCCCTTACGTAGTCGTCGTCCAGGGGCTTGATGCCGTTTTCGTCCTCTCCAACAAAGCCCTCGTCCAGATCGCCGTCAGCAAGGGTAAAGCCCATATCCTCGTCATCCAGACCGGCTCTCGGAACAAAGTCATCATCATCGTCGAAGGACTGCTTCAGGTCTATGCAATTGCCGTCGGTGTCGATAACGTTGATGTCAAGGCCAAGGCTCTGCAGCTCCTTAACAAGCACTCTGAATGCCTCCGGGATACCCGGTGTAGGAACATTCTGGCCCTTAACGATAGCCTCATAGGTCTTGACTCTGCCCACAGTATCGTCAGACTTGACAGTAAGGATCTCCTGCAGGGTATAAGCGGCGCCGTAGGCTTCCAGCGCCCAGACTTCCATTTCTCCGAAACGCTGTCCGCCGAACTGTGCCTTACCGCCGAGAGGCTGCTGTGTTACCAGTGAGTACGGGCCGACAGAACGTGCGTGGATCTTATCGTCTACCAGGTGGTGCAGCTTCAGGTAGTACATATAGCCGACTGTTACCTTGTTGTCGAACTTTTCGCCTGTTCTGCCGTCATAAACGGTGAACTTGCCGTCCTCGTGCATTTCAAGGGCGTGAGGGTTAATGACCTCGTCCATAGTGTGGAGGGTGAAATCGTCGTCCTTGTGCTCCTGATGAAGCTTTTCGGCCTCACGGAAGCACTCTCTGATGTCGGCCTCGTGTGCGCCGTCAAATACAGGGGTCATGATCTTCCAGCCAAGGGCTTTGCAGGCCATGCCGAGATGGACCTCAAGCACCTGACCGATATTCATACGGGAAGGAACGCCCAGAGGGTTAAGGCAGATGTCCAGCGGAGTACCGTCCTCCAGGAACGGCATATCCTCCTGCGGCAGTATTCTTGAAACGACACCCTT
>CADBTF010000125.1 GCA_902797485.1 uncultured Ruminococcus sp. | reverse complement strand
CCTCGTCAAAGATAAGCACCTTGGGCTTGTTGACGATAGCACGGGCGATAAGTATACGCTGGCGCTGCCCTCCGGAAATGCCGCCGCTGCCCTCGGAGATATGCGTTCTCATGCCCATAGGCATGGCTCTGATGTCATCAGCGATGCCGGCGATCTCGCAGGCTTCATCGGCAGTTATCTCAGGTGCGTAGACAGCGATATTTGAGAAGATTGTTCCCTTGAACAGCCCGCTGGACTGCATTACAACGCCCATTCTCCTGCGGAGGGTTCCCTTGTCAAGCTTTTCCAGGTCCTTGCCGTCGTAGTATAAGGCGCCCTTTTCAGGCTTTTCTAAGCCCAGCAGCAGTCTGACGAGGGTGGACTTTCCGCAGTGACCATCAGGGTGCCGAAAACTATGGCAATAACGTCGTTTTTGGTGACGCAGTTTTTCATGAAGATCAGCAGGTCTATTATCCTGAGCTTTTTCTGAGGCAGAGGCTTGTAAAAGCAGAATGCCTCCTGAGCAATAAGCTTCTCAGTATTTTTGTTGAGCTTGACTGTCCTGCCGGTGGAAGGGCCAGTAAACCAATAGCCCTTTACAGCTCCCGGTATAAGGGCCACAGGCACTCCGCTGTCCTTCATTTTCCCAAGCAGGGGGCCGTAGGCGTCCTTATACCAGCCCTCTGTGAGCTTTACATCTCTGTTCATCAGGCCGTAAGGGCGGAGACTGTACTCCACCTGATCCTCCGGCTTTTTCACTGACGAAGGGATCTCTACCGGCTTCAGATGATAGTATTTAAGTATGCTGTCAATGGCGGCCTTAGTGATAATGCGCTCATCACTCATATGCACAGCTGCGCTCTTGCCGAGCACCGCACCGGCAGAGTTGAAGAACGACCGTTCAAAGGCTTCCTGATCCAGCCTTTCACGTTCATCTATTTGTTTAAGTCTCATATATTCCCTTACTCCTCGCTGACAAGATCGGCGTAAACACCGTTCAGTTTCATAAGCTCGTCATGTGTTCCACGCTCCATAACATCATCTATACGCTCCACCTGAGTTCTCATTTCCTGAATGGTGTGCCCTGCGGAAACGAGAGTGGTGGCAGGGGAGGTGAATGACCCTAAAAAGCCCTGAAAGGCAGTTATCATACCCATTGTAAAGCTGCCGTTCATAATGAGTATTTCTGATATTACAAAATAGGTTTCTTTATCAATGCGCAACTGCTTACGTTGTCTCCAACCGTAAGCAGTCCAAAAGCAAAATATTATGATCTCTCAGTCAAGTTCAAAGAGATTGTCCAGGCCTGTTACCTCAAACACATCTACGATATCAGGCTTGGCATTTCTTATCACCATTTCGCCCTGCTCCTGCATGACCTTATATGCAGAGACAAGCACCCGCAGTCCTGCGCTTGAAATGTATTCCAGCTCAGCAAGATCAAATACCAGCTTCTCGACGCCGTCAAGCACCTCGTCAAGCTTGGCGTCAAGGTCCGGAGCTGTGAGGGTGTTGAGCCTGCCTTCAAGGGCGATCGTTAGTTCGTTCTCATTTCTGTTTGTTGTAATAGTCATAGTAATACCTCATTTATCATTATCATATTTGACTGCACATTCAGCCAATTTATAACATAATTTAATAAAAAATTCAACGTAAATTTGCAGTAAGCACTTTGCTTTTGTTGAAATTGCACAAATCGCATCACTGTTCTCTGACACAATGAGTGAAAGATAGTGATATTAGCCAACTAAAGCCAAAACAGCCTGTGCACGGTGCACAAGCTGTTTTGATTCATCGGCTGAAATGGGGCTCAGAAATCTATCCTTGCGCCGGTCCTAATAGCCGGCAGCAGGCTGCCTCTTATAAGGTATTCTACTCTCTGCTTCATTGCTTCTTCGCTCTGCCCTGCCGAGCGGCGTATACCGTGATATGCAACGCAAAACAGCGCAAGAGGCTTGATGACCTGATTATAATGCTCCAGCTTTTCAGGGTCGTCGGTCTGGAAATACTCCCTGCTGAATACGTCCCAGACCTGCTCGGAGAGGTCAGGGTCAAAGCCCATGAGCCTTCTGATCTCCTCCGGGGGGAGCCTGGTCTTTTTGGTGTAATTGCAGAAGAGCCATACTCCTGCCACATCAAAGGCCGGGTGGCCGATACCGGCATCTCCGATGTCGATGAGCATTATCTCGCCCTCCTTCATCATAACATTTTTCAGATTGTAATCTCCGTGGAGGAAGGTCCTGCGGTCAGGTATGCTGTCAAGGTAAGCCTTGATGTCGGCGTTTTCCTCGTCGGTAAGGTAGGGGGCAACGATATTTGCGGTGTTATAGAAAAGCTGCTTTTTATCAACAAACATCTCATCTTTGATCTCAATGGAATGATACTCTCTCAGAGCAGCGGCATATGGCTTGACATACTCCTCAAGCTTTGATGGGTCAGCGTTGACAAGCTGGGCTATAGTCATAGCGTCCAGCATTTCATATACCACGCCGTATTTATCCCCCACCTTAACTATATCGTATGAAAGAGCTGTAGGCAGGCCGTTCACAAAAGCCCGCTGGGACATCAGGCGTTCGCTTTCAATAACGTCAAGGGAGCTGAGATTATACACTTTAAGTATGCTCTCCTCGTCAATGCGGTAAACTGTTCCGTAGCCGCCGGAACCGATCTCCTCGCAGCCCTCGATAGATACCTCTCTGTAGGCCTTCTTAACATTAAGTATCTCGGTAAAGCCGGTGGTCTCAAAAATATCATACACATCTCTTGAAACATTTATGACTGACAGCTCGTCGGTAACGTGCTTGCGGAGCTTAGCCAGTATACGCAGCCCTGCGCTGGATATATAATCCAGCTTCCCGGCATCTATCACAATGCCCTCGGTACGGTCACCGATCACAGAAAACACTTCCTTCTCTATCTCCGGAGCGTTGGCCGCACTTATCCTACCCTCAAAGTAAAGGGTGAGTTTATTGTTTTCGTCCAATGATCTCATAATATCCTCCTTGATTTCCATAACAGCAAATAAGCTGCTCTCATTCCATAACATAACAAAACATATTATACCACTTTCCTAACATCATGTCAAGAAAACTAAAAAAACGCTTCACCCCGATGTGAGGCGAAGCACTGTATTTCCGAAGCATTAATGCCGGCTGGCATCAGAATTTTTTCTTTAAAACTATAGTGACCTTTCCGCCCTTGACACCCACGATAACATCATCGGAGAGGTTGGCGATGATCGACT
The DNA here is from genome assembly GCA_902797485.1 of uncultured Ruminococcus sp. Lineage (GTDB taxonomy): Bacteria > Bacillota > Clostridia > Oscillospirales > Ruminococcaceae > FB2012. The sequence continues at coordinate 16,089 of CADBTF010000125.1, read as the reverse complement.
TTTCCAGCTCGTCCCAGACCTCCGGGGCGGTCTCGCTGCTGTCATAGCTGACAGAGCTTCTGTAATCGTTCAGAGACCAGGCTGTGCTGTCTGAATAGCCCACCAAGCCTGCCTTTTCGACCTTGTAGGGGTCGTCCTTGGATCTTTTGGCTCTCTCGGCAAGGAGCTTTTCTGCGGCGCTGGCTATTCTTCCGATAATACCCACTGCTGCTGCGTTCTTTCCGCTTTTGGACATACTCAGTATCTTTTCACGGTCTGCCTTTTTGAGATCATAGGGCTCCACCGAAAGGTGCAGCTCGTAGTCAGTGCCCTCGCTCTCTATCCAGAAGCTGCCCTTGCCATAGATAAGCAGCTGGGCAGCACACATATCATTTCCTCTGCAAGCAGCCTCAGACGGAGGGCGTTTCTAAGGTCAAGGCCGTTATAAACTGCGATCTTTTCTGTTTCCTTGGGTATTCTTTCATAGTCGCTGACAAGTCTTTCCAGCTCAAAAACATCAGATGTCATTGCTATTCCTCCTATTATCTGTCAACCGGCCTGCATATTCAACAGCCAATATCCTAAGTTATATTGTACCACATTTGCCGGGCAAAAGTCAAGGGATAGTTTTTGGTTGTCAAAGCCCAACAGAGTATAATGAGAGATCGGTGCCGCTAAGATAAGAACAGACCGTCCGAAAGGACGGCCTGCATTTTGTTTCCTGCTGACACAGCTTTATTTCTTCATGCCCTTTGACGCAGCAGGCTTTTTTGCTTCCGGGAGCTGGCGGCTGCGGCTCTGCGCCTGCTTTTCGGGCGCAGAGATGCCCTTGCGCTGCTGCTTGGACTTGTTCAGCGCCTTGACTGTTTTGACCATAGCCTCCACAGCCTTTTCCGGCGCCTTGGGTACGGCCTTGCCTAAAGCCTTTAATGCCTTATCTATTCTATCCTCAGTCATAATGATACCTCTCTTGATCTGTTGTCAGCAGGCTGACAGGTTCCCCATGTCAGGCACGCCAAGCCATTTCTCCAAGGCTCTCCAAAGTTCCTTTAAGCTCATTTTGCCTACCTCCTTTTTATTATCGCTTTCATAAGTAATACCCTGCAAGCTTGCTGCCGGGTGCAGCAGCGGAGATCATTTGAGAAATAAATATTGCCTCTGTATCCGTGCAGGATACAGAGGCAGGTGTTATTATTTCCAGATCTCGTCGCCCATGCGGGAGATGTAAGCTGTCAGCTCACTGGCCATTTCATATTGCTCCTGGAGCCTTGGGTGGCCGGGAGTGGCCTTGCCGCAGCGCTTGAACATAAAGTGGGATACCTTGTCCTCACCCTCGGCTTTAAGCTCGGCAGTGATCTCGTCCAAAGCATCGTCCCAGGTGGGGTAGTGCATGAGGACAGTCAGCAGCAGGATAAAATGCGCCTTGGGGTAGTGAGAGCGCAGGCTCCTGATGATATCCTTATAGCGCTCCTTCCATTTGGTGCGGTAGGCCGGGTCGGTAATGTCAGGGTCTTCCTTCTGCTCGCAGTGCTGGTCGTTCTGGCCCACAGCAAAGATCACCACATGGGGCTGATACTTTGAGAAATCCCAGTCGGTGTAGCCGCACTCCTCCGGGAAATACACAGCCTTGTCATAAGCAGTCTCCATGCCGATAGTCTCCGGGGAATGGTAATAGCCGGTGCCGTCAAATATGGCAATGCCCCCCTGAGCTATGTTGTTGATCTCCGCCCCAAGATTACGGGCAGTTATCATGGAATAGGAATGATATGCGTTATCATATACGCCCTCGGTATTATCAGGGTCCAGCTGGCCCACATTCTCCACAGCCTCACAAACTGCACCCGCAGATACGGAATCACCGTAACATTCGATGCGCCTGTCCGGAAGCGGCAGGGGAGGCAGAGCCTCGGCGGTATCCTCCATTTCAAAGCCGAAAAAGTCAAAGTAATGGGTAGCGTCCTGACGCTTGAAAAGTGTCACCTCATGCTCCTTATCCTCAAGCCCCTGACAGAGCGGCAGAGTAAAGCGCTGACGGTCTTTCTCAAAGGAAAGCTTGCTTTCCTTGCCGTCCACCAGCAGGCCCAGTTCCATTTTGTTATAGAACCTGTGATTGCAGATAACAGCTGAAAGCTCGGTGCCGGTGAACCGGAGAGTTATCATAGTGCCGGCAAATACTATCTTGGGTGCGTCCGGGATAGTGCGGTCTATCCTGCCCATATAACGAATAGCAGGGTCTGCCGCAGGGATAAACTTTTTGCTCATAATAATACCTCCTGTATATGTTAAACCAGTGTCAGATCGACCTTTCCGCTGTTGACCTCAGCGCTTTCTATTTTGACCTTTACCTTATCGCCTACACGCCACTGCTCGCCGGTGTTCTGATCTTTCAGGCTCATCATGCCGTCATAGACATACTCATGGCTGCCCATGGAGTGAACAGATACCATGCCCTCGCAGGTGTCCGGCATGGTGACGAAAAAGCCGAAGCTGGTGACGGAGCTGATTATTCCCTCCCGCTGCTCACCTATATGTGCTTTCAGGTATTCCGCCTTATAGCAGTCCTCACAGCTGCGCTCCACCTGCATAGCGGTGATCTCCGTTTGGGTGCTTTGGTCGGCAGAGGCGTAAACGAATTTGTTGTATTTCTTTTTGCATTCCTCTGCAGGCGTGCCGGAGAGAAAATCGCTCATGATGCGGTGTATCGTCAAGTCCGGGTAGCGGCGAATAGGTGAAGTAAAGTGGGCATAGTCCTCAAGCACCAGCCCGAAATGGCCTATAGGCTCGGTGGAATACTTGGCCTTTGACATACTCCGCAGAACAATGGTGTTCACTATCACATCAAGGTCTGTACCCTTGACCTCGTTAATTATCTTTGAAAGGTCAGAGGGCTTTGGGGTACCGGAGAAATCAAAGGGCAGATTCAGCCGCACCAGCACATCTTTAAGTGCCTCGACCTTTTCCTCAGATGGCGGCTCATGGACACGGTAAACAAAGGGCAGGCCGTTCTCCAGGCCAAACCTTGCAGCGCACTCGTTGGCAGTCAGCATAAAGTCCTCTATCATCTCCTGAGACACTCCCCGCTGATAGGGCTTTGCCCCCACGCAGACGTCCTCATCATTTATGATAAGCACACCCTCCTGAGTTTCCAGCTCCGGTGCTCCACGGTCAATGCGCTTGCGGCGGAGCTTCTCCGAAAGCTCCTGCATTATGGGCAGCTGCTTGATGACCTCCTTATATTTCTCATTTAATGCTGCGTCCTCCTCGCCTGCCAGCAGGCGGTTGATCTCGCTGTATACGCCCTTGACCCTTGAGCGGATTATCGTTTTAACAAACTTATAGCTCTTTATGCTGCCGCTTTTGTCAAGCTGTGCCAGGCAGGAAAAAGCCAGCCTGTCCTCATCTGGGTTAAGGGAGCAGATGCCGTTGGAAAGCTCCTGGGGCAGCATAGGTATCACCCGGTTGGCGTAGTAGACGCTGGTGCCGCGTTTATAGGCTTCATTATCAAGCTCCGATCTCGGGGCAACGTAGTAGGAGACATCAGCAATGTGAACTCCCAGCTCATAGCCGGAGCGGGTCCTCCTGAAAGAGACTGCGTCATCAATATCCTTGGTGTCTGCGCCGTCAATGGTGAAGATCGGCAGATCACGCAGGTCAAGGCGGTTCTCAGCTTCCCTGGCAACGCTTCTCACATCAGATACCCTGCGGGCCTCCGCAATGACCTCCGGGGGGAACAGGGGTGAGATGCCGTTCAGCTCCAGCACCGAAAAGGCACATACAGCCGCTCTCAGTGAGCTTCCGAAGGTAGAGAGTATCTCGCAGTGGTGGTCGGAATGGTGCTTGCCACGCTCTATGACCACAGCCATGACCTTGTCATGCTCGTGAAGCTCAAAATTCATCGGGTTGATGAATCGCATGGGAAAATTCGGCAGGCCGTCCGGCAGGACCTTCATATAGCCGAATTCAAGTATAAGCTCTCCTGTGAACCGGGAGAAGCCCTCCTTGGCGATCTCAATGACCTCTGCCTCACGTTTTTCACCGCCGCCGTCATAGCTCCTGCAAAGCACAGTGTCGCCGGGCATGGCTCCCCGCAGGAATTTTCCCGGCACAAAATATTCCTCATCAGTTTCATCATTCCTGACAAAGCCAAAGGTCTTGTTGAGCCGCACTACTGTGCATTTTTCCAGGTCCTCACGGTTGGTGAGCCGCAGGCCGAATCTGTCCTCAACTATAGTTCCCTTTTCTTTCAGCTTCTCCACAGCCATAACGAACTGCTCAAAATCAAAGCCCTTGATGTTATTCATGGACTTGTTGAGCTCCCGGAAGCTCACAGGCTTTCTTTTGGCACGCTTGAGCCTTGCAAGTATCATTTCCTTGTACTCTGCTCGTTTGGCTTTTTTCTTCTTATCCTTTTTCATAGTTATCACTTCTCTGTTCTTTATTCAGGGCTTACGCCCGTTCAGTATATTCTGTATTTCATAGCCCGGCTTCTCTGAGGGAAGATACAAGCTGAACGTAGACCTCCCTTACATCAAAGCCGTCGATATTCTCACGGTTCAGGTCTATCATATCGCCATGGGATATTCCCCGGCTGCCGGAGGGCTTGTACTCTATAAATTCCTGCCCCCATTTCATTGATTCCAAAGACACCAGACCGTCATTGGGGCCCTCAAAGTGCCCGGCAAGAATATATGTCAGATTCAGCGGGAATTTGCCGGAGCAGGCCTTAACGCAAACGGAACCTATGCTTTTGTATACTACTCCGTCAGCATCACGGCACTGCTCGTTAAGGCGTTGGCAGGCTTCATAGGTCAGGTCGGTGACTGCGGAGATGAAATCCGGCGACGGGTCACCCAGCTTGTGAGCGGCAGCGTTATAGGCTCCCGACACCTTAGCTCTGAGGCCCTCCCCTGCCTTTGAAAGCAGGTAGTCTGCGAACCTGCAGCCCCTGTGAGGAGTGTTCACAGTGGTCAGCGAGGCAACATATCTGCTGCACCCAAGCAGCGAGACAGCATAGCGGGAATCAAGCCCGCCTTTGGAGTGGGCGATAATATTCACCTTGCCGCAGCCGGTCTCATTTACTATCCTTTCGATAGTCTCCTTTAACTCGGCAGCACAGTCAGCCACCGACATAGCCGAGGACTGCCCGCCATAATAGACCTTGGCTCCGTTTCGCTCAAGCTCTTTGGGTATACGCCCCCAGTAGCTGAGATGCTCAAAATCCCGGAAGAAAACACCGTGTACCATAAGCAGCGGGTATTTCGTCCGGCAGATGCCCTCCCCTGCACGGTCAAGGTTCAGCTGCTCCTTTTCGTTCTCAAAGCGGTATTCTGCTTTGGAAAGACTGATGAGCTTCAGCAGAACGATAAGATTTACCACCGGTATCATTCCGCAGACAGCGCCTATGACCCGCCATTTTATCCCAAGCTGGACTGCTGAGATATACAGCCTGATAATGCCGTTCCAGAACATCACCGCCAAGGTCAGCACGCATACACCGCTGTTTATCAGTATCTTCGAGAGGGCATAGCCCCGGAAGATCATTGCTGCCAGCGCTCCCGCCGAGAGCACGCTTGCCATCAGAAAACCTTCCAGCAGGGTAACGCCGTTTCTGACCTGCTGGTGCCGTTTTACAGGCAGCTGCCTGCCAAAGCAGGGCCGGAGATTCTTTGCCGCAAAGCCCACAGCGCATACCCCCACCGGCAGGCCAGCAATTCCCCCAAACAGAGAAAACCACAATACACTGTTAGCAAGCACAAAGGCTGTTAAGGCCGCCAAAAGCAATTACAACACCCCCGGTGATCTTTTTAGGCCAGCTGACGCTCCGTTCAGAATAGCTGCGGGACATATCTTGTATGCGTTCAAAGGTCATATTACAGATAGGTATATTATCTGCATTATATTAATTGTAACAAAAGTAAGAAATTATGTCAAGCTTAGTAAACGTTTTCGGTGAAAAGATTATTGCAGAAAGGTTAAAATGCAGTTATAACACTTGCAAAACCCTATGCAGTGTAGTATAATGGTTTTGTTGAAATACGCAATTTCGTGTGTTGAAAGGAAGATTATTATGAAGAAAATTTTTGCAATGACTTTGGCACTTCTACTGACCGGCGCTATGTTCGTCGGCTGCGGCAGTACCGACAGCTCCTCCAAGAGCGACACTAAAAATGACACCTCTGCTGCTGAATCCAAGGCTGAGGAAAGCACTGCCGAGGAGAGCAAGGCAGAAGAAAGCAAAGCCGCCGAGGAAAGCAAGGCTGATGACACCTCTGCTCCCGCTGCTGATGACGGCCTGAAGGCCCCTGTAGCAGACGCTGCCTTCACTCCGGACTTTGACAACATCACCGAGAATATGCTGGCCCGCTCTATCCATGCTGCCGGCAACACCGACAGGCTTGTGGCAAAGCTCAAGGCTGCCAAGGAGGGCACCGACAAGAAGCTGACACAGATCGCTTTTCTGGGTGACTCTATCACCGCCGGAAGCGGCGCCACCAATTCCAAGTATCAGTATGTAAAACAGTTCGATAACTGGTTCAAGGACAATGTCAGCGTGCTCTACAAGGTGACCAATGCCGGCATTGGTGCTACTGATTCATATTTGGGTGTTCACCGGGTTGACAAGGACGTGTTCTCCGTTGAGCCGGACATCATCTTCATCGAGTTCATCAATGACAGTGACGATGAGTTCTACCAGACCACTATGGACAGCCTTATCAGAAAGTGCCTGGCACAGCCTAACAACCCCGCAGTTGTATTGATCGAAATGAGCTTAAAGGGCGGCGGCAACTGCCAGACTGCTCACTCCACTGCGGCTGCTACCTATGATGTTCCGGTGCTCTCTTATCACGACGCTATCGCTCCGGAGATTGAGGCAGGCAATTTCACCTTTGACGATCTCTCCAAGGACGGCACTCACCCCAACAACGTGGGCCACACCTGGGTAGCTAAGATCATTGAGAATTTCTGCCAGCAGTGCATGAACTCCGACACCACTCCTGAGGTCAAACCCTTTGACAGCACTATCGAGTCTCCTACCGGTGACAAGTACGCAGGCAGCCGGGTCGTTGACAACCAGTCTGAGGAGGTCAAGGTAACTGACGCCGGCGAATGGCTGGACGTTTCAACTCCGTGGAATTTCCAGAACGGCTGGAGTGTCGGCAAGCCCAGCACCATAACCTTTGAAATGGAATTCAAGAACCTTGGCATGGTATATTACAAGGACGTTACCGGAAAGGCCGGCATAGCCAACGTAGCAGTTGACGGCGAGGAAGTCATGAAGGTTGACGGTGATTTCACCGGCGGCTGGGGCAGCTATGCTGCAAACGTTGAGTGCTACAGCTCCGACGAGGTCAAGAAGCACACTGTTACCGTGACTATCCCGGAGGGCGACAAGGTACAGTTTGAGGTACTTGCTTGGCTGATCTCATAAGCGAAACTATATTATAATAACATTCCCCGGAGTGGTCCGCTGGATCCTCCGGGGATATTTCATATCACAAAAAAGCCGGGCGCTCAGTGAAGGCCCGGCTTGAATATTATATTACTGCTTAGCTAAAAGGCACTCTGCGCTTGCAAGCTTAACTGCGCATACAAAAACCTTCATTGCCTGCTCCAGCTCGGATACCGGCGGGAGAGTGGGGGCAATACGAATGTTGGAATCGTGAGGGTCCTTCTTGTAGGGGAAGGTAGCTCCTGCACCTGTCATTACCACGCCTGCCTCCTTGCAGAGGGAAACTACACGCTTTGCACAGCCGTCAAGGGTGTTGAAGCTTATGAAATAACCGCCGTTGGGCTTGGTCCAGGTGCCGATGCCAAGAGGCTTGATCTCACTGTCAAGAGCGTCAAGGACTGCCTTGAACTTGGGAGCGATGATCGCACGGTGCTTCTCCATCTGAGCCATAAGGCCCTCATAGCTGCCGAAGAACTTTGCATGGCGGAGCTGGTTGATCTTGTCATAGCCGATAGTCTGAATAGTCATCAGTGATTTGATGTACTCCACATTCTTTACAGATGCGGCCATAACTGCAACACCGCCGCCTGCAAAGGTGATCTTGGAGGTGGAAGCAAACTCATATACCATATCCTCAGAGCCCAGCTTCTTGCACTCGTCAAGCAGGTTCAACAGCTTGTCGGGGTGGTCTGTCAGGTGGTGGATGCAGTAAGCATTATCCCAGAAGATCCTGAAATCCTTAGCTGCTGGTTTCAGTGCTGCAAAGCGCTTTACTACCTCATCGGAGTAGGTGATGCCGGTGGGATTGGCATACATAGGCACACACCAGATGCCCTTGACAGAATCGTCCTCTGATACCAGCTTTTCGATCATATCCATGTCGGGGCCGTTCTCGTCGGTAGGAATGTTTATCATCTCAAAGCCGAACTGCTCGGTGATAGCGAAGTGCCTGTCATATCCGGGCACCGGGCAGAGCCACTTGACCTTCGGCAGGTCCTTCCAAGGCTTCTGAACGCCGTCAACGCCGAAAACGTAGCAGCGCATAATCATATCATACATAATATTCAGGCTGGAGTTTCCGCAGATGATAAGCTCATCATTCTTGACACCCAGCATCGGCGCAAAGAGGTTCTTTGCGTCAACTATACCGTCCAGACCGCCGTAGTTGCGGCAGTCAGTCCCGTCAGAGGCCTTGTAATCTGCGTCGTAGCTGTTCACAGCGGCGAGCATTTTCATAGCAAGGTCTAACTGCTCACTGGAGGGCTTACCTCTTGCCATATTGAGCTGCAAGCCCAGAGCCTTATAACCCTCATACTCAGCTTTGACTTCATCTCTGAATTTTTCAAGCTGTTGCTTATTCATTTCATTAAGCTGCATTACAAATTCCTCCGATTAAATCCTATATTCTTCCAGCCCAAGCACAGGCGCAGTTACAAGCTATAAGCCATAGCAAGGGCTCCCCTTTCGGGCCTATATTATTATATACCCATTTATTTGATTTTGCAAGTTGTTTTTGCTCACCTTGCAAAAAATCATTACATTTCACAGTTTGAAGCGGACAAAAGTCAATTCACAATGCACAATGCACAATCCGCCGATATCCGAGACTTAACTGCTGTGCCGGAATTACCGGGCTTTGACTGCCATGCCTTCTTCATAAATACTGCTGTGTCATCATATCAGTTTTCTTACCCTGAAAGCGGCAGCTGGCGCACTTGTATGATTGTGCATTATGCTTTGAAAAGCATTGACAAAGCCTGCTCTTTTGTGGTATAATACCATTAATAAATTAATGTTAGGAGAATTATTATGACGCTGTATTTAAAAAAGAAGCACTTTTCATGGCGCACTCAGTTCACCGTCACTGACGAAAACGAGCAGACAAGATTTACTGTGCGCCCGGAAATAATCTCTATCAGCAGGCATATGCACATCATGGACAAAGAAATGAACGAGGTAGGTGAGGTCAAGGGCAAGCTCATGGCACTGAACCAAAACCCTTATGCCATCACTGCCAAGGGTGAGGACCTTGGAATGCTCAAGCCCAAGACCAGCTTCATGAAGGTCAAGTACGACCTTACCGGCAAGGGCTGGGAGGTCAGGAGCAATTTCCTGCAAAATGATTTCACCATAACTGACGGTGACATGGAGATCGCTTCTATCCACAAGAAGACTATCTCCTGGGGCGAAAGCTATATCATGGAGATCGGTGACGAGGAAAACGAGGTAGCTGTAGTGGCTATCGTGCTTACCCTGAATGCTATCAAGCAGGACGAAGCAGATGCCAACAGAGACAATGACTGATAACTATATTTGATTATAAAGGAGCGAAAATTATGGCATACGTTATAGGAGTTGACTGCGGCACAAGCGGCACCAAGACTGTACTGTTTGACGAGCTGGGAACAGTTATTGCGTCAAAGACCATTGAGTACCCTATGTATCAGCCCAAGAACGGCTACGCAGAGCAGTGGCCCGGCGACTGGGCAAACGCAATGATAAACACTGTCAAGGCGGTAATGGCTCAGAGCGGAGTAAGCAAGGACGATGTTAAGGGGATCGGTATTTCCGGGCAGATGCACGGGCTTGTTATGCTTGACAAGGACAATAATGTTATCCGTCCTTCCATTATCTGGTGCGATCAGAGAACTGAAAAAGAAGTCGCATGGATGAATGAGAACGTGGGCGAGAAGAAGCTCATTGAAATAACCGCCAACCCCGCCCTCACCGGCTGGACGGCTGCTAAGATACTTTGGGTCAAGAACAATGAGCCTGAAAATTTTGAGAAGATAGCTCATATACTGCTGCCAAAGGACTTTCTGCGTTTTGTGCTGACTAATGAGTACGCCACCGAGGTCTCTGATTCCTCCGGTATGCAGCTGCTTGACGTGCCGAACCGCAAATGGTCTGACGAGCTGCTTGATGCCTTCGGCATTGATAAGAGCTGGCTGGGCAAGGTATATGAGAGCTGCGAGATAACCGGCACACTGACAAAATCAATGGCTGACGAGCTTGGGCTTAACGAGGGCACAATAGTTGTGGGCGGAGCAGGAGACAACGCTGCTGCTGCTATCGGCACCGGTGTCTGCGAGGACGGCAAGGCATTTACTACTATCGGCACCTCCGGAGTTGTGTTTGCACACACCTCAAACATCTCCATTGACCCTAAAGGCCGTGTCCACACCTGCTGCGCCGCTGTTCCCAACAGCTGGCACGTTATGGGAGTTACCCAGGGCGCCGGCCTCTCTCTGAAATGGTTCAGAGACAATTTCTGCGGCTCCGAAAAGGAGACTGCAAAATACATGGGAGTTGATGAATACTATCTCATGGACAAGCAGGCCGAGACTGTGCCTGTGGGGGCTAACAGGCTGCTCTATCTGCCCTACCTGATGGGTGAACGCACCCCTCACCTTGACCCTAACGCAAGAGGCGTGTTCTTCGGGCTTTCTGCAATGCACACCAAAAAGGAAATGCTGCGTGCAGTTATGGAGGGGGTCAGCTACAGCCTGAGAGACTGCGTTGAGGTTTTCAGAGAAATGAACATCAACGTTTCAGACATGATGGCCTGCGGAGGCTGCGGAAGCTCACCTCTGTGGCGCTCAATGCTGGCCGATCTTTACAACTGCCCTGTCAAGACTGCTGCCTCCAAGGAGGGCCCTGCTCTCGGTGTGGCTCTGCTGGCTCTCACCGGTGCCGGTGTATATTCAAGCGTACCAGAAGCCTGTGCCGCAGTTGTCAAGACTGACAAGATCCAGCAGCCTGACGCTGCCAAGGTACCAGACTACGAGCGTTACTACCAGCTCTACAGAGAGATCTACCCTGCATTAAAGGCAGAGTTTGTAAAGCTTGCCAAACTCTGATCTGAACAAAATTTCCGCTGGCGATTTGTATAGAATGACACCATAAAAATATCAGCTCCTATTCGTATATATAATTGAATAGGAGCTTTGATTTTATCATTTGTTTTTAAATCTTGTGCTGCTGCTTTGAGCCTGTCTGTAAACAGGTATCTTTCGGGTGCAAATGAGGTATGTTTCAGGTGCAAATGCGCTATGTTTCGGGTGCATGGTATCGCTGAAGCCACGCATTTACGCTGTTTGAGAGGGTCAGTTTTTTCCGTACTATTTGTACTTTTAGTACTATTAGAAACGCCCTCCCGCCTTGTTGACGGAGGGCTGAATACACATTATAATAATAGATATATCTGAAAGGAGAATTGCTATGAAACTAAATAGGCTTTCGGCTGCGGTATGTGCAGCGGTGATCTCTGCCGGTATGGTCTCCTGCGGGAGCAGCGACAGCTCAGCCACCGCTGATGCGGTAACTCCCACCGGGCAGGAGCAGGGATTTGTCAGCTCCGGTAAAAAGTTAAGTGAGGAATACATATCGGCAGCATCAGACTTTTCTTTAGGGCTTTTCAGGAAAGCTGCTGAAAAAAGCTTGGCATCAGGGGAGAACGTGCTGGTTTCACCCTACTCAGTTATACTGGCACTTGGGCTTGCTGCAAACGGCGCAAGTGGTGAGACGCTTTCAGAGTTTGAGCAGGTTCTTGGCGGCGGAATGAAGCTTGACAGCATCGACCGTGAGCTGAATGCTATGATCTCCAGAGCCGGCAGCGAAAGCACTCTGAGCATAGCAAACTCAATTTGGGTCAACGAGCTGGGGGGCATTAAGATAAAGGACGATTATGCGAAGAAATGTCAGAAGCTGCTCGGTGCTCATGCATTTTCGCTGCCCTACAATGATGGTACACTATCTAAGCTGAACAGCTGGGTGAGCGAAAAGACCAACGGAATGATCCCTAAAATGAGGGACAGTCTTGAAGCTGATGAGATCGCAAACCTGATAAACTGCATTGCCTTTGAATCAGAGTGGGAGACACAATACGAGGAAAAAGATATAGGCGACGGCACTTTTACAAACATAAACGGTGATCAGCAGGACTGCACCATGCTGAGTTCAAAGGAACATCTATACCTGCAATGCAGTCAGGGTGAGGGGTTCATCAAGCTTTACAAGGGCGGGAGATACGGCTTTGTCGCTATGCTGCCAAATGAAGGCGTTGCCCTGAGTGAACTGGCCGACAGCTTCTCTAAGGAGCAGCTCAATAAAATGGTAAACAGCGAGGAATATCTTAAATATGATGTTCATGTTCAGATACCTGAGTTTGCCTTTGACGGGAGCTATATCCTGAATGATGCCCTTAAAGCTATGGGCCTTAGCACTGCATTTTCTGACACAGCAAACTTCTCCGGTATGGCAGACGAACAGCTGTTTATCAGCCAGGTGCTGCACAAGACGCATATAACTGTAGACCGGAAAGGAACCAAGGCCGCAGCTGCTACTGATGCCATAATGAGCAAGGGAGCCTTCAGCATTGACAACATCAAGCAGGTATTTTTGGACAGACCGTTTCTATTTGCGATCATCGACATGGAATCTGAACTGCCTATCTTCATTGGAGCACTCAACAGCCTGAAATAATACATAACAAAAAAACCTCTGAGCCCGAAAGCCCAGAGGTTTGATTTTTGCCATTCTTAAAGCATTAACCCTTAACAGCACCGAGTGCGATACCACGGATAATGAACTTCGAGAGAATGAGGTAAACAATTGCAACAGGAACGATTGAGATACCGATCGCAACGTAAACCGCACCAAGGTCGAGAGAAGCAAGGTCCTGGCTTCTGATGATCTGGATAACAATAGGAAGTGTTCTCTTGTTAGGATCATCAAGGATAAGGGCAGGAATAAAGAAGTTATTCCAGCTTGATACGAATGTGAAGATAGCCTGTACAGCGATAGCCGGCTTCAGAATAGGGGTAACAAGTGAGTTAAAGGTTCTGAACTCACCGCATCCGTCGATACGAGCTGCCTCAACGATATCCAGCGGCAGCGAGCTTTCCATGTACTGCTTCATGAAGAAGAAGGTAGCAGGAGCTGCGATCGCAGGAACGATCAGAGGAATGTAGCTGTTCTGAAGACCCATGTCATTGACAAGTCTGACGAAACCAAGAGCAGATACCTGAGCAGGAACCATCATGATCATAAGAATGAAGGTGAACAGGAATTTTCTGAGCTTGAAATCGTAAACGTGGATAGCATAAGCTGTCAGGGCTGAGAAATATGTAGACAGCGCAGCTGTCAGACCAGAAACGATAAAGCTGTTTCTGAGTGCTTTCAGCATTCTCCAGTTATTGTTGTTCATAACTGTTTTGAAGTTAGCCCCGAATGATCCGCCGGGGAACGGCTTGAATCCTTGGTTAATTTCAACAGAGGAACGTGTCATCTGAATTATCAGAAGGAGGAACGGGAAGAGTGCAAGGAAAGCAAAAATTGTAAGCACTGTATAAGAGATGATTCTTCTGATCAGAATATTAGTAGAGCTGCTCTTAGCTCCGACTGCATCAATTGGTGCTGCCATTACTTTCTGCCCCCTTTCTTCTTTTTCTTCTTGGTATCCTTCTCAGTTGTCAGGTAGAATATGAGCAGGCTGAGCAGTGCGGCAACTACAAACAGGATAACCGAGAGCGCACCAGCCATACCGTAGTTCTTACTATAAAGGTGCTTATTCAGATAAACAACAACTGTCATACTTGTTCTATTTACAGCCTCACCGCCGTTAGAAACGATCTGAGGTACGTCGTACATCTGCAGACCACCGATAAGGGATGTAATAAGAACATAAAGAAGAATAGGTCTTATAAGCGGGATAGTGATCTTCCAGAATGTCTGGGAAGGATTAGCACCGTCTATCTGAGCAGACTCATAGAGTGATGGGTCGATACCGTTGATAGCCGCCATAAGCATGATAGTAGTATTACCGAACCACATCAGGAAGTTGATAAGAGCGATAATACCACGCTGTGACCAAATATGGTCAAAGAACATGAAGGGTTCAGTTGAACCTGTGATGCTCTTGTACAAGCTATTGATAGGACCGCTCTGGGAGAACAGTGTGAAGAACAGCATACCCATTGCAGCCGCCATGATTACATTCGGCAGATAGAAAATAATTTTGTAGGCGCCGGTCTTCAGCTTGAGTCTCAGGTCTGTAAACCAGGAAGCAAACAGAAGTGAGAAGAAGAGCTGAGGAATAAAACCAAGCAGCCAAATTACTAAGGTATTGCCAAAATACTTGATAAGATTAGTTTCAGACTTAAACAGCTCTGCATAGTTCTCAAAGCCGACCCAGTTAGGTCCGACCTGTCTGTAACCGTTTACAAGATAGTTCTCATAAAAGGAATTCTTAAAGGTCGAAACCAGAGGAATAAGGCTGAATACAATAAATACCGCAAAAAACGGGATCACAAAAATGTAGCCCCATTTAGCGTAACTAATGGATTTTCTACGCATCTGATCACCTACTATAGCACTGAGCTATTTTACCTTTCATAACTTCTTAACCGCTAAAAAAGGGGACGGGGTTTAGCCCGCCCCCACTTGATTAGCAAGCGTTCTATTCAGTTAAAAACTTATAGACGTCTGATTAGGAAGGAACCTTCAGATCAGGATACTTCTCGTGAACAGCTGTGTAGAAGTTCTTGAGAGCGGTGTCCTTATCGACCTTACCGGTGAAGTAATCCTTGAATGCTTTCTGGAATGCCTCGTTGCAGCCCTGGTCATATGGGCCAGCGTTGGAAGCGTCGATCTTAGCAGCAGCATCAACGAACAGAGCGATGTGGTTCTGGCCGCCGAGGAATGTGGACTGGAAGCCATTGGACAGCTCCTTCATAGCGGCTGCGTTGTTGGTGTAGTCCTGAGTCTCCTCAGTGAGCTTCTTCATGTTAGCAGCGTCGCAGGTGAGCTTCTTCATGATGTCCTTAACAATGTCAACGTTGTCAGTGCCGTCTGCTGCGCACATCCAGGTACCGCCCCAGTAATAAGCCTGAGGACCCGGGCATACATAGTACAGATCGTTGCTGCCTGCGTTGCCGGCCAGTGTGAAGTTAATGCCCCATGTGGAGTAGAAGAAGCCGAATACCTTTCCTTCCTTGGACTGGTCCTTGCCCCACTGCTCATCCCACAGAGAAGTCTTGTTATTGTATTCCTTATCGGAATATTCCTTGGTCTGGTCAACCCACTTCATCAGGTTGTCGTCGATAACTACGTTGTAGTCAGCGTCTACCCAGCCCTTAGTAACGTTGTTGGAGAAGGTTCTGTAGCTGTCATCATAACCGGAAAGCATGAAATAGCCTTTTTCCTTCATCTTAGCAGCAACATCGTTGAACTTATCCCAGTCAGAGATAGCGTTCTGAACCTCGGTAGGATCGTCAGTGCCGAGAACGTCCTTAGCAATGTCACGTCTGTAAGCGAACAGACCAGGAGTTGCCTGCCAGGAAACACCCTCGAGATCTCCGTTGGAGTCTGTAACGATGTCCTTGGTGTACTGATACTGATCCTTCAGATCGTCGTCGGTAAGACCAACTTCCTTAACGGGCATTACATAAGGTCCGTTAACATACTTCAAAGCGTAGTCAGCCTCGATAAGGAACATATCGATCTTGGTGTCGCTGCCAGCCTGAGCCTTGAGAGCTGCATCGAGCTTATCCTGGTAGTTATTACCCTGGTTATCGTTTACAACCCAAACGCCCTTCTTGCCGTCCTTGAGGAAGTCATCACCGGTGTCCTTCTTCTCATGCTTTTCTGTGTCATAGTTG
>CADBTF010000124.1 GCA_902797485.1 uncultured Ruminococcus sp. | reverse complement strand
GTAAACCGGCAATAGATGTACATGCCGTCAGAATCTATAATTATTCATATTAATTTTAGCATAAAACGCAGATAAAGTCAACAGAGTGTCGAAAAATACACTGAACTTCATTTTCATCTTTCATCGAGACCGTACCGAGGAGATTGAATGAATGCTCCTTTAGCTCCCGCGCTGTTGTCTTAAAAATATCCCCGAAACTCATGTTTTCGATGTCTGCATCATCCGGCAGCGTCCTGTAAATACTTGAAAGCGTCAGAGAACCGCTTTGCAGCTTATCTGCATACTGCGCATAATCCTTGCAGCCTTACATTTCTCTGCTGACTGGGAGCTTTAGGAACAGAGCAAAAAGGGGAAAGTAAACATTTTTGCTGTATAATAAAACTGAGCCGTACAGCGTGACTGTACGGCTTTGTTTTTTATTTCTTTGCGGGCTGCTTAACGGCGGCCTTGCCGGTCTTGACCTGCTTTCCGGCCTCCCTGGAGGGTTGGGGCTTGCCGGTCTCCAGCTTGTAAAGCCCGTTCTTGCCCTTGGCTCCATTGCTGTATTCTTTAAGGGTATGCAGGGTGGAGCTCTTGTTGGTGTCCGCCTTGACGGTGCGTATTGATCTCATGGTCTCCTCAAAGTCCTTGATGCTCATGTCCCTGAATTCGGTCTCCTTTATCATCTTGACAGCCTGCTGACGCAGAGCTTCATAGGCACCGGGCTTGCCGAGCTTTTCAAACAGAGGGTTCTTAAAGCCCAGCTTTTTAGCCAGTATCTCCGGCATATCCCCTGACTTGCCGTCCGGGGCCTGCTTCATGGCTTTTTTGTATCTGCTGTCCTTTTGCAGCACGTTCCTTTCAAGGTTGGCGTGCTCATCGCTGACAAGGTCAGCAATGTAAATATCTGCCATAACTGCATGGCGGGCGTTCTCACTTAAAAGGTCGGGCCGGGTCTTCATAAGCTGTTCGCCGTACCTGCTCCTGCTGTCTATCATGCCAAGGGCAGCGATGCTGTCTGCCATTTCAAGGTCCTTGGGCTTCAAGCCGTACTTCATGGCTTCGCTTTTCAGCTTATCGTCCCTTTCCAGCATATTGCAAAGGCGCTTGGTCATCTCACCGGCAGCAGAGAAATTCTGCATATCCTCAGAGCCGGCGCAGCTGCTGACTGTGTCCTTGATGCCAAAGGCTATGAGCTTTGCCAGCGGAGCCAGCTTACCCTCACTGTAGGCCTTCATAGCCTCTGATGCCTGCCTGCGCCCGTTTTGTATACGGGGGAGGTTTGCTTTCCCCCAATCCTCTGTGAGGGCGGGCTCGCCGCTGAAAGGTGAGAGGGTGTATTTATCGGCGTTCAGTATCCTTGAATCCTCCGGCGAAAGCCCGCTGTCCTTGCCGGGCTTTACTGCCTCATACGCTTCCATAGTCCGGGCGCCGCTGAATGCCAGAGCTGCAAAGTCCTTTTCGGACAGCCTGGCCCCGTCAGTGCCGGGCTCATTGCCTCTGTAGACCGCCTTGAAATCCTGAGGTATATCTTTTAAGGTCTCAAAGGAGCTGCCTGCGGCCTTGCCTGAGAGATACTTTTTAGCGTTCCCCGGCCTGAACCCGAAGACGGTGTCCATAAGCTCTATGCCCTCTTTTTTGTTGTCGGGCACAAGGGTGGCATTTTGGCTGCTCTTATCCAGCAGAGACTTTTTATCGTTAGCCAGCAGCAGATAGCTGTAGCGGTCCACATCATACTGATCTGTGTCAAGGGTGGGGGCCATGCGGTTCAGGGCATTTATTTGCCGGCTCTGTATCTTGGTGAGCTCCGCATTGGTGAGTACTTTATTCCTTTGGGTGAAATCACTCTGGGCTTTAGCAACTGTGTTCTGCACCGCTGCACTCCTGCTGAATGAGCTCTGCTGCCCTGCGCTGTAGTTCTTCTCAACGCTGCTGACTATCCTGTTCCTTGCCTGCTTCAAGCTCTCTCTGCCGAAGATATGCTGCCTTGAAAAGGCGGAGCTGCTCAGGTGGCCTGCTCTGTCAAGAGTGCTGGCGGCGTTGGCGGCGAACTCATTAGCCTGCCCCTTTTTTATCAGCCTTCTGCGGGCCTGACGAGCCTGCATATCCTGCTTGAAGAACCGCCTTGCCTTGCCGGAGATGCCCATGAGCACTCCCCTTTCAACGCTGCGGCTCATTTCGTTGAGGGCTTTCAGGTTGTTGATATTCGCCCTGATGCGCTTCTGGTCGGGAGAGTTCGGGTCGCTGCGGAGGGAGGGGTCCTTGGCGATCTGCTCCGCCTTGTGGTCAAGATAGCCCTTGATGCCCTTGCGGAGGGCGTCGGCCTTTTCGGTGAACTCATTCATCATCTCAAAGGTTATGGGCTTTTTCTCATCTATCCTCTTTTTCCAGGTCTCGTTCACCAGCTTGTTGAGAGAGGTCAGCTTCTCCTTCATGCTCTTGAAGCTCTCTGAAGACTTCCCTTCCTTTGGGTCGGCAGCTTCAACATCTGCAAGCATACGGCTGAGGGTACTGCGTATCTTATCCACGCCGTATTCCAGCCTGACGTTATTATATCCCTGCAGCGAAGCCCCGGAGAAGTTATGCTTTTCGCTCATAAGCTCCTCCTTGGCAGCGCTGCGCAGCTCGTTATCGGAGCCGGGGCCGAAAACTATCTTGTCCAGCCCCTCAACGGAGGAATTGCCAAGGGTGATCTTGCTGCTGTTCATTGACGCAAGAGCATTGAGCACCACAGCCTTCTTGAAATTCTCCTTTTCCTCCTTGGATCTCTTGCTGCCCTTGTACTGCTCGTCATAAAGCTCATCAAAGCTCTTGCTGGTCTTTTTGCCGCCTGTTTCCTCATGCAGAGAGAAGTTCTTTATCTTGTGTTCCTTCCCGAAGATATAGTCGAACACCTGTGCCAGCCTGTCAATCTCCTCCCGGCTCCTGCCGGCCATTGAGGAAATGACCTCATCAGGGCCGACCTTTTTGAGCCGTGCGTCCTGGAGGGTGTAGTAGTGCCTGCTGCTCTCGTCGTTGGAGCAGGCTGCGATAGCCGCTATCCTCTCAGCGGGGGAGCCGGCCTTTGGCTGCTCTGCTTTCCCCTGAACGGGCTCTGCTTTGGCCTCTGCCTTGGCTTCTGTCTTTGCTTCTGCCTTGGCCTTGAAGGAAAGCTTTTCCAGCCGGACATCATCGTTTATGTAGCAAAGCTCCGAATCCTCTCTGCCAAGCTGACGGAGCAGCTCGGCTCTGACGTAAAGATACAGATCGGCTTTTTGGAGCTTTAAGTAATCCACTCTCTTGGAGTTAATGAGCCTGTCATTGACATCTTCCATGAGGTTTACCGGCTGGCTGTCAGGAGTTTTCCTGTACCAGAAGCGGTCAAGCTCTGCCTGCATATCCATGATAAGATAGCCCTCTGAGCCTGTGCCGAACACACCGTTCAGAGAATCCTTTGCCCGCAGGAGCTCATCAGCGGATAAGCTGTCCAGCTCCGTTTTGCTGCTGTCCATTGCATCAGAGCTGAAAAGCTCCGGGTGATCCCCTGATCTGATGCTCGCAAAGCCCTCTCTGAGGGCGCTGATGCGGCTTTCCCTGATCTGCTGCTGCTCCTGCTGCACGGCCTTCTGATTTGCCTTTTCCGTAAGCTCATCGTCAATGTCTGCGAACATTTTGTTTCTGAAACGCTCTGCAAAATCGGAATTGAAATCGTCCTTGTAGCTGCTCTGCTTTCTGGCCTTCGGGAGGTTCAGGTCGTCAAGGCTGTGAAGGGGCGGGCGTTCCATGCCGAAGGTGTCGTTATCTATCCGGCGGAGGTCATTTTCCTCCACAAGACTGCGCTTCTCCGCCTGCTGCCGCAGGTAGTCCGCATTGAGCTTCTTTGGCAGATAGACCTTTTCAGTCTTGATGATGTTGTTCTGCACAAGGCTCCTGAACTTCTGCTCACCGAGGGTGTCCTCCTTGCCGCCGTGACGGAACACCGGCATACCAAGGCGGTTGATCTGCATGGTGCCGGCGTTCTGGGAGCCGGTCCTGATCTGCATGGGCTGGGTGGTGAGCTCACCGTTTTCGGTCATCTCCACATAGCTGCTGGGCACCCCGAAGACAGTCCTGCCGTCCTTTGAGAGCTTGATGTCAGAAAGCCATGTGAGCTGAACGCCCTCCTCGTTGTTCGGCCTTCCGAGTATCTCTTTCACCTTGTCCTTTAAAGAGGCCGTATATGTCGTGTTAGGTTCGTTACGCTGATTTTTTCCTCTGAGGGAATTTTTGAATTCGATCGTATCGCCGTTGATGCCGGTAATAGTCAGATAATGCCCGCCGGAAAGCAGCCCTATGGGTGAGCGGTCGTCAATGATCGCATGGGAGATGGTGTATCTCATTTCCTCAACGGCACTGTCGATAAACTGCTCCTTGGAGATACCCTCCTGCTCTATCCTCTCGCCGTAGGGGGGGATCTCTATCTCCTTGAGCATGGTGTTGGGCAGGAATGACAGGATAGAATCGCCCATTTCGAGGGCGCTGTTCTCATGGTCGGCGTTGTAGGCTTCATGGGTCAGGGCGTTGGTCTTTTCAGCCTCCTGACGGGAAATGTCCGGGCGGTAATTTTTGATGTCGTTCTGGGTAAGGTCCACTCCCTTGCTGGAAGCAAGCACCTGAAAGAAATTCGCCCAGCAGCCGTTTCCGGTGTTTTGAAATTCCTTCTGCACCACTCCCTGCAGCCTTACGGCACCCACGCCGTTTTCGGGGGCATCATCAGAGATGATCTCCGCATCGGTGTAGAGGTCCTGACCCCGGCGCATCTTTTCGTCAGCTTCTCTTTGCAGCTCTGCCCGCTTTTCGCTGACACGGATATTCTCCTTCAGAATGTGCTGCTGCTCATAGGTCATGGCTTCCTTGTGCTCATTCAGATAATCCCCCAGCACAGCGGCGTTCCCGGTATTATACACCCATTCCGGAACATTCTTATTCTCCTGAATGGTCTTGGCCTGCCATTCTCTTGGGTTTGCATCAAGCAGCCTGTCATAATCAGCAGCCAGCTCTTCCTCTGACATACTGTCATATTTATCCGCTGCACCGTTGGCAACAGTGACCGGGTCCCCCTGCCAGGGGTGACGGTAAGCGTCCTCCCGGACCAGCTGAACATATTTATCCTTATTGATACCTGAAAAATTGTTTGGGTCTTTTATAGACTGACCGTTTGCTTTCGGCGGCATATATATTCCTCCTGACTGGATATTCTTTCTTTCCTACAGTAATACCCCCGGAAGGCATGATCGGGTGCAGGGCAGCAGACAAGATCCCCACGAAAAGAGCAGGAATTT
>CADBTF010000123.1 GCA_902797485.1 uncultured Ruminococcus sp. | reverse complement strand
TGCCAATGCCTGCTCGATCTCTTCCTTTGGCTTTTCGCTGCCGTCAAGGACCTTGGCCATATACTTGGAGCCGTTTCTGATGTAGCTGTCCAGCACATAGGTACACTGGTGGAAATTGAACTTGGACATATGGCGCTCGTAGTCCAGCACAGCCTTTTTGCCCTCGGAGACCAGCTGCTCGCTGGGGGCTTTGGCGGGGAGGATACCGTCCAGCTCCTTCTGGGCGGTATAGAAGGCGGTCCTGATAATGCGGTTATAGACATTTGAGAGCAGGAAGCCTTCCTTTACGACAGGGTCCGGGTCCTCCGGCTTGGCTGCGGGGTTAAAGGGCTTGGGCATGAAGCTTACGGAGCGCTGGCCCAGGCCAAGTCCCAGCCAGTGCATTCTCAGCTGCTCAGGGGTGTAGTAACTGAGAAGCTCATCAGCCATGGGGGGCTTGACGGCGCCGGAGCTTGAAGCCTTTTTATCCAGGAACAATATATGATGATTAGCAACTATCACAGGCATAGTCAGCTCGCCCTCGGGGACCTGTGCGGTCTTCTCGGCGGACTGCTGCTGAGCCATCCACATAGCTGGCTCTGCGACGCCGTAGAAATAGATATTATCCTGACCGATAAACTGGTACACGGTGGAATCCTTGCTGCACCAATAGTCCTTCCACTCACTGCGGTCACGGCCCTGCTTTTCAAGATAGGTCTGAGTGAAGGAGATAGGAGCCCAGAGGGATTCGGGCCAGACCCATACGGTGAGCTTTTCGCCGGTCTGCTCGAAATCGGGAGCGGGCACGCCCCACTCTATATTGCCGGTGAGCCTGAAAGGAACGAGCTTTTTGCCGGTGCGGAAGCGGATACCGTTTTTGGCAAGTATACGGCTGGCCTGCTCGCAGTCGGCAAGGCGCTCAAAGCCTATGGTGAATGAGGGCTTTTTGGGCTCCTCCAGATACTCATGGGCGGGGAGAGTGCTTTTTATTTCAAGATACTTTTCCTCAAATTCACGCTTGACGTATATCACCGGGGGCTTGAGAAATTCGGAGATAGTTTTCCATACCACCGGCCTGATGTCCTTGCGCTTCTGCATATCAGCGACCCAGTCCTGAAGGAGCTTTTCGTAATCGGTGAGCTTGAAATACCAGTTGGTGACGGGGCGCATGGTGGGGCGCTCGCCGCTGAGGGTGCTGACAGGGTCAATAAGGTCCTCGGGCATATACTGATGGCCTAAGTCGCACTCGTCGGCGTAGCCTTTTTCAGACTGGCAGCCCTCCACGGGGCATTTGCCGATGACCTGGCGGCCGTTCAGGAACATACCGGCCTTTTCGTCATAGAACTGCATTGTGCTGATCTTTTCCAGCTGGCCCTTCTCATAGAGGGAGCGCAGGAAGAGGTCTGTTACCTCGGCGTGGACCTCCTTGGAGCGGTCGAGGCCGGAGGCGGCAAAGAGATCGGGCTTGATGCCGTAGCTGTCGAGGGTGGCTTTCTGGGCATTGTGGTTGCTTCTGACGAAGTCCTCAAGGGAGCCTTCAAACTCGCCCTTTTCGACTTTTTGTCTCCAGCCCTCGGCTATAGGGGAGCCGTAGCAGTCGGTGCCGGTCACGAAGATGACATTTTCCTTGCCGATGCGGTCACGCAGGAAGCGGGCATAGGTATCGGCAAAAACCAGCATACCGCCCACATGACCGAAATGGAGGGTCTTATTTCCGTAGGGCATACCGCCGGTGACGACGGCACGTTTCGGGAACTCCGGGCGGGGGATCTCAAAATTCTTATTATCGTTATTCTTTGCCATTATACAAGACGTCCTTTATAAATATTTATGTGTCCGTTTTTGAGGACAGCAGGCATATCACTCCCTGCCGCTCCAGCAGTATGTGCAGAGGCAGTCAGGGGCTATGCCGATGGATTCTATCATATCGTCGAGGCGGTGGTAGCGCAGGGAGGTGAAATTCAGCTGGCGGCTGATCTCCTCCAGCATCTCCTTATAGTTCCGGCTGTCCGGGTCGGCGTAGGATCTCAGGACCTCGTCGGTGATATTCTCGCCTTCTCTTGCAGCGATTATGCGGCGGGTGATAAGCTCCATTTCAGAGGTGGAGCGGGAGAAGTTGAGGTACTTGCAGCCGTAGAGCAGCGGGGGGCAGGCGGGGCGTATATGCACTTCCTTGGCGCCGCTGTTATAGAGGAACTCGGTGGTCTCCCGGAGCTGGGTACCCCGGACGATAGAATCGTCTATCATCAGGAGGCTTTTATCCTTGATAAGGTCCACCACCGGAATAAGCTTCATTTTTGCGATGCGGTTTCTCTGGGACTGGTTCACCGGCATAAAGGAGCGGGGCCAGGTGGGGGTATACTTAATGAACGGGCGTGAGAATGGTATCTTTGAATAGTTGGAATAGCCTATGGCGTGGGCGGTGCCGGAATCGGGGACGCCAGCCACGAGGTCGGGCTTGACGTCATCACGCTTGGCGAGCATTTCGCCGCAGTTATAGCGCATCTGCTCGACGCTTACTCCCTCATAGGAGGAGCAGGGGTAGCCGTAATAGACCCACAGGAAGGAGCAGATCTTCATTTTTCTGCCGGGCCTGCTGACGGTCTCGGCGCCGTCGGCATCGACGAAAACTATTTCTCCGGGGCCGAGCTCTCTGTCATGGACATAGCCCAGATTCAGATAAGCGAAGGACTCAAAGGAGATGCACCTGCCGGAGCCGTCTTCTTTTTTGCCTAAGGCGACGGGTGTCCTGCCCAGTTTATCTCTGGCGGCATAGATGCCCTTATTGGTCATGAGCAGCAGGGTCATGGAACCCTCGATGCGCTCCTGAGCGAAGCGGATACCGTCAACGATAGAATCGCACTGATTGATTATGGCGGCCACAAGCTCGGTGGCGTTGATGTCTCCGCCGCTCATTTCGAGGAAATGGGTGTGGCCGTTTTTATAGACCAGATCGAGCAGCTGCTCGGTATTATTGATCTTGCCGACTGTGGTGATAGCATAGGTGCCGAGGTGAGAGCGCACCATAAGGGGCTGGGGCTCATAGTCTGAGATGCAGCCAATGCCGAGGTGACCACTCATAGAATTCACATCGTCTGCGAATTTGGTACGAAAGGGCGAATTCTCGATATTGTGGATCGCTCTGTCAAAGCCCTTATCGTCGTTATAAACCACCATTCCTGCACGTCTTGTGCCGAGGTGAGAATGGTAGTCGGTGCCGTAAAACACGTCATAGATACAGTTTTCGTTTTTGTCCTTACAAACAGCTCCGAAAAAACCGCCCATATTTCAAAACCTCCCGACCAAAAATACATTTTTATTATAACGCATTTCTGTGAACATTTCAATAAGCTTTTGCAAGTTTTGTAAAAAGGTACAAAAAACGCAGCACCGAAGTGCTGCGCTTTGATTATTTGCTTTTTTGCGTTTCCAAAGCTTTCCAATTACTTGGTAGGCTTGTCAGCGATATTGGTGTTAGCCTGATCGAGCAGCCACTCTACCTTAGCCTTGTTGGTGCCGACTGCTTCGGTCCAGGTGGTAGCGCCGCCGCCGGTGATCATGGTAGCCTGAGAGAGATCCTGCATAACAGCATCGAGCTCAGGAGATACACCGTTCTGGAGGTCGAAGATAGGATGCTCGGCGCAGAGCTTGTAGCACTCGTCTCTCATCTTTATCATATCGTCGTTCCACTTATAGTCCTCACGGAGAACTTCCTCGCCGATGTTAGCAGCTTCCTGATAAGCTACCTGGCAGCAGTCGAGGTATGCAGCAACGCCCTCGGGGTTGGGAGCGCCGGTGCAGATGTTATAGCCGTGAACACGGGAGCCCATGTAATATGTGCCGTCGCCGTTGGGGTTTCTCGGCATAGGAACGAACATGATCTCGCCTGCTTCAACATCGCCGATGATCTTAACGTTTTCAGGAGTATTCTGGATAGCCCAGAGACCTGTAGGAATGAACAGGGTCAGGTAAGAACCGAGGCCCTCACCGGTAGTACCGTCGCCTCTGGTGCTCCAGTTGTTGGAGGAGCGGTCGAAGCAGACATTATCCTTTTCGAGGTTGTACATGAAGTCCTGAGCCTTGGCAACCTCAGGGTCGTCGAGGTTGTGAACGATCTTACCGTCGGTCATACCGATCAGAGGCTTACCGGAGGTCTGGGAGATAGCGTTGCCGTACCAGTAGCCGTCGAGGCCGTACTTTTCGTTATCGGCGTCGGTAAAGGTCTTGCACATATCCTGGAACTTATCCCAGGTCCACTCGTCGTTGTAATACAGCTCAGCAGGATCATCAAGAGAGTTTTCCTCGATGGTCTTGGTGTTGTAGATGCAGACGAGGTTAGGCTCCGGGTAGATAACTGCAATGTAGTGCTTGCCGTTAAAGAGGAAGTCATCACAATACTTCTTGGATTCCTTCCAGAGTTCGGAATCGAGGTCTACATAATCGTCGATAGGCTGGAACATAGCCTTGATAGCGCCCTTGGGGAAGGTGTCCATATCGTCGGCGGGGAAGAAGTCGGGGGACTCATTAGCCATAACCAGAGAAGCCAGCTTGGTATAGCGGCTGTTCCAGTCGGCGTTTACCCACTCGATCTTTCCGTCATACTTCTGCTCGAAGAGCTCAAGCTCTGTGCCCTTTACGGCACCGGCAGAGGGGTTGATGTCATAGTGAGCCAGCCACTTGATGGTCTTGTTGGCGAGCTCGGTCTTTTTCAGATTTTCGTTTTCTGTCAGGCTTGCTACCTGATTTTTCTGGTCTTCGTTGAGCTCCTTGCCGGGTTCGGTGGTAGCGGTGGTGGTATCGCCGTTTGCGGCGGCATCACCGCTGCTGTCTGAGCTTCCGCAGGCGGAGATGGATGCAGCCATCAGCACTGCCAAAGAAGCAGCAGAAAGTCTCTTTACAAGTTTCATAATATACCTCCTTTAATACTCGGACATTTCGTCCTACACAGCGAAACTGTGCGTGAGCGAGACATCATTTCATCTCTATACTTTATAATATCAAATTAAAAAATATTAGTCAATCAGCATTTTGCAATATAAATATTGCTCATATTTGTGAAAGTTGCCTATAAGGGCGAAAAATGGGGGGTGGTTACGTTTTCAGAAAACGATTTCGGTTCAAAATTCAAACAATATCGCAAAAAATTTACATTTATGTTTTGCGGTATAAACAGCCAATATTTACGGCAGTTCATACGCCTATAAATGCGGGGCACACAGCTGATGAGAAAGCAAGAGCGAGGGCATCAGCAGGGACGGGGGGAGAATGTCAAAAGCCGGAGCTGAAAAATAGTGCTTGACAAAACTAACGAACGGTAGTATAATTACTAATGAAGGATAACAACGGAGATGATACCATGACTAAAAAGGAACAGATCATACTTGCGACCTTGGAGCTGGCTTCGCAGAACGGGCTCGGGGCGGTGTCCATGGGGCAGATTGCTGACAGGCTGGGCATCAGGAAGCCCTCGCTTTACAACCACTTTGAGTCCAAGGAGGCTATAATTGCGGCGATGTATGAATACCTGCGGGAGCGCTCGAAGGAGGGGCTGTCGCTGGGGAGCACAGACTACGGTGAGCTGGTGAAGGGCAGGACTGCAAAGGAGGCACTGCTGGGGGCTGTGGAGAGCTACAGGCAGCTTAACGCTCAGCCGGAGCTGCTTTCGTTTTACAGGCTGATCTATTCCCAGAGGGCAATCGACCCGGCGGCTGCGGCTATCATGCGGGAGGAGACCCGCAAAATGATCGGGGCGACAAAGAGCCTTTTCTACGCTTTGCAGGTACACGGGAAGCTGAGGGTGCGGGACATAGACGCTGCTGCTCTTTCCTTTGCTATGACGGTACACTCCATGCTGGACTACTCTCTTGACTGCGCCGCCTGCGGTGAGCGTATGCCGGAGGATATGCTGGAGGGTTATGTGGAGTGGTTTTGCAATGAATTCGGAGGTGCTGAAAATGAAAAGAAGACTGATTAACCGGCTTGGGCTGCTGGGAGTGGTATCGCTGATCTCTTATGCTGCGGCGGTGATCTTTTCGCCGCTGGCTTATCCGGGATATGACTGGCTCTCTCAGGCTGTCAGCGATCTGAGCGCAGAGAATGCTCCTTCGAGAATGTTATGGGAGCAGCTTTCGGCGCTTTACGGCTGCTGTGAGGTCGTCTGCCTGACGCTTTGCTGCATATATATTCAGGGGCGTTTGACAAAGACTCTGCGGGCGGGGATATATCTGTTTACTGTCATGAGCTGGATCTCGCATATCGGGTACAAGATGTTCCCGCTTTCGGACAGCGGCTACGCCGGGACCTTTCAGGATTTCATGCACCTGTATATCGTCACTGTACTGGTGGTGGGGCTTTCGATAGTATCGCTTATCACGGTCATTGTGGGAGGTGTGCGCTCCAAACACAAGGGGCTTGCTGTGACTGCGGGTGTGGCCTTAGCGCTGATGTTTGCGGGGGCTATCGGAACAGCGGCTGTCAAGGACGGAGCTATCCCGAAGGCTTATTTCGGGATATTCGAGCGTTTCAGCGTGTTTGCGGCTGTGGGCTTTACGGCGGTGCTGGGAGTGGGGCTGTTCAACGGCTTCGGAGAACCGGAAAGGGCCGGTGAGTGAGATGCTTATAAAAAACGGACTGGTGTTCACAGAGAGCGGGCGCTTTGAGCCCTTGACGGTGGTTACGGATAATGGGAGGATCTCAATGCTGCTGCCGCCGGAGGCGATGATAAAATACTCCGGTGAGGTGGTTGACGCTGAGGGGTGCTTTGTGCTGCCGGGGCTTTGCGATATACACCTTCACGGCTGCAGGGGGCATGATCTCTGCGAGGGAACTGCTGCAGCCATAGATGCCATTGCGGAATATGAATACTCACAGGGGGCGGCGGTGATCTGCCCTGCCACCATGACCCTGCCGGACAGTGAGCTTGAAAGGATACTGAAAGCGGCGGCGGGATACAAGGCGGCGCCTCACCCTGCGGGCAGAGCGGAGCTGGCGGGGGTGCATTTAGAGGGGCCGTTTATAAGCCCGGCAAAGAAGGGCGCGCAGAAGGGGGAGCATATACAGGCGCCCTCTGCGGAGAAGCTGAGGGGCTGGCAGGAGGCATCAGGGGGGCTTATCAGGCTGGTGACTATAGCGCCGGAGCTTGAGGGGGCCATAGAGTGCATTGCCGCCATGAGGGGCGAGATGCGGTTTTCTCTTGGTCACACGGAGAGCAGCTACGAGACTGCGGCGGCGGCTTTTGAGGCCGGTGCCGACCACATCACACATATGTACAACGCCATGCCGCCCTTCAGCCACAGGGCTCCTGGGGTGATCGGGGCGGCCTTTGACAGAGAGGGCTGCTTTGCGGAGCTTATCTGCGACGGAGTGCATACATCTCCCTGTGCGGTGCGGGCGGCCTACAGGCTGTTCGGAGAGGACAGGCTTGTGCTTATCAGTGACAGCATGGAGGCGGCGGGTATGCCGGAGGGGGAATATCAGCTTGGGGGGCAGAAGGTATATGTTAAAGGGGACCGTGCCTGCCTTGCTGACGGAACTATCGCCGGCAGTGTGACCTCTGTATATAAATGTATGCAAAAGGCGGTGGAGTTCGGGCTGCCTTTGGAGGCGGCGGTAAAGGCGGCGGCGGTCAATCCCTGCCGGTCTATAGGCATTGACGGGGAATACGGCAGTATTGCGGCAGGCAAGCGGACGCCCTTGCTGCTGGCAGACAGGGAGACACTGGCTTTGAGGGCTGTTCTCAGCTGATAGTTTTGGTTTTGGCTCATTGACAAAGGGGCGCATTTGAGGTGTAATATGTATATGCTCGCACAGGCAGGTCTCATGGAAGAACTGTTCTGTATGTTCGATGAAAAGCTCGAAAATGAAGGTCTTATCACTCACAAAGGCACAATAATCAACTTCATGAGGTATGAATTTTTAAAACGCCCGAAGCCACCAGAGGGGATAAGTGCGCCCTGTTGAGGAAAACAGGGCAGAAAAACAGCGGTAATATTGTAGTTTAAGGCTTATAATGCGGTTGTATCGCTAAAAAATGGTATATTTTTATGATAGAGCAAATTTAAGGGTGGTTTTTAGAGGGTGCCTGAATAAAAAAACCGACCAAGTGTATTCGGGTATTTAAGATATACTGGACATAACCAATATCTTAAAACACAGACAAAAAGAAAAAGCAGGAGCTATCTGTAAGAGCCGAAAGGCTCTTTTTTATTTGGGATAGCTATCAAATTGTGGTTAGCGATAGCTAACTCATTTAAAAGGAGTATTATAATGAAAGAAAAGTTGAATGGAAAAGACCTTATAAATATCGGTATCTTCTCTGCGATCTATTTCGTGATCGTTTTCATCACAGCGATGCTGGGCATGGTGCCGATACTTTACCCAATGCTGACGGTGATATGCCCGTTGGTCGGGGGCGTTGTATATATGCTGTTTCTTACGAGAGTAAAAAAATTCGGTATGATATGGATCATGAGCATACTCATGGGTATCCTTATGCTCTTATCCGGCATGAGCTGGTATGCTCTGGCAATAGGTGTTTTCTCCGGGCTTATAGCCGATTTGATCTTCAAAAGCGGAAATTACGTTAGTGCAGCAAAAGGGGTGGTATCTCATGCTGTATTCTCTTTATGGATATTCGGCAACTATCTGCTGTTTTATCTGAACCACGAAAGCTATATGAAGACCCGTGAAGAAATGGTAGGCAAGGAATATGTTGACAAGCTCAACTCTCTGCTCCCCATGTGGAG
>CADBTF010000122.1 GCA_902797485.1 uncultured Ruminococcus sp. | reverse complement strand
TATCAAAGGGGAAGATATATAACAGAAGGCAAAGGAGGTGCGGGTATGGAGGAACAGAAAATTATCAAGCTGCTCTTTGAGCGCTCGGAGCAGGCTATTGATGAAATGAAGCAAAGCTACGGCAGGCTGGTCAGAAGCGTGGCGGAAAATATTACCGGCAGCAAAAGTGATGCGGAGGAGATAGAAAACGACACCTATTTAGCTGTCTGGCAGAGGGTGCCGCCTGAAAAGCCAAAGCCCCTGGGAGCCTATATCTGTGCGGCAGCAAGGAACCTCTCGCTGAAACGCCTGCGGGCCGCCTCTGCCAAAAAGCGCAGCGAGGCCCTTGCGGTGCCGCTGGAGGAACTGGATAACCTGCTGCACAGCGATACCCTGTCAGAGCAGGTGTCTGCCGCAGAGCTGGGAGACAGCATAGCCCGGTTCTTAGATACCCTTGACCCTGCTTCAAAAGCGCTGTTCGTCAGGAGGTATTATCTCTGTCAGCCCGCTGCCGACGCTGCCAAGGCCATTGGCATCTCGGAAAACAACGCCTTTGTAAAGCTTTCAAGAATAAGAAACAGACTAAAGAAGCATCTTGAAAAGGAGGGCTATGTGTTATGAACGAAGGATATATAAACGAAGCACTTTCCAGACTTGACGCACCGTCTATAGAAGCCGCCCTGAACTACAGAAAGCCAAGGATCGGCTACAGAGTGATCGCTGCTGCTGCGGCAGCTTTGATGATAGGAGTAGGAGCATACGCCTTTTTAAAGGCAAGCAGCCCGGAGACCACCCCAAAGACCGATATGCCCAATAAAGCCGCCAGCTATGGCGGAACCGATGGCATGGAGGCCGGAGGCGCTGTCACCGGAGGAGCCATAGTTTCTGACAAGGCAGTTACCGTTACCGGCACTGCCCCTGCGCCGGAGGAGATCAGGGCTCTTGTGGAGCGGGAGAAAAATATGATAGCCGCTTATGTCAGGACGGAATACCGGGAGCCGCTGGGTGAGCTGCGCATCGCCACCGTGGGCTACTCCCACCTTCGCACCCCCGATAACACCGTCGCACTTGATTATATCGACCTGCCGGTCTTCTCCGGCAGCAAGGTCGTCGCATCAGTCACGCTTTACACCGTAGAGGGGGAGCTTTTCTACAGCATTGCAGCGGGGGGCAGCGGCTGGGAAAGGATAAGCGCCGTCCTCAACAAATACCCCAATGATAAGATCTGCTTTGTCTATGCGGGGCAGTTCATGGAGGTCATGATAGCGCCGGATAACAGCGTCTACCCTGTGGGCGAGGGGTATGATGACCCCTTTGCCGGCGAGGACGCACCATACGAGAAATACGCCTCTCAATACAACTGCTTTTCTTTGAGCGAGATCTTTGACAGCAAGGCCTATGTATCAGCAGAGCCTTAAAACGGAGGTGAAGCAGCATGAAAGCTATCGCTGTAATTATTGCCCTGCTTCTGCTGGCAGGGTGCAGCCATGCAGACACCAGCCTTGAAAGCAGTCTGCCGGAGAGCAGCTCCCCGGTCAGCTCTGAGAGCGAAAGCTCAGCTTCGGAGGTGCTCACCGGCACCGAGCCCATAGCCGACGAGAACGTGAGGATAGAGATCACTGACCGAAACGGCGGCTCCTTGGGGGAGATAAGCCAGTACGGGCTGGCGACCCTTACAGACTGCGGTATATTCTATGAGAGCAAGTCAGCCGACGACCCTGACGGCAAGACCTACGATTACCGGCTTTTTGACCCGTCCACCGGCAAGGACACTGCCCTTGGCACGGTATCGGGCAGAGACTATGAGCCGGGCTATGCCAGAACAGAGCTTGGAGACTGCCTCTATGCGCTGATAGTTACCGGCAGCCTGATGAACGACGAGCCGGAGCAGCAGCGGCTCTACAGGTTCGACCTGAAAGCCGGCACTGCCAGAGAGGTCCGTTCGGTGGAGGGGAAGATATCTCCCTACACCTCCATGACAGCTGCAAACGGCAAGGTGCTGTTCTTCGAGCAGCTCATAATTGACGGTACATGGCAGCAGACGCTTATGGAGTATGACCCGGAAACCGATATCTGCCGCAGTGTGCTCACCATGACCTTTGACGGCAGCAGCGGTGATTCCCCACGGCAGCTCTGCGCAGACGACGATCACATATACATTCTGCGGCTTACAAACAGCGGAGGCGGCAGGTGGTCTCTGATGCTGGACACCTACGACTTTGACTACGACCGTCTTTCAGAACAGGATATAACATTGATATATGTCAAGGCTCTCGGAGAGGACACTCCTGCGGAGGACATAGACAGTGAGCTCCGGCAGCCGGCAAGCAGACTGGCAGTTATAGGCGGGCAGTATATCTACTACGAAAATTTCAGCATCACACGTTTCTTGGGCGACCTGAAAGCTATGGAGCCTATTGCCGAAACAGGCGGGCTGTTTACAGCCTCCCTCGGCAGCGGAGAGATATTCTGGTTTGAAAGCTTCGGCGGGACATATCAGCCGGAGGACGAGAGCAAAAACACCCTCTGCACGCTCTCTGACGGCAAGCTGCAATACAGCGAATACCTTGACTCCAAAGACAGCCGCTATCAGATAGAAACCGCCTCAGTGAGCCGCAGCGGAAAGAAGCTGCTGCTCCTGACCTACCAAAACCCGGAGGACCGCAGCGACAGTCTCCCGGAGAAATATGTGCTGCTTGACAGCTGACAGCTTCTGAGATAAAAAAAAGGACGCCCCGGAGCGTCCTTTGCTTTTATTGCTGCTTGTTGTTCTTATCGAAAATGATCTTCAGGCCCTTCAGCAGCAGGTCCTCGTCAAGAGTGATGCTCCTGCGGCATATAGGCACTACCAGTGGGGCCAGGCCTCCGGTGGCGACTACGGTGCATTTCTCACCAAGTTCTTCTTCTATCCTGCTTATCAGCTCGTCGATAGCGCCGGCGGTGGAATACATAATGCCGGACTTCATGCAGTCAACGGTGTTGGTGCCGATGACCCTCTTTGGCTTCTCAAAGGCTATGCGGGGCAGCTGGGCGGTCTTGTTGGTAAGGGCGTCGGCAGAGACAGCCATACCGGTCATGATTATACCGCCGATATAGTTCTTTTTGCTGTCTATGACAGAAAGGGTAGTAGCTGTGCCAAGGTCAATGATTATCAGCGGCACCGGGTATTCCCTGATACCTGCCGAAGCCGCCACTACAAGGTCAGAGCCGAGCTGTGCAGGGTTGTCGATAAGGATACTGAGGCCGGTCTTGATGCCGGGGCCAACTACCTTGGCCTTCAGGCCGCTGATCTTTTCCACAGCAGCCTTCATGGTGGCAGTCACCGAAGGCACAACAGATGAGATCATAGCGCCTGTTATCCCTTTGTAATCCACCTCATGGAGCCGGAAGGCTGTCAGGATAACTGAGGCATATTCCAGATCGGTAGACCGCTGTGAGGTTGCAGCACGCTCACGGAACAATATCTTATCTCCGTCAAAGCAGCCAAAAACAATATTTGTGTTTCCGATGTCTATAGCAAGCAGCATATTAGTCCTCCCAAAAGATCTCAGGTCTTGGCTTCGCTGCTGCTGTGGGGTGCAGGGATAAGCTTTGCCTTGAACAGCGCAGTGCCGACGGCGGCGGTTATTACAGTGGTGGTTATCATTTCAAACAGCGCATTCACTCCGACGAAGGTAACTACGAACAGCAGAATGCTGCGTCCGGCAATAAGCTCCTTCATGTAATCGGTATCTCCGAAAAGGATAACGAGGGCGCTCATGAAGAAGACCGTATTCAGCAGCGCTGTGCAGAAGCCGGCGATAGCGCAGGCCACCTGAGTTTGTGTGAGCTTTTTGGAGCTGACTATCATATAGCCGATAAAGAAGCTCAGCAGCGCCACAAAAATGCAGGCATAAACGAACATTGTGGGTGTGCCGATAAACTCACGCATCTGGTCGTTCATTTTATACTTGCCGTCCTTGTCATAATTGAGCAGCAGCATTCCGGACATAAACAGTGCAAAGCCGAAAAGTGTGCTGACGATGCCGGTAACGATATAATAGCTGCGGACGCTTTTAAGGGAGGACACTCCCTTGAAGATAAAGCCTGCCAGCAGGCCGTCCAGCACACGGGGAACAAACCGCTGAACAAATGCGGCAAACGGGCTGATGTTTACAAGTATCTCTCCCATAGTGCTTGGCACTCCCACGCCGAAGCATTGCAGAAAGCTGAACAGGCCGAACACTCCCCCCATTACAGCGCCGCCTACCGGCCCGAGGGCGACAGCGGACACAGCCACAGGGATAACATTCAGGGTTATCGAGAGCGGACCTATCGGGATCGAGCCGATAGGGGTCAGGGAAAAGATGAGCACAAGTGCAGTCATCAATCCGAGGATAACCAGCTGGCGGGTGGAAAAAAGCTTTTTTGTTTTCATAATGAAAACCTCCTTTGTTACTATTCCCCTGACGGGGATACAATACAATGCGCAGGCGTCATGCGGGTGTGAAGATCGAGTCAGGCTCCGGGGAGGATACCCGCTCGGCACACTGATACATCTGCCTTTTTTTGCGCAGATTAAGTATACCACAAAAAATTTTAAAAAGCTATATCTTTTTTTGAAAATCTGTGTTATAATAAATTTAACACAACACCTACACTTGATTTTTGGAGGTATTCAACAATGCTGAAGGGAAAGACAGTTGTGCTGGCAGTGACCGGCTCCATAGCAGCCTACAAAATGGCGAACGCAGCCCGTATGCTTGTAAAGCTCGGAGCAGATGTTCAGGTGCTCATGACCCGCAACGCCACAGAATTCATCAACCCCATAACCTTTGAGACGCTGACAAACCACAAATGCCTGATAGACACCTTTGACCGCAATTTTCAGTACAGTGTTGAGCACGTTGCTTTAGCCAAGGCAGCGGACTGTGTGCTGATAGCTCCGGCCTCTGCGAATGTGATCGGCAAGATAGCCTGCGGCATAGCTGACGATATGCTGACGACTACCGT
Organism: uncultured Ruminococcus sp.; assembly: GCA_902797485.1. Classification (GTDB taxonomy): domain Bacteria; phylum Bacillota; class Clostridia; order Oscillospirales; family Ruminococcaceae; genus FB2012. The sequence continues at coordinate 7,985 of CADBTF010000122.1, read as the reverse complement.
CATGGCCTGCCCCTGCAAAAAGCTGGTATCACCGGCCATGAACCACAATATGCTCCACAACCCGATCGTTGAGGACAACATCAGAAAGCTCAGCTCCTACGGCTATGAGATCATAGCTGCGGACAGAGGAATGCTTGCCAACGGCGACATTGGTGACGGCCGCCTGCCGGAGGAAAGCGTGCTGGTGGAATATGTGCTCAGGGAGATCGCCTATGAAAAAGACTTAGCGGGCAAGCGGGTGCTGGTCACAGCGGGTGCCACCCGTGAGGCTATTGATCCGGTGCGGTTCATCACCAATCATTCCAGCGGAAAAATGGGCATAGCTCTTGCAAAGGCTGCCATGCGCCGGGGGGCAGAGGTAACGCTTGTCTGCGGCCACACGGAGGCTGAGCCGCCGATGTTCACAGATATAGTCCGGGCAGTATCAGCGGAGGATATGTACCGGGAGGTAGTTTCCCGTGCTCCTGAGCAGGACATCATCATCAAGGCTGCGGCGGTAGCGGATTACACCCCTGCCCGGACTGCGGACCACAAGCTGAAAAAGTCTGATGCTGACATGAGCATACCCCTTGTGCGCACCAAGGACATATTAAAGGCTTTGGGCGGTTCAAAGCGTGAGGGCCAGCTTTTATGCGGCTTCTCAATGGAAACGGACAATGTTCTGGAGAACTCCCGCCGCAAGCTGGAGAGCAAGAACTGTGACCTTATCTGCGCCAATTCCCTGCGGACGGACGGTGCAGGCTTTGGTGTTGACACCAATGTTCTGACGCTTATCACCCGTGAGGGCTTTGAGGAGCTGCCGCTTATGAGCAAGGACGAGGCGGCCCACAGAGTTCTGGACAAACTCATTTCCATGTAATAAACAGGTCACAGCTGTGACTTGAAATATTAATAAATTTTTGGTATACTTGTTTTGATAAAAAAGGGGAGCTTGTATTCAGGCTGAGAGGAAGGCGATCGAGCCTTCGACCCTGAACCTGATTTGGATAATGCCAACGTAGGGACATTCATACCTGTAGCTTTTAAGGGGACTGTTTTTGCGGCAGCTCCCCTTTTTATTATGGAGGTGTTTTTATGGTGACTGTAAACGGTGCTGAGCTGGATTACGCCGGGAAGACTGTGGGAGAGGCTGTGAGTCTGGGCGGCTATCAGCCGCACAGGGTAGCTGTGGAGCTGAACGAGGAGATCGTGCCCAAGGCACAGTATGACACAACTGTTCTGAAGGACGGCGACTGTGTTGAGATCGTCAGCTTTGTGGGAGGCGGTTGATATGGCACCTACCAACGAACAGATGTATCAGGCGCTTATCAAGCGCCACGGCGAGGCTCTGCAAAAGCAGTTTGACAAAGCCTCTGTAGCAATATGCGGTCTGGGAGGGCTGGGCTCTAATGTGGCAGTTAGCCTTGCAAGAGCCGGTGTGGGGCATCTCCACCTGATAGACTTTGACAGGGTAGATGTCTCCAACCTGAACCGCCAGCAGTATTTCCCTGAGCAGGTGGGAGAGTACAAATCCGAAGCCCTTCCTCAGACCATTAAGCGCATTGCCCCCTTTATCAGGATAACCTCTCAGACAGTCAGGCTCACTGAGGATAATATCCCCTCAATTCTTGAGCCCTATGACATTATCTGTGAGGCCTTCGACAAGGCAGACCAGAAGGCTATGCTCATAAACTGCGCCCTTGAAAAGCTGCCGGGCAAATATATAGTCTCCGGCAACGGCATGGCAGGGCTGGATTCTGCCAACAGCATAGTCACCCGCAGAGTCGGCAGCCGGCTGTTTATCTGCGGCGACGGCAGCAGCGATATAGCCGACGGATTGAGTCTGATCTCTGCAAGGGTGGCAGTCTGTGCTGCACATCAGGCAACTGTTATCCTCCGGCTGATAGCCGGTCTTGAAAACAATGAAAAATGAAAGGACGATTACTATGGAAAATGATAAGCTTGTGATCGCAGGGCATGAATTCAGCTCCCGCTTTATCCTTGGCTCCGGCAAGTATTCCCTCTCTCTGATCGAGGCAGCAGTAAAGTACGCAGGAGCCGAAATAATCACCTGCGCTGTTCGCCGTGCCAATACCAAGGAGCATGAGAATATCCTTGACTTTATCCCCAAGGGCGTCACACTTCTGCCCAATACCTCCGGTGCCAGAACTGCTGACGAGGCAGTAAGGATAGCAAGGCTCGCAAGAGAGCTGGGCTGCGGAGACTTTATAAAGATCGAAATAATGAGAGACACCAAATATCTCCTGCCCGATAATGCCGAGACTGTCCGTGCCACCGAGATACTCGCCAAAGAGGGCTTTGTGGTCATGCCCTATATGTACCCCGACCTCAACACCGCAAGAGATCTGGTAAATGCCGGCGCTGCCACTGTTATGCCTTTGGCTTCTCCTATAGGCTCAAACAAGGGCCTTGCCACAAGAGACTTTATCCAGATACTCATAGACGAGATAGAGCTGCCCATTATCGTTGATGCAGGCATAGGACGCCCCTCGCAGGCGTGTGAAGCTATGGAAATGGGTGCCGCCGCTGTTATGTCCAACACTGCCCTCGCTACAGCCGGCGACCTGCCGATGATGGCAGAGGCCTTCCGCAAGGCAGTTGAAGCCGGCAGAGCCGCATACCTCTCCGGCCTTGGCAGGGTGCTTGTCAGAGGAGCCTCTCCCAGCGACACACTGACAGGCTTTTTAAGATAATATAAAGAAGGTAAAACTATGGAAAATCAGTTCTTTGTAGATTCCGAGGTCCTGTCGGAAGCGGCTCTGGCTAAAAAGCACAAGCTGGAAAACGACCCCTCCTGCCGCACCGACCACATGAAGTACATGGAGGGCCAGCAGCAGATCAGCTCGGATATCATGCAGAAGGTCATGTCTCAGGTGGAGAACTATGACCCCTCTGTTTACACCGCCAACGATGTGATGCGGGCGCTTGACAAGCAGAACCCCTCTGTTGAGGACCTGAAAGCCCTGCTCTCCCCTGCCGCCGAGCCCTTCCTTGAAAAAATGGCCGAGCGTGCAAGGATCGAGACCCGCAAGCATTTCGGCAATACCGTATATCTTTTTACCCCGCTCTATATCGCCAACTACTGTGAGAATTACTGCGTATACTGCGGCTTCAACTGCTATAACAATATCCGCCGCATGAAGCTGACTATGGAGCAGATAGAGCACGAAATGAAGGTCATCGCTGACAGCGGCATGGAGGAAATACTTATCCTCACCGGCGAGAGCAAGACCATGAGCGATGTTAAGTATATCGGCGAAGCCTGCAAGCTGGCGAGAAAATATTTCCGCATGGTAGGCATAGAGATATACCCTGTAAATGTTGAGGACTATAAATATCTCCACGAGTGCGGTGTGGATTATGTCACCGTTTTTCAGGAGACCTATGACACAGACAAGTATGAGACCCTCCACCTTATGGGTCACAAGCGGGTGTGGCCCTACCGCTTTGAGGCGCAGGAACGTGCGCTTATGGGCGGTATGCGAGGGGTGGCAGGCTCTGCTCTGCTGGGGCTTTCGGATTTCAGGAAGGATGCTCTTGCCAGTGTTCTGCATATGTATTATCTGCAAAGGAAATACCCCCACGCAGAGATCTCCCTCTCCTGCCCAAGGCTCCGCCCGATCATCAACAACGGAAAGATCAACCCGCAGGACGTGGGCGAGCGCCAGCTCTGCCAGATACTCTGCGCCTACAGGATATTCCTGCCCTTTGCAGGCATAACCGTATCCTCCCGTGAGAGCAAGACCTTCAGAGACGGCATCGTTAAGATCGCTGCCACCAAGATCTCTGCCGGCGTCTCCACCGGCATAGGCGACCACGAAAGCAAATACACCGGCAAGGAGAGCGATGCCGAGGGCGACGAGCAGTTCGAGATAAACGACAGCCGCAGCTTCAAACAGATGTACTCCGATATGTCCGAGGAGGGGCTCCAGCCGGTGCTGAACGATTACCTCTATGTGTAAGCTTATCTGTGTCACCAACAGCACCCTCTGCGAAGATATGGAGGGGCAGCTCAGGCGCCTTGCAGAGGCAGGAGTTGACAGCATCATACTCAGAGAAAAAGCCCTGACAGAGCAGGAGTACACTCGCCTTGCCGCCCGCACTGCTGAAACAGTAAAGCCCTTTGGCACAAGGATTATCCTGCACAGCTTTTACAGCGCTGCTCTAAAGCTGGGGGTCAAAAGCATACACCTGCCGCTGCCTGTACTTGAAGCGCTGGATAATGATACCAAGCAGTGCTTTGAACATATAGGGGCATCTGTCCACTCCCCGGAGGAGGCCGCAAGAGCCGCCGCGCTGGGAGCTGACTGCCTTGTGGCAGGGCATATCTTCAACACCGACTGCAAGCAGGGGCTCCCCGGCAGAGGGCTTGAATATCTCAATGAGGTCTGCCAAAGAGTAAACGTGCCGGTCTATGCCATTGGCGGTATCACACCGGATAATGCCGGCAGCGTCATTGATGCGGGGGCAAAGGGCATCTGCGTTATGAGCGGGCTCATGAAGGCAGCTGACCCGCAGGAGCTGGTAAGGCTGTTCAAAGAAAGTTTAAGGCAGCACCGGCATATATAATCGTCGCCTTTCAGGGGCAGAAGAAAGAGTAACAGCAGTATCAAGCAACAGAGGTGAAATCATGATATTCAAAAAGGAACAGCTCACTCTTTACGCCATAACCGACAGCTCCTGCATCGGCGGGCGTGGGCTATGCGAATGTGTTGAAGCGGCTCTCAAAGGGGGAGCTTCGATCGTACAGCTCAGAGACAAGGGTGCCGGATATCAGCAGCTTGTGGAGGAAGCCAGGGCGCTTCTGCCTGTCTGCCGAAGATACGGCGCTCCGCTGATCGTCAACGATAACTGGCAGGCGGCTATTGAAGCCGGTGCCGACGGAGTTCATGTGGGGATAGAAGACGCTCCTGTGTCTGAGATACGGGCCAAGGCCCCGGAAGGCTTTATCATAGGCGCAACTGCCAAGACCGTTCAGCAGGCTAAGGCAGCAGAGGCCGCCGGCGCTGACTATCTGGGCGTGGGGGCGCTGTTCCCCTCACCTACCAAGAAAAACGCCGTACACGTCAGCAAGGAACAGTTCAGAGAGATCGCAGCATCGGTAAATATTCCCTGCGTGGCTATCGGCGGCATAACCCGCGAGAATATCCACGAGCTTAACGGCATGGGCGCTGCGGGCTATGCGGTGGTCTCGGCACTGTTTGGCGGAGAGGACATTGAGTCCGCTGCCAGAGAGCTTTCAAGGCTTGGAGCCACACCCCCGCAAGGCGGAAAATAAGTATAGGTTGGTGATTATATTGGACAAGCCACCAAGTAAAAAAGCAAAGCTATTTTGCTGTATATTAGTCGCTGCATTTTCAGTGATATGTATCTTAATAGGCTTAATAGAGCTGTACATTTATAGCTCGCTTAAGGACAGCTGCACTGCTGAGGTGACAGGTACAGTAATCTACGAGGGAACAGGCAGCATAAAGGATACGGACAGCCCCGAATACAAGTATGTTTCCGGCAAATACTGGAGACAGATCGAGGTCGAGACCGACGGCACCTTCAACCTAAAGAATGTATATGCCAGCCGGGGAGCTGAGAAAAAGGGGGATAAGGTCACCATTCATTATGACCCCAGCGACCCTGACAATTATTACATCAGCGACGGCGCAAATGATTACAAGACAACAGCTATAATAGTATTTGCAGCAGACGGCTTTCTGATTTTACTTACGATATTTATAATGGTCAAGTCCGGCAGGCACTACAAGGCGCTGGCCGAAAAGCAAAGCAGGCACATCTACTTCGACACCCCCTATTGCAGATTTTTCTTTGTGGATAGCGGCAATATCGGCTTCGAGGGCGAGGTCCAGTGGGAGGCTGACCCGACAGGTGAGAGCACCTGCACTGTCTTTTTTGAAACCGACACTCAAGCAGTAATTCCAAAAGAGGGCTATTACGGTCTAATCGAGAAGCACTTCCTCGGTAGAGAGGAGGAGCTGGATTTGGATATAAACATGCTGGCGTGGGAAATTCCTCAGCTAAGGTCATTACAGCCTGGCAAGTGCTACAGCAGATTGGAAAAAATCCTGTCTGATAAGAGTAGCAGAGATTATGAAATAAGAAAGCTAGTGGCAGACCATTTTCTGTTTAGGCCTGAGCTTATCAGGGAAAACTCCACTGAGCAGGAGCTTATGGACAGCATAGAAATTTCTTACATCGGAGTCAGCAGAAACGGAGATACGGAGTTTGGTATTTTCGGATCTGAGATCTATGTAGATGAGCTGCGCGTTATCCTAAAGGCAGACGGCAGCAAGGAGATACATTACAGGACCGACGAGCAAAGAGGCACTAATGACGAGTGCTGTGATGTATTGTAACAATGTTAAAAAGCGGTACACCGGGGGCACCACCTTGTATCGCGTTATAAAAATAATGCACTCAGCGAAAGGAGTAATTTAATGAGGACAGCATTAACGATCGCAGGATCAGATTCCTGCGGAGGCGCCGGTATACAAGCAGATATAAAGACTATGACAGCGAATGGCGTGTATGCCATGAGCGCCGTCACTGCCTTGACTGCTCAGAACACGACCGGCGTATCAAGCATAATGGAAGCCACTCCCGAATTTCTTGCAGATCAGCTGGATCGTGTCTTTAGTGATATTTTCCCTGATGCTGTAAAGATCGGAATGGTCTCGTCAACAGGGCTTATCAACACTATCGCCGATAAGCTCACGGAGTATAAGGCGAAGAATATAGTCCTTGACCCCGTTATGGTGGCAACCAGCGGAGCAAGGCTTATCAGCGAGGAGGCCGTGGGAGCCCTCTGCAGGCGCCTTATACCGCTGGCAGATATTATTACCCCGAATATCCCGGAGGCAGAGGTGCTGACCGGGCAGCAGATCTCCTCACAGGAGGATATGGAAAAGGCCGCCGCTGAGATCTATGAACGCTTCGGCTGCGCCGTCCTTTTAAAAGGCGGCCATAGCATCAACGATGCCAACGATTTCCTCGTTACCTCTGAGGGCAGCTGCTGGCTGACAGGCAAGCGTATCAATAACCCCAATACCCACGGCACCGGCTGTACCCTCTCCAGCGCCATAGCCTCAAACCTCGCAAAGGGCTATCCCCTGAAAGAGGCCGCAGGCAGAGCTAAGGAGTATATCTCCGGAGCACTGGGCGCTATGCTCGACCTGGGCAAGGGCAGCGGACCTATGGACCACGGCTTCGATATAAACAGCAGATTTAAGGACTAAATATAAAAAGGAGAATATCACTATGTCAAAAAATTATCATACTCAAATGGAAGCAGCTAAGCAGGGGATCATCACCCCGGAAATGGAGACCGTCGCCAAAAAGGAATATATCGACCCGGAGGAGCTCAGAGCTCTCGTGGCAAAGGGCGAGGTGGCTATTCCCTGCAATATCAATCACAAGGCTATCTCCCCGGAGGGCGTAGGCACTAAAATGAGAACTAAAATAAATGTAAACCTCGGTATCTCCGGCGACGCCAAGAATTACGACAACGAAATGAAAAAGGTCGATCTGGCCCACAAGTTCGGAGCCGAGGGCATCATGGACCTCTCTAACTACGGCAAGACCAATACCTTCCGCAAGGCGCTGGTGGCAAAGTCTCCCGCTATGATCGGCACTGTGCCTATGTATGACGCTATCGGCTATCTTGAAAAGGACCTGCTGGATATTACCGCCGAGGATTTCCTGAAGGTAGTCCGTGCCCATGCCGAGGAGGGCGTTGACTTTATGACAATCCACGCCGGCATCAACCGCCGGGCAGTTGAAGCCTTCAGACGGGAGGGCAGAAAAATGAATATAGTCTCCCGCGGAGGCTCCCTGCTCTTTGCATGGATGATGATGACCGGCAACGAGAACCCATTCTTTGAGTATTACGATAAGGTGCTGGATATCCTTTATGAGTATGATGTTACTATCAGCCTTGGCGACGCTCTGCGCCCCGGCTGCATCGACGACGCCAC
>CADBTF010000121.1 GCA_902797485.1 uncultured Ruminococcus sp. | reverse complement strand
TTACAATGCCGCACAGCGAGTCGAGCTCGCCCTTTTGGGCTGTATAGCTTGTCAGGGTCTCAACAGTAATTATTTTTGTGCTTCTGCCTATATTCACGTTAATGTCCGTCGTGACGCCTATCGGGTCGGTGTAGGTATAGCTGATAGTTTCAGCGTCGGGGCCTGCGTAGAGGGTGTCAGTCCTGCCGACCTCCTCTGCTCCCGGGAGCCGGGGGTTCCCCGCCTCATCAAAGAGATATTCCCTGCCGCTCTCACGCACAAAGTCAAAGGTGATACATTCGGCAGCGGACTTGTTTTCATTGAGCGGCTGGAAGATAACACCAGCCGTCCAGTTATTGCCTTTGATCAGATTGAGCCGGTAGGTGATAAGTGTGTCATACTGCGGGTCATCTTCATTGCAGTATTCAAAGACTACAGACGGTGCTTTCATTTCGGGGTCAAGGTCGTCATGGTTGACCATAGACCGCAGCTCACTGTCGCTCAGAGTTTTTACCGACCACTTATCCCTGTTCTCCTCCATGAGGTCCAGAAACTCAATGACCGGAGTAGGGTCTGTAACCTGACAGTTGAAATAGCTGCCGTCTTCGTCAGGCACTACAACATAATTGCAGGCGTGCTCCTCATGAAAAACGCCGTATTTGGTTTCTCCGTTTTTCGTCCAGGCAGATTTTTCCAGCCAGCCGTTTTCGATATAGGCAAGCGTTTTATCAGCGCCGGCTCTCATTTCGCTGAGGATCTGATCGTATATCAGGCTTTCGGCGGTCTGGGCAGGCTCTTCGAGGGAAGAGCTGCTTTCTATAGTTTCGGCTGCGGTATCATCTTGTTCTGCTGCCGCACTGCTTGGCGACGAAGCAGCAGTTTTATCCGCCGGGACTGTTTTCCTGCTCAGCAGGGCAGCGGCACTCACTGCAACAGCAGCAGCCCCCAAAGCGGCGAGGCCCAGCTTCCAATAGCCGCTGCGCACCCTTGCTCTGCTGCTCACTGATGTTCCCAGCACCTCCGCAGCGGACAGCTCCGAGCCCCTTGAGGCAAACTCGTTATCAGATACTTTTTTTAACAGCTCTCTTTCGTTCATAGCTTCTCTCTCCTTTCATACAGCTTTCTGATCTCATGCAGTGTGGAGTAAAGATATTTTTTCACGGTGCTCTCATTCATACCCAGCAGCTCTGCGATCTCATTTACTGCCAGGCCCTTTGAATAGTGCAGATAGAACACCTTCTGGCTGTTCAGGCTCTTTTTCCGGACAAGGGCTCCTATCTCGTCTATCAGTTCCCTGCCCAGCAGCTCCTCCTCCACATCTACGGTATCAGCGGCTGTTTCTTTTATTTCGGGGGCGTGGTCTATGGACACCAGATGCTTCAGCTTGTCCGCCAGGGAGTAATATCTTCCAAGCTGGCGTTTGGCGATCAGCATGACGAAGGCTTCTTCGTTGGGCGGGCTGTCTGGGCGCTTACTAAGCGCCCCATACACCGCCAGCCAGACGTTCTGATAAATGTCATCAATATCGTCCAGACAAAAGCACTTCGCCGCAATATATCTATGTACACTCTCTTTTGTCCTGTCATACAGCTTTTCAAATTCCTCTCTGTCCAAGATCCTCGCCCCCTTCGCATTTTTCTGAAAGCGCTTTCATAATAGTATTGCAAAAACTATGCCAAAAGTTATGAACAAAAAATTAAAACTGCCGCAAACCCACAAAAGTCTGCGGCAGTAATATTGTTTACATTTTCATCAAGCTCAGCATCAGGTTCTCCTGACGGTGTCCTTGGGATTTTTCCTGATCTTCTCCGCAGCCAAACGTGAGTATTCACAGCCGGTGAATGCGTTCTTTTTTGAGTGCTTGACCTCGTAAAGCTTGCTGTCTGCCTGCCTGAGCATCAGCCGCAGATCGTCCGGCTCCTTAACGATGCCCCACACATACCCCGCCGAAAAATAAACATCAAGGTCTCCGCTCTCGCTGTGAATATCCTTCAAAAGACTGTATACCACACTTATGCAGCCCTTGAATACATCCTCTTCCATGCCCTCGGTGACTACCAGAAATTCATCTCCGCCGTAGCGGTAGCTGCTCTCCTTGCCGAATACCTCGATCAGCGCACCGCCCAGCATCTTTAAGATATAATCTCCCGTTCCGTGGCCGTAGGTATCGTTGATGCCCTTGAAGTCGTCAATGTCCATCATCATCACATGGAGCTGCTTGCCGCTGTATTCGCTGTAATCTCGCCTGAAGGCAAACCTGTTTTTAACTCCTGTCAGCGGGTCTGTCATTGTGGCTTCCTGCAAGGCAAAATTATCCAGCACAAGCATACGGTTCATTTCTGCCATGTGCTCGCTTGCTTCGGTGTTCCGCTTTTTCAGGTGCCCGATAAACCAAAGGTTCACAATGACCCCAAGCACGATAACTGCCAGCTTCTGTAAATTCTCTCCGGTGTAATGGATAAAGCTCCTGTCCGTCGAAAAGAAAAACATTGAGTATGCAATGGTTATAAACCCGCTCACCACACCGGGCAGATACCCGTACAGCGACGTGAAGATCACCACTCCCGTCAGCAGTATGATGTTTGGGTTCGGCACCTTCAGCACATATATGACCGCAGCCGCCGCCAGCATAAATATCAGCGTAATGACGATATGCTTCCAGGGCTGCTGCTTTTCTGCTTTGATGCCTGTATCTTCCTCATAAGCTGTAATGCTCACAAATTCTCCCTCCCAGTTATATATATGATAGCACTTTGTCAATTATTTGTCAAATCCATGCCAGACCTGCCATGGATTTTCTATCATTTATACAATTTTTATACAGCAGATATTTGCCTTTTCAGTATATTTATTTCTTATGTTATTATCCGGCCGCAGGCCCGCTTTCAGCTGTTATTGTCTCTCATAAAAAAGCCTGCGTTTTTAGGGGCTTTTCCGTCAAATCGCCAAAAATTCTCTGTAACACTTTACTTTAATAAAGCTTTGTGTTATATTATTTATCGGCACCATAGCCCAAAGCTGCGGTATCCTCAGCTTTGAAGAACATTATAGCAAATGTTTATCTGAAAGGAAGTTACTGAAATGAAAAGATCTATTCTCGCAGCTCTCAGCGCTGTTGTGCTGACAGCCGCTCTTGCACTGGCCTCCTGTGGCTCTGCCGACAGCTCCAAGTCCGGAGACAGCAGCACTCCTGCCGCTGCCGCTGACAGCATCGCCGCCGGCGGAGATGAATCCTGGAACAAGGTCCAGCAGAACGGCAAGCTCATTCTCGGTCTGGACGCAACCTTTAAGCCCATGGGCTACACCGACGAAAACGACGAGGTCGTAGGCTTCGACATCGACTGCGCTAAGGAGGTCTGCTCAAGGCTGGGTATCGCCCTTGAGACCTACGGCGTAAACTGGGACACCAAGGAGGTCGATCTTGACGCCGGCACTATCGACTGCATCTGGAACGGTCTCTCTGTTTCCGATGAGCGCAAAAAGGTAATGCTCATGAGCGAGCCCTATATGCAGAATGAAATGGTATTCGTTGTCAACAAGGACAGCTCTGTCAGCAGCCTCTCCGACCTGAACGGCAAGACTGTTGCAGTTCAGAACGGTTCTACCGCTCAGGAGATACTCAATGCCTCTGAGGTCGGCAAGACTGTTACCGTAAACGAGCTCACTACCAATGTTGAGGCTCTTAACCAGCTTGAAATGAATATGTGCGATGCTGTTTTCCTTGACTCTGTAGTTGCAGAGTACGAGATCACCACCACCGGCAAGGCTTTCAAGAGACTTGATGAAGGCCTTGAGCCGGAGGAATACGCTATCGGCTTCCGTCTTAACGACAAGGCCCTTTGCGATAAGATATACGGAACCCTTCAGGAAATGAAGGCCGACGGCAAGCTTGGCGAGATCTCCACCAAGTGGTTCGGCAAGGACATCACTACTGTTAAGTAAGCTTTGCAAACGGAAGGCTCCTGCCCCCCTAAAGGGACAGGAGCCTTTTTGTTATCCTTTTAGTTGCAGCCGCAGTTGTTATTGCCGCATCCGCAGCCAAATCCGCAGCAGTTGTCATTGCCGCAGCCACAGCCGCAGCCGCCGAACATTGCAATGATAAGAATGAGGATGATGATCCACCAGTAACCGTTGTTCATAGTAATTCTCCTTTAGCTCTGATTTAAGGCGTCTGCTTGGTTTCATTCGCCTTATACTACAGTTTATGCCATAGGCAGATTTTTGGTTACCGGTTTATTTCAATTAAGTTTTGACATCTCCCCGAATGATGCCCCGGCCATTGGTCGAGATATAGCATCTGCCGAATACCTTCGGGTCGCCTGCTATCTTGGGATTTACATTTCCCCACTGCTGACTGTCTGTGTTTATCCGCTTCCAGGTGGCACCACGGTCCTGAGAGATGTATACTCCGGCTCCCTCATTGTTGGCCTCACCTATGATGAATAAGGTGTCCGGGTCTCCCTCTTTTTCGGGTGCTCCTATCCCGACTGCCTTGCAGTTCTGCACATCTCCTGCTACTCTTTCAAGCTTGCCCTCAGCTGCGTCCATAGTGTATACTCCGCCGCCGCCGACAGCTACATAGAGCCTGCCTTCCTCATTCGGCGCCGCCTCAAAGGTAACGCTTGGCACCAGAAAATCTGCTATCTTCTTAAAGCTCATTCCGGCGTCCTCGCTCATGTAGAAGCTGCCGTCCCTGAAAGCATAGAACTTGTCCGGGTTTACCTTGTCGCTCTCAATGCTGCACCCCTGGGGCAGGTCGGCGCAGGCAGTCCAGCTTGCGCCCCAGTCAGAGGTAACGAATGCTCCGGTGCCGGGAGTGCCGCTCTGATACAAAAGCGTCTTTCCGTCGCAGGAGAGCTTGACCTGCCCGCCGCTCTTGGGGTTTACTCCCTCCGGCAGGGCGGCTACAGCCTTCCAGCTCTTTCCGGCGTCCTCGGAATAGAATACAGTTCCCCTGTTTTCAGCCGTCGCCCTGACTACATAGTGGTAATCATTTGCAGCGCAGTCAATATCCGTCGAGGGAAAATCTCCGAAATGCTCCTCCGGCGCAGTATCGGCCTTATCATGCCTGAAACCGTAGATGTCTCCCATGATCGAATAAAGCTCAGGGGTGTTTTCGTCCAGCTTTTTGGGAGAAACAAAATCGAAGATAGCTGTCTCCTCAATACCCAAAGCCCGCACCCTGACGGTCACAGGCTCGCTGCCCAGCTTGGTAAGATTGTCGGTGCCGTAAATGGTTGCGCCGGTGCCGTACATAAGCTCGTCCGGGTTAAAGGGGTTGATGGCAACGCCGGTCATCCACCAGCCCAGCTTCAGCTGACCGTGCCAGTTGAGCCATTTGCAGTCCTCCACGTCCATAACGTAGTTTTTCTTCTTGGTGTCCGGATCCCAAAGGCCCTGCCAGGTCTCGCCGCCGTCGTTGGATACGAAAACATTATCCTCCGGAGACCACAGGCAAAGGGTAGTCACCGCAATATTTTTAGGGTCCTTCGGGTTTACGGAAAGCCCGCTGAAACCGTGCTTGGCTCCTGTTTCAGGGCTTATTTCCTTCCACTCGTTCTTGGCAATGTCATACTTCTGAACTGCTCCCGCCTCTGCACCGTTGGGCCCGACACCAAAGGACCATGTAGTGTAAAGGAAGCCGTCTGAGGAGACCTCTCCGTGGAGGGGCCTGAGCTTGGTGTTATTGCCGGTCATCTGAGCGGTGGGATTTTCCACTTCTGTCCAGGTCTTTCCGGCGTCATCGGAGCGGTAGAGCATATTGCCCTCGTTCTTGGCTGCTCCCACAAAAATAGTCTTTGTAGGCTCACCCGCCGATGAAGAACTTTTATCAAAGGCCACAAAGGTCAGGCCGATAGAAAATCCGTCCTCAATGTAGCCCCCGTTTGTCGGGAAGGCTTCTACCTTGTTCCAGCTCTGGCCGTAGTCCTCCGAGCGGTACAGCCCGGCATTTCTTGAGCCGAAATAGATTATCTTGTTATCGTTAGGATCGACTGCCAGCCTTTCACCGGCACCCCGGCCCACCTCATTTCCGCCGTTGCCGAAGGGCATATCCACTCTTGTGTAGGTCTTTCCGTAATCGCTGGAGGCCAGCATAGCACCCTTACCGTTTGTGTAGGTGCCGGCGGCTACATACAGCCTGTTGGGCTCCACCGGGTCAGTGGCTATGCTCTCGATGCCGATAAGGTTCCAGTCGTCACCGCCGAACATATCAGAGATGCACTCCCAGCGCCCGGTCTCCTTATTGAGCTTATAGGCTCCGCCAATATCAGTGCGGCAGTAGACCAGCCCCTCCTCTGTGGGGTTGTAGATGATGTTAGGCACAAAGCCGCCGCCTCCGATCTCCACGCCGCCCCAGGTCCAGCCGGTATCGACTGCATCTGTCTGCTGAGTATCAGCAGTGCTGCTGCCCTCAGCGGGGGAACTGCTCTGACCAGCTGATGAGCTGTCGTCACTTGAACAGCCTGCCATGACAGATACCGTCAGAGCGCAGGCCAATGCGAATGCAAGTGTTTTTTTGATCCTTCTCATAATACCTCCGTCATTTCCTTACGGTCTCACACTCTGATAAAGTGTATTATCCTTGACTGATAATCTCCCCAGATGCCGCCGATGTTTATCCCGCAGCTCATGAGCGCCGCTCCGGAGAGCTTTACCTCCGGCTTATCCTCCATGTAATAATAAGCGTCAGGGTCAAGGCCCTTGAGCTTTATGCGGCGGGAGCGCTCGTTCGGCCTGCCTATTACCTGCACAAATTCAAACAGCGCCTCGCTCTTGTCCTTGGCAACGAACTCCCAGGCATCAAAGGTGTTGTCTTCAAACATATTCCCGATGCGGTACTGATCTCCTGTACGGACCAGCTTGTTGTATTTGTTGAATTCCTCGATCTGCCCGGGGATAGCATCTCTGTCCTGCTGAGGTATCTTTGTTACGTCCAGCTCATAGCCGAAGGTCCCCACCATTGCCACATGGCCTCTGGTGGTAAATGGGGTGCTCCTGCCGACAGTGTGGTTCGGGCAGTCGGAAACGTGAGCGCCCATTGCCGAGCAGGGGTAGCACATAGAAGTGCCGTACTGTATCTTCAATCTCTCCACTGCATCTGTGTCGTCAGAACACCAGATCTGCGGCGAGAAATAAAGCATACCCGGGTCAAATCTTGCTCCGCCGCCGGAGCAGTTTTCCAGAAGGATATAGGGGTAATCGGTGGTAAGCCTGTCCATAAGCTCATAGACCCCGAGCACATACCTGTGCCAGAGCTCTCTCTGCCTGTTTGCCGGCAGAGCCGCCGAGCCGACCTCTGTGAGCTGCCTGTTCATATCCCACTTGATGTATTCGATATTTGCAGAATCCAGTATCTTCCTCATCATTGAGTAGACATAGTCTCTTACCTCCTTGCGGGAGTAATCAAGAACATACTGCTCCCTGCAAAGGGTCAAAGGCCTGCCCTTGACCTGAATGGCCCAGTCCGGGTGAGAGCGGTAAAGCTCTGAGTCGGGGCTTATCATTTCAGGCTCAAACCAGATGCCGAACTTCATGCCCAGCTTGTTCACCTCATCGACCAGATATTTGAGCCCGCCCTGAAGCTTCTTCTCATACACGAACCAATCCCCAAGGGAGGAATTATCGCTGTCTCTGTGGCCGAACCAGCCGTCGTCCATTACCAGCATTTCTATCCCCAGCTTGGAGGCCTCTCTTGCTATGGAGATAAGCTTTTCTGTGTCAAAGTTAAAGTAGGTAGCCTCCCAGTTGTTGATAAGGATCGGGCGGCGCTTGTCCTTGTATTCCCCACGGATAAGATTGTTTCTGTAAAGGTCGTGGAAGGTCCTGCTCAT
>CADBTF010000120.1 GCA_902797485.1 uncultured Ruminococcus sp. | reverse complement strand
CCCCGGTCATTTGGCTCACCCTCTATCTCGATAACAGTGTCCTCAAAGCTCTCCGGCGGCTTGTAAAGCTCGTCATCTGCGTCGCCTCGGTTCAGAAAGGTCCTGACGTCAAAGGCCTCGCTGAG
Organism: uncultured Ruminococcus sp.; assembly: GCA_902797485.1. Classification (GTDB taxonomy): domain Bacteria; phylum Bacillota; class Clostridia; order Oscillospirales; family Ruminococcaceae; genus FB2012. The sequence goes on along the minus strand of CADBTF010000120.1, from coordinate 7,911 downwards.
TTTTTTGGTTATCATTTCACTGTGCCAGCAGCTGATATTAGCAGCGCAGTTAAAGCCAAAGTAGCTCCCGGCTTCGGGGTCAAATGCCTGCCAGTCCAGCTGCTTCATTTTCTCAAAAAGCCCTTCGGAGCAGTCAAGGATATCATACATCATATATGTGCTGTCATTTTGCCAGATATGGTTGATCCTTTTGTTCAGAGCATTTATCAGCCAGCTTATGTTTTCAGGCCTTTCGTTTTTGGTGATGATAACTATGCCGCACTCGGTGTATGGGTCGTGTAAGCAGAGGTGTTCTGCTTTCAGGTGCTTCTCCGCTTCCTCGATAAGTTCGTCCGCAAAGCTGTGACTTGTCTGTTGAGAAGAATAGTCATCTTTCAGCACCTTCATCCTGCCAAAGCTGCCGTCGCCCGCAAAGGTGACGGAAAACCTCGTTCCGGTCTTTGTGTCACGGCAGTAGTATACGGGAAACCCTGTGTCGACAAAGCCGAACATATCGTATTCCATTCCGGTTTTGATGATCTCAGCGTCAGGGTAGTTTTCAGCGATATATTTCTCCGGATAAAGCTTGTTTTCCTCTGCCTTGCGGTGAGCATATGCTCCTATCCCGACAGCCGCCGCAGAGCAGACAGATAAAGCAGCTATGGTTATCTTAACAATATTTTTCACAGCTGCTGTCCCTCAATTCACAAACTCGAACTCAAAGTCGAATATTGAAACTATGTCGCCCTCGTTGATGCCCATTTCCTCCAGCTTGTCGATTATGCCGGTGGACCGCAGCACACGCTGGAAGTATTGCAGGGAGGAATAGTCCTCCATGTTGACAGACCGCAGTATATCCCACAGCCAGTCGGCCTCCACAAAGTATACGCCCTCTTCCACGGTGACGGTGAAGTCACGCCGGGAGAGGAGCTTCTCGTCCAGCTCCTCCTGAGTGAGAGGCTGGGCCTCAAACCTCTTTACGGGCGGCAGCATTTCCAGCCGCTCCCAGATGCCCATAATAAGCTCCCTTGTGCCCTGAGTGGTGGCAGCGGAGATCTCATAGAACAGCAGCCCCTGGTCCTCAACGTAATCCCGCAGGCGCTTTATCTGCTCCGGTGAAGCCATGTCGCACTTGTTGGCGGCAACTATCTGCGGGGCCTCTGCCAGCTCCTGAGAGAAGCTTCTCAGCTCCTTGTTGATAGCCTCAAAGTCCTCGATAGGGTCTCTGCCCTCAATGCCGGAGGCATCAACAACATGAACTATCAGCCGGCAGCGCTCAACGTGCCTGAGAAATTCGTGCCCCAGCCCCACGCCCTCTGAGGCGCCCTCTATAAGGCCGGGAATATCCGCCATGACAAAGCTCTTGCCGTCCTCTATCTTGACAACTCCCAAAACCGGTGTCAGAGTAGTGAAATGATAGTTGGCGATCTTGGGCTTTGCTGCCGATACCACTGAGATAAGCGTGGATTTCCCCACATTCGGGAAGCCCACCAGCCCCACGTCAGCGATAAGCTTCAGCTCCAGAATGACCTCATACTCGTCGCCCCGGAAGCCCGGCTTGGCAAAGCGGGGTATCTGCCTTGTGGAGGTGGCAAAGTGAGCATTGCCTCGTCCGCCCTTGCCGCCCTTGGCGATAACAACAGGCTCGTCGCCGGACATATCCGCAAGTATGCGCCCGGTAGAAGCCTCCCGCACGACAGTTCCCCTCGGAACGTTCACCACAAGGTCCTCGGCGCCTCTGCCGGAGCAGTTCTTTGAGGAGCCGTTCTGCCCCTTGTCAGCAATGTATTTTCTCTTGTAGCGGAAGTCTATAAGGTTGGAGATGTTGTCGTCCACCTTAAAGACGATGTCTCCGCCCTTGCCGCCGTCGCCTCCGTCGGGGCCTCCAGCTGCGATATATTTTTCTCTGTGGAAGGAAACGCAGCCGTCGCCGCCGTCGCCCGCCTTGATGTATATTTTCGCCTCATCTACAAACATAGTATCACTTTCCTCTCAATTCTCCTGTTCGTATTATCTCGGTGTCACGGTAGTATTTCTTTTCTCTTTCCAGCTCTGCCAGTGCGACAATGATTATTCAGCAGTGTCAGTCCGCCAAGAATGATCGCCGCCCATTTCAGAAAGATCATCTTGGTATCCGGGAAACGGGAGTATTATTCCTTGGTGGCCTTTACAGTGTCGGTGAGATCACCGAAGCTGATAAAAACACCTCCGCCGGCTGATTATACATGGACCGTACCTCCTGTCAGCTGTTTTTCAGCAGTTCTTTCATGTCCTCCGGAAGCGGGGCTTCAACTGTGTGCAGGGAGCCGTCCGCCGGAGATATAAAGCTGAGCCTTGCACAGTGCAGAGCCTGCCTTGCTATGTGAGCTCTGCTGCCGCCGTAGAGCTCATCTCCTGCCAGCGGGCAGCCAATATATGAAAAATGCACTCTTATCTGGTGGGTGCGGCCGGTTTTCGGGAGCACTCTGCATAGGGTGAAGCCCTCATGCTCCTGAATTATGCTCAGCTCTGTCAGAGCGGGCTTGCCGTCCTCTCTGACACAGCGCTTTATCAGGGATTCCCGCTCTCTGGCTATGGGAGCATCGATCATCAGAGTTCCGGGGCGGCCGCAGCATACGGCAAGGTATTCCTTCCCGAAGCTGCCCTGCAATCTGGCAGCGGCGTATTGCGTCTTAGCTGCCAGCACACAGCCGGAGGTATCTCTGTCAAGGCGGTTCACCGGCCTGAAGGTCAGCGAGGGGTAGATGCGTGCGAAATAATTGCCAAGGGTGTCATCACGGTGCTTCATGGAGGGGTGTACCGGCATTGCGGGGGGCTTGTTGAATACCACAAGCTCACTATCCTCAAAAATTACCGGCACCTCAAGCCCGCAGGCAGGCTCCAGCAGCTTGCTGTCCGGGCAGGAGAGAATGATGATGTCTCCTGCACTGACACTGTCGATAGTGCGCAAAAGGACTCCGTCTCTGGTGATGCCGCCCTCGGTGCGTTTCAGCCGGGTAACGAGCCTCCGGGAATAGCCTCTTTGCTTTAAGAGGGTGCCCAGAGCAAGGCCGGACTCCTCCGGCTGGACTTCAAGCTCAGCGTGCATACTTGTTCCACCTTTGGATCATGGCGGGGTATTTATCCTGCCAGTAATTTCCCATGATGTCCTCAGCGAAGGCGCAGCTGCACATGGTATAATATGGCTCCAGCAAAAACAGCGGATAGAAGAATATCAGCAGCGGCACAAATTTCAAAAATGAGAGCTTAAACAAGATATACCGTGTATGATTGCCGTCCATAAGCTTGGCTGAGAGATCGCAAGCGTCGAAGATGCTGCCTCGTGGGTTGAGCATCATTATGTATTTTGTCAGCGCCAGAGAAATGCAGTAGTTGATGAACACTCCTATCCACACCAGCGTAAAGCCTATGGAGATCATAAATATAAACAGGCCGGCGGTGGTGAGGGCTTCTCCGCTTCTTGCCCAGCCCCAGTAATAAATGCCGTAGATGCTGATAAATATTGGAGACAGCACGATCAGCTTCAGGAACATAGGCAGCATCATAGAGAAGGTGGCTCTTGGGTGGATAGCTCTTGAGTTATACTGGATATACCGGCGGGTCTCGATAAAATTGCGGCCTGAATAAATATCCACGAATATCCGGCCTAAGATGTACCTTTCAGGGTTGACCACAAACAGCACTACCAGCACTCTTATCATCATCATGAACCGCCCGAAATGGGTGCCGAAAAGATAGGAGGGGGAGTAGCCGTATTCTATACCGTGGTGCTCAAAGGCAACATATATGATGACCTCAAAGATCCCCCAGGCCAGAAAGAAGGCAAATTTGAACACAGTCAGTGCTACGGTGGTGCCACGATGACCGTTCAGCCGTGCGGTGGCCTTAGCTTTGATCTCCTTGTTTGTCAACCCTATCACCTCTCTTGATCTTTTTAACAAAAAACCCCGAACCATAAAAAACGGCTCGGGGCAGGTAATTCGTAAGAATTAAGCCTTTGGATAAACAGAAACCTTCTTGCGGTCTCTGCCCAGTCTCTCAAATCTAACTACACCGTCAGCAGTAGCGAACAGAGTATCGTCCGAGCCGCGGCTAACGTTCTCGCCCGGATGAATGTGAGTTCCTCTCTGGCGAACAAGAATGTTGCCGGCAACTACAGACTGACCGTCAGCACGCTTAACGCCAAGTCTCTTTGCTTCGGAATCACGTCCGTTCTTGGTAGAACCCATTCCCTTTTTATGAGCAAAGAACTGCATTGAAATTCTGATCATTGATTACACCTCCGTAAATGTGATCCTGATACGTCCCTGAAACTCGTCACTGAGAAAATACAGGTGAGTGAGCAGCCCTAAGAGCAGCTTGTCTCCTTCATCAGAGGCGTGTTTCAGAGTAAGATATATTTCGTTTTCTTTGACCTCCACCTGAGCATCTATCTTGAATGCCTCGGTTATGGTGTTGGCTGTCAGCATAACAGCCGAGGATACGCTTGCGCAAGCTATATCCTGCCCGTACTCCGCAAGACCTGCGTGCCCGGATACCCGGAAGCCGGTAAGCTTATCGGAGCTGTTACGGTAAAAAACGGTGCGTATCATTATGCGTTGATAGCTTCGATCTTTACCTGAGTGTAGGGCTGTCTGTGGCCGAGCTTTCTCTTCTCGCCCTTCTTAGGCTTGTAAGTGAAAACAGTTATCTTCTTAGCCTTGCCGTTCTTTACGACCTTAGCGGAAACTGTAGCGCCCTCAATGTAAGGAGCACCTACCTTAACGTCACCCTCGCCGCCGATAGCCAGTACCTTGTCAAAGGTATAGCTGTTCTCAGCCTCGACATCAAGCTTCTCTACGAATACAACGTCACCGACGTTTACCTGATACTGCTTTCCGCCTGTTTCGATTACTGCGTACATCTCTGAATGCACCTGCCTTTTTATAAAACTCGCTGCGGACGGTGTGAGCAGCCTGCGTGAGCGCATACTGCCCCCTTGAATACCGTATACAAGCGGCTTAAATATAATAACATATTTTAAAAGCAAAGTCAAGGGCAGCGGTTGACACATTGAAAACTTTACAATTTGTTTACAAACGGAGCTCAAAAACTGCCCCGGTGAGGTCGGATCCCGGCTTTACAAAAGCTTTCTGATATGGTATAATATCTCAGAAGCATATAATACAAATCGGAGGAAAAGCAATGAAGATAAAAATGAGAGCCGCAGCTATTGCGGCAGCAGCGGCAGTGACAGCAGGCTTCGGCACGCTCAGCGCCTTTGCCGAAACCGCAGACGTGTATAACATCTGGGTGGGCGGTGTCCAGGTGACGGGTGAAAATCTTGAGGACGTTCTGGACGACGGCGGAAGCGTCAGCTATGACCCGGAGGAGGGTGTGCTTTATCTTAATGATCCAAAAATAGAGGGAGACCATAACGGCGCTAAGATATATGCCGAGGGTGCGCCGCTCACTGTTTACGGTCAGGTGTATCTGACTGCCGAGGAGAGCGGCAAAACCGTTATCTGGTCTGAGCAGGACCTTATTTTTGAAAACGCTCTGTTCACAGCAGACGGCTTCTATGACGGCTATGTTTCTGAAAACGGAAGCCTGAGCTTTAACAACAGCGAGGCCTGCTTCGAGGCAAACGGTACATACCCCGCACATGGCGGGCTTCTCAGCGGCGGTGATATATCCGTCAAGAACTCTGTGATCTATGTGTACGGATATGAGGCACCTATAAGCTGCCCGAGCGGGTACCTTTCGATCGAGGGACCGGATACTGATGTTACCGTGGAGGACCCTAAGGGCGACCCGATGATATACGGCGGCATCTCATTCGACGGCGGCGTTGTTCCTTCGTTTTCGGATAACATCGCTGTCAGCCCGGAGGGCATCACTGTCACCGGGGAGGGCGATGAAACATACCTGACTATCGCTCCTGCCGGAGGGCTCAGCTATATAAACGGAGAGATAATCGGGAGCGGCAATGTGAAAATGGAGAGACTGTGGTACACAGCCGGGAGCAGGGCCCAGCTGCATATATTCCCTGAGGAGGGCTGGAAGCTGGCCTCTGTTAAGCTCACAGACAAAGACGGCAAAGATATAGAGCTTGATGAGGAAAACTATTTTACTGTGCCGGCAGGTGATGTAAACATAACAGCAGAGTTTACCGAGCTGCACAAGCACGCACCGGTTTTGGCTGAGGAGGTTCCGGCCTCCTGTGAGGCGCCCGGCAAAAAGGCCCATTACGCCTGCGAGTGCGGAAAGCTCTTTGAGGACGCAGAGGGCAAGACAGAGATCACAGATGAGGCTTCGCTGGTGATCCCTGCCGCCGGTCATCAGTGGAACGAGGGCGTTGTGACCAAAGAACCCACCGAGACCGAGGAGGGTGAGAAGCTATACACCTGCAAGCTTGACCCCACTCACACCTACACCGAGAAGATACCTGCATTAAAGCCCGCAGAGAGCAGCTCCGAAGCCTCTGACAGCTCCGGAACCGAAAGCAGGGCGGACAGCAAAAATGACTCCAAGGCCGGCAACAGCGGCGGCAGCAACCCTGACACCGGCTTCGCTGCCGGGTTTGCAGTCCTGACCCTTGCAGGAGCAGCACTGCTGGTTTCAAAAAGGCACAAATAACTGAAAGATAACAGACCCGCACCGGCTTGCTGCCGATGCGGGCTTTGCTGTTTATGCGGGGGTGTATTCCCGGTCGTAGTATACTACCTTTGATACTCCCTTCAGGTCAATAGTCTGGTGCAGGAACATAGTTTCATAGCCCTTGTCCGGGCGGGGCGACCAGCTTGTTCCGCCGACGATCAGCTCACTGCGTCCGCCGTCTTCGTAAACGAGATAGTATTCCGGCTCCGGGTCTGTGAAATTATTATTTTCTCTCTCCAATTCCATCTTCTCTCTTTCGGCAGCGCCGGGGCCGACGATAGTTACGGCAGTCTGGGATAGATAGAGCGTGTCCTCACCGTTCGTAAATTCCCTGACCTCAACATTCCTGCCAAGGTCAAGCTGCATTTCGAGACCGTCAAACATTGACGGTGCGCTGTGTTCAACTCTTTCAGCTCCGTTATAGATCAGCTTCGTATCGGCGTATCTGTCCTCCGGATATATCCACAGCTCAGTGCTTTCAAGATCTCCGATATAGAAATCTGATTCAAAGCTGAAGCTGCCGTCTGAATTCAGGTCGAGGGCGAGCTCTCCGCCGATGTTGGCGTGAAAGAAGCTTCGGTCGTAAAGCACCTCTTTGTCATCATCTGAGACCCATATCACAGGGCAGGCGCCGCCGTTTTCGGCAACAGCCATTTCGGTATACTGCCTGCCAAGGTCGTCCAGCGGCTCTACGGTGAAAACGGCATGAGCCATAATGCCGTCGCTGAGAACGCTGTCAACGGTAAAGCGGAAGTGTTCGTTTTCCACGGCCTTTGCTTCAAAGCCCTCACCGGAATAGGCCGCTTCTGCGACACCGAATCTCTCTGCGCTCTCCCGGTGAAACAGAGCGTTATAGGCAACAGCTCCCGCAGTTACAGTCATGGCAAGAGCGGCTGCACTTGCTGCGGCAATGGCAGCGATACGTTTAGGGCTGCGGTTTTTCTTCATAGTTATCCCCTCTCTTCTGTTCTCCGCCAGCAGCGTTTCAAGGGTGCTCCTGCTGCGCCCGGCGGGGTATTCAATGCTTTCGTATGCCTGTTTGATCTTGTTACTCATAGTCATCATCTCCCAATGCTTTTTTCAGCAGCCTGCGTGCTCGAACCAGCAGGCTCGTTACGGTGGACTGCTTGATGCCGGTCACCCTGCTTATCTGAGCGGTGGACATATCCTCATAGTAAAACAGGAACACGACATTTTTGTATTTTTCCGGCAGAGCCATGACTGCCTCCAGCACCTCGGCGTTTTCAAAGCCCTTTTCGTCCCTGCCCAGGTCATAGGCGGCTTCCAGCTGCT
>CADBTF010000119.1 GCA_902797485.1 uncultured Ruminococcus sp. | reverse complement strand
TTTAGTTAGGATATTATTATATTCTTTTAGCGGTGGCACATACAAAGCTGTAATTGTCAAATACTTCTTTATCGCCACCGCGCTTTGGTGCTGCCTTTTTTGTATCTTCACACTGAATTGACAACGCCCTGTCTGTGGAGTATAATATATGCAGACAAGCTCATTCGGAAAGGAGCGGAGACTGTGAAAAACGATCATCAGGAGCTTTTGAAGGACCCTTTGGTGGACCTCTATTACCCCTCTAAGCAGAAGCGGGAGGCAAGCCGTGCAAGACTTGCAGCTGTGCGGGACTACCCACGGGATATGACAGCCAATCTGGAGCTGGAGCAGCTTGCAGGCATGATCTCGTCCTACTACTCCAAGCGGACCCTTGACCTGCTCTGCGAGTTCTGCTGCGATGAGGAGGTCATCAATTACCGCCTTGATGTGCTGGAGGATTTCAGGCAGGTACCCAAGCTGGCCTCCACAGTCAAAAAGACTGTTGACATCATGCTGGAAAATGACCGCAAGAATATCTACAAACTCTCCAACCCGGATTCCTTCTCAATGCTCAATGAGGCCCTTGAAGCCTATGAAGCCTATATCAGCTGCATGGAGCTGCTGCATGAGTTCTACTCTGAAAATAAACAGCGGCTGCACTCCAAGGGCGTTATCGGAATGTTTGAATATTTCGAGGCCCAGCTGCGGGGCCCGCATTACAACGAGCTTAAAAAAGAGACCGCTGAGCTTCGTGCCGCCATAAAGAACCGTGTGCGCAGCGTGACAGTAGCCATAAACCTTGATGAGACACTGGTGCCGATATCCGCAGGCATTTTGGAGCTTTCAAGCGAGCCCTATATTTTAAAGCCCTCCCTGCTGGACAGGATAATCTACCACGGGGCAAATTTCCAGTCCGGGAAGATCATCAAAAGCGTCCGCAACAAATACACCGGCCTCAACACCGACGGTGAGCCTAACCTCAATGTTGCTGACAAGGCCCTTTTTGAAGAGCTGGCCTCTGTGACTGAGGGCTATGTGGAAAAGCTGGGAGATGTGCTGGAGGAATACCAGAAAATAACCCTCAAGGATATGTACGCCATAAGCTACCAGCTGGATTTTTACCTTGGGGCTATTGACATGATAAACCTCTGCGAAAGCTGCGGAATGAAAATGTGCCGCCCGGTGATCTCCAAGGACAAGACCGAAATAAAAGGCATCTTCGACCCGATATATTTCAAGGAGGCCCGCTCCCACAATATGCGCTCCAAGGAGCAGAAGCCTGTGGTGGTCAATGACATATCCTTCGGCAACGGCGCAGATTTCTATATCCTCACCGGCGCCAACAACGGCGGAAAGACTACCTTTGTGCGGGCTGTGGGCATCTGCTTTGCAATGGCTCAGGCGGGGCTGTATGTTCCCGCAGAAAGCTGCACCCTCCGCCCGGCCGATTACATCTACACACATTTCCCCAAGGAGGAACAGACCGGCATAAACGCCTCCCGCTTCACCACAGAAATAAAGCAGTTCAAGACCATCAGCGAGACTGTCACCAAAAACAGCCTGCTGTTTATGAATGAATCCATACAGTCCACCACCCCGACAGAGTGTGTCGAGATAGCCTATGAAATGGTAAAGATCTTCACAGGCATAGGGGTGCGGGGGATATTCGCCACCCACCTGCCGGAGCTGGCTCTGCGGATAGACGAGCTCAACAAAAGCGGTGCCGCCTCCCGGCTGGAAAGCCTGATCGTTCTGACGGACGAGGCCACCGGCGAAAGAAAATACAAGGTAGTCAAAGGGGAGCCCTCCCGCACAAGCCACGCAAGGAGCATTCTGGACGAGTTCGGCATAAGCTATGAGGAGATAATGAAAAAGCAGAGAATGAACAGTTGACGATACAGCTTGATTATGCTATAATATGAAATGGACACTGCACAGCTCTTTCACTAACCTGGAGCTGTGAACTAAGGAGGCTGGTCAAGTGACTGAAAGAAAAGTCAAGGGTGATAAACCGGTGCTGGCAATCTGCTATGACTTCGACAAAACGCTTTCGCCGGACGATATGCAGGCTCAGGGATATATCCAGAAGGTCTACGACGGAGATGTGAGCTCCTTTTGGAACGAATGCAATGAGATCTCCCTCCGGGGCGATGTTGACCCCAATCTGGCCTATATGTTCAAAATGAAGCAGGAGGCCGAGGGCAGGGTGATCTTCACCCGTGAAAAGCTCATGGAGTACGGGGCAGGTGTGAAGCTGTTCCCGGGAGTCAGCGAATGGTTCGAGCGTATCAGAGCCTACGGCAGCAGCAAGGAGGTCGCCGTTGAGCATTACATAATCTCCTCCGGCTTAAAGGAAATGATCGAGGGTACCTCCCCCGCCAAGGCAGGTGCCTTTGAGCAGGTCTTTGCCAGCTCCTTCTACTATAACGACAGAGGGGTGGCTGTGTGGCCGGCTCAGGCCGTGAACTACACTAACAAGACACAGTTCCTGTTCAGGATCTCCAAGGGTGTGCTGGACGTGAACGATGTGGGCGTGAATGAATATTTCGCTCCGGAGGACATCAGAGTTCCCTTCAGGAACATAGTCTACATCGGCGACTCAGACACCGACATTCCCTGCATGAAGCTGGTCAACTCCTACGGCGGGCATTCCATAGGGGTGTATAACTGCGAGACCGGTGATAAGCGCAAGGTGCATAAAATGCTCAAGGATAACCGCATCAGGTATTTTGCAGCAGCAGATTACCGTGAGGGCACAGAGATCGACACTCTCGTAAAAGCCATAATAGACCGCACCGCAGCCAATGAAGCCCTTGAAAAAATTTACTTAAAGTGCAGGGAAGAACTGTAACAGGATTTGCATTTTGAGAACTTATGTGATATAATACTTTCAGCTTATTAAATTATCCAAAGCAAATATAGGAGGAAAAAATATGACAAACAGCTATGAAAGCCCCTTTTGTACAAGATACGCCAGCAAGGAGATGCAGTTCATCTTCTCGGCAGACAAGAAATTCACTACCTGGAGAAAGCTCTGGGTGGCTCTGGCAAGAGCTGAGATGCAGCTTGGCCTGAATGTCACCAAGGAGCAGGTGGAGGAGCTGGAGGCCCACACTGAGGACATCGACTACGCCAAGGCCGCAGAGTATGAGAAGAAATTCCGCCATGATGTAATGGCACACGTCCACACCTACGGCGAATGCTGCCCCAATGCAAAAAGCGTTATCCATATGGGTGCTACAAGCTGCTATGTGGGCGATAATACCGACATCATCATTATGCGGGACGCTCTCAGGGTGGTAAAGAGAAAGCTTGTCAAGGTAATTGACCAGCTGGCAAAATTCGCTGATAAATACAAGGCTATGCCCTGCTTAGCCTACACCCATTTGCAGCCGGCACAGCTCACCACCGTCGGCAAAAGAGCCACCCTCTGGTGCAATGAGCTGCTTTACGACCTTGAGGACCTGGATTTCCAGCTGGGCAGATTGAAGCTTCTTGGCTCCAAGGGCACCACCGGCACTCAGGCTTCGTTTATGGAGCTGTTCCACGGGGATACCGATAAGGTCAAAAAGCTGGAAGCGCTTATCGCAGAGGAAATGGGCTTCGACGGTGTTGTTCCCGTTTCGGGCCAGACCTATTCCAGAAAGATAGATTTCGCTGTGTGTCAGGTGCTGGCAGCTATAGCCCAGAGCGCTATGAAATTCGGCAACGACATCAGGCTGCTGCAAAGCTTCAAGGAGATAGAGGAGCCCTTTGAGAAAACTCAGATCGGCTCATCTGCCATGGCCTACAAGCGCAACCCCATGCGTGATGAGAGGATCTGCTCACTGGCAAGATATGTCATGGTGGACGTGCTCAACCCTGCCTTTACCGCCGGTACTCAGTGGTTCGAGAGGACCCTTGACGACAGCGCCAACAAGAGGATCGCCGTAGCTGAGGCATTTCTGGGAGTTGACGCTATACTCAATATCATGCTCAACATCACCGACCCGCAGAACGGCCTTGTGGTATATGAAAAGATCATCCGCAGGAGAGTTATGGCAGAGCTGCCCTTTATGGCAACTGAAAATATCATCATGGACTGCTGCGAAAAGGGCGGAGACCGTCAGGAGCTCCACGAAAGGATAAGAACACTTTCTATGGAGGCCGGCGCCCATGTCAAGAGAGACGGCCTTGACAACGACCTTGCAGACCTCATCGCCGCTGACCCCATGTTCGGTATTACCCGTGAGCAGCTGGACGAGATAATGAAGCCGGAGAACTACATAGGCCGCTGCCCGCAGCAGGTCGAGGAGTTCATTGAAAACTGTGTCAAGCCTGTGATCGAAGCCAACGGTGTTTCGGACGACGTGGCTGAGATCAACGTATGATGCCTGAGCAGAAAGCCGGAGGAAGAAACCTCTCGCTGGACTATATGCGGCTGGTGCTGATGTTCATGATAGTCTGCCTGCACGTCAACCCCAGCGGGATACACCTCAAACCGGGGTTCAGCTTCAATCAGAACGCCTTCCGCCTTATCGAGAGCATCTGTATAATAGCGGTGAATGCCTTTGTTATGCTTACAGGCTACTTCCAGTGTCAAAAAAGCTTCCGGTTCAGCAAGCTGGTCATGCTGGAGGTGCAGGTGCTGTTTTATTCGGTTGGCATCTATCTTGTCGCTGCCGCTGCCGGTGAGGAAACGTTTTCATTCTATAATTTCTGGTGGTCCTGCCAGCCGGTGATAACTGAAAAATACTGGTTCATCACAGCCTATATGCTGATGTATGCCCTGACGCCGATACTGAACATTGTTATCCGCTCACTGAACCGCTCACAGCACAGGTGGCTGCTCATCATCATAATGGCAGTGTCCTTCATCGTCAACGACTTAACCGCAAAGACAGAGGCTGTATATTTCAAGGACGGCTATTCCTATATATGGTTCTTCGTGCTCTATTTCACCGGTGCCTATATCCGGAAATACGGCTTTGACCTGAAGCACCCCTTTGTCTGCTACCTGCTGTGCACCCTTGCGAATTTCGGCCTGACGCTGGCGCTGGTATGGGCAGAGGGCAGGCTCAGGCTCAGCGAATACCACACGGTCTTTGCATACTGCTCAGTGCTGAACTATTTTTCAAGCATCTGCCTGTTCACATTCTTTGCAAATGCAAAGGTCTCCTTCGGGGGACGGTTCATAAGCACCGTAAGGCCGGCAGTGCTGGGAGTGTATCTGATCCATATGCACAAAGATGTGAAATACCGCTGGTTCAGCTGGTTCAAGGTGCTCCGCAGCGACAGCACACAGATACTCAGGTTCTTTGCGGCAGTGATCTTTGTGTTCACCCTCTGTCTGCTGATAGATCTGGTGCGTGTCTGTCTCTTCAGGCTGATATTCAAAAAGCCCCTGCTGGATAAGATCGACGGTGTGTTTGACCGGTTCGTCAGCCGGCATATAAATAAGAACAGCACATAACAGCCAAAGCGCAATTAAAATATAACGACTAACGAAAGGAAGTAATAAAAATGAAGATCGAGACCAAATGCCTGCACGCAGGCTACACCCCCAAGAACACAGAGCCCAGAGTGGTGCCTATCGTTCAGAGCACAACATATGTCTATGACTCCACAGACGATGTGGCAGCTGTGTTTGATGACCCCACCAAGAGCCTGATATACTCCCGCTTTGAGAACCCCACTGTTATGGCAGTCGAGGATAAGATCAACGCCCTTGAAGGCGGCATAGGTGCTATGTGTACCTCCAGCGGGCAGGCTGCATCACTGCTCTCGCTGCTGAATATCCTCAAGGCAGGAGACAGCTTTATCTCCGCAGCCACCATCTACGGCGGCACAATAAACCTCTTTGCTTTCACCCTCAAGAAGCTGGGCATAGAGTGCATCTTCGTTGACGCTGATGCTCCCGAGGAGGAGATAAGAGCAGCCTTCAAGCCCAACACCAAGGCTGTGTTCGGTGAGACCCTTGCTAACCCGGCTCTGACAGTTTTTGACATTGAAAAGTTCGCAAAGATCGCCCATGAGAACGGTGTTCCCCTTATCATTGACAACACCTTCCCGACACCTGTGCTTTGCAGGCCATTTGAGTTCGGCGCAGATATAATCGTCCACTCCACCACCAAGTACATGGACGGCCACGCTGTTCAGGGCGGCGGAGTTATCGTCGATTCCGGAAACTTTGACTGGACCAACGGCAAGTTCCCCGAGTTCACCGAGCCGGACGAGAGCTACCACGGCACCATATACACCAAGCAGTACGGCAAGGCCGCCTATATCGTCAAGGCAAGAATGCAGCTCATGAGAGACTTCGGCTGCTACCCTGCGGCACAGTCCGCCTTCTATCTCAACCTTGGCCTTGAGACCCTGCCTATCCGCATGAAGCAGTATTGCCAGAATGCTCTGACAGTTGCAAAGTTCCTTGAGGCTCAGGAGGCAGTGGAGTATGTTAATTATCCCGGCCTTGAAAGCAGCAAGTATCACGCACTGGCACAGAAATATATGCCCGATGGCACCAGCGGTGTTATCAGCTTCTCTATCAAGGGCGGAAGAAGCACAGCTGTCAAGTTTATGGACAGCTTAAAGCTTGCCTCCAATGAAGTACACGTTGCCGATATACGCACCTGCGTGCTGCACCCAGCCTCTGCGACCCACCGCCAGCTTACCGACGAGCAGCTTGTGGCTGCGGGTATCGACGGCGGACTTATCCGCATTTCCGTAGGCCTTGAAAACATTGATGACATTCTTGCTGATATTCAGCAGGGCTTTGATGCGATCTGATCTCATATAATAAAAAACAAGCCGGCTCCCTTTTCGGGAAGCCGGCTTTTTTAACTGTTAGATCTTCGGCAGCTTTGCAAGGCTTTTTGCTATCTCATCATCTGTGGGGATATAGTCGGTCATAAGGCCGTCGTTGAATTTCTGATAAGCCACCATGTCAAAGTAACCTGTACCTGTCAGGCCAAAGAGAATGGTCTTTTCCTCACCGGTCTCCTTGCACTTCATAGCCTCGTCGATAGCGACTTTGATCGCATGGCTGCTCTCCGGTGCCGGCAGGATACCCTCAATGCGTGCGAATTTCTGAGCCGCCTCAAACACAGAGGTCTGCTCAACGCTTCTTGCTGTAATGAGGCCGTCGTCATAAAGCTGCGAAACGATACCGCTCATGCCGTGGTATCTCAGGCCGCCTGCATGGTTAGCTGAGGGGATAAACCCGGAGCCAAGGGTGTACATCTTCTGCAGCGGGCATACCTTGCCGGTGTCGCAGAAATCATAAGCATAGGCGCCTCTTGTCAGTGAGGGGCATGAAGCAGGCTCAACTGCAATGAACTCATAATCTGCCTCACCTCTGAGCTTTCTGCCCATAAAGGGAGAGATAAGTCCGCCCAGATTAGAGCCGCCGCCGGCGCAGCCGATTATCATATCCGGCTTGATGCCATACTTATCGCAGGCGATCATGGATTCCAGACCGATCACGCTCTGATGCAGCAGTACCTGAGAAAGCACCGAGCCCAGCACATATCTGTAGCCCTCTGTGCCAACAGCCACCTCAACTGCCTCGGAGATAGCGCAGCCAAGGCTTCCGGTGGTGCCGGGGAATTCTTCAAGTATCTTCCTGCCTATGTTTGTGGTGTCGGAGGGGGAGGGAGTAACGTCCGCTCCATAGGTCCTCATGACCTCCCGGCGGAAGGGCTTCTGCTCATAGCTGACCTTTACCATATAGACCTTGCACTCCAGCCCAAGATATGCGCAGGCCATTGAAAGCGCAGTTCCCCACTGGCCGGCACCGGTCTCTGTGGTAACACCCTTCAAGCCCTGCTTTTTGGCATAATAAGCCTGAGCAATGGCAGAGTTCAGCTTGTGGCTGCCGGAGGTGTTGTTGCCCTCAAATTTGTAATAGATCTTAGCAGGAGTGCCCAGTGCCTTTTCCAGGCAGTATGCTCTTACCAGCGGAGCCGGGCGGTACATCTTGTAGAAATCAAGTATCTCCTGAGGAATGTCAATATAAGCATCATGATCGTTGAGCTCCTGCTCTGCCAGCTCCCGGCAGAAAACACCGCTCAGCTCATCAACAGTCATAGGCTTGTGAGTTTCAGGGTTGAGCAGGGGAGCGGGCTTGTTTTTCATATCCGCACGCACATTGTACCACTGCTTTGGCATCTCACTTTCTTCAAGATAGATCTTGTACGGTATCTCTTTGCTCATCTTACATCTTCCTTTCAAAATGATAAAATAAAAAAACCTGCCCCAGAAATACTGGGACAGGATAAATTCCTGCGGTGCCACCCAATTTGGTGATCTCTCACCCTCTCGGCGCTCGTACTGTCATACAAGCCTGCTTGATAACGGGGGCAGAACACCCGTTGACTGCTACTGGCAGGTCTCCCTGCGTTCGGTCACCCTCAGAAGTCCATTCATCGGCGTTTTGGTTACTGCCTTCCAGCAAACGGCAGCTCTCTGAAAGCCAAAGCTCGCAAACTACTTACTCTTCCTCACCGGTTTAAATTATTAAAGATATTATACACCACTTTTTGATTTTTGTCAAGACCTTTTTTTCAATTCTCACATAACCGCCCTCACAGCGGCTTCCTGGTCATTTGGCCCTTGTTGCGGGGATATTTTTCCGGCGTGGAGGAAACCTTGCGGATCACTATCAGCGTCCTGCCGTCGCCGTTAGGGAGGGTATATTCCCGGCAAAGCTCCAGCTTGCCGCCCAAGGTCTTTACGGCGTTTTCAGCGGCTTTAAGCTCCGCCTGCCCGTCAGAGCCCTTCAATGCGGCAAATGCCCCGCCCACCTTAACAAAGGGCAGACAGTATTCGCAAAGCTCTGAAAGCTTCGCCACCGCTCTGGCGGCTGCAATGTCATAGCGCTCCCGGTAAGCTGCATTTCTTCCCAGCTCCTCCGCCCGGCCGTGTATGCACTCTGCCTCAAGCCCCAGCTCCCCTGAAAGCTCAGTGAGAAAGCTTATGCGCTTGTTGAGGCTGTCTAAAAGCGTCAGTGATATATCCCCCCGCATTATCTTCAAAGGGCAGCTCGGAAAGCCCGCTCCTGTGCCCACATCTATGACCTTAGCCCTCTCCGGGACTATTCCCGCCATGTAAAAGGGGTAGATGCTGTCAAAAAAATGCTTCTCCGCAATGCCCCAAGGGTCAGTGATAGCTGTCAGGTTCATGCGGGTGTTCCAGTCCACCAGCAGCTGCGCATAGCGGTCCAGCCGCTCATACTGCTCCCGGCTCAGATCTATGCTGCCCTGTGAAAACAGCTCTCTTACCTTATCATATTCCGTCAGGGTCATCAGCCGTTCTCCCTCCTGCCTGCAAGCCATATCAGCAGCACATTCACATCTGCCGGATTAACCCCCGAGATCCTGCTGGCCTGCCCTACCGAATGAGGCTTGATCTTGTTGAGCTTCTCCGCCGCCTCCAACCGAAGACCTCTGAGCTTTGTGTAGTCTGTATCAGGAGGCAGTGCCTTGCCTTCAAGCTTGCGCATGGCCTCCACCTGCTCCAGCTGGATCTTTATGTAGCCCTCATATTTAATATTCAGCTCCACCTGCTCGCAGACCTCTCTGCTTAAAGCCGGGCGGTCAGGGTCAAAGGGGGCCAGCCCCTCATAGCTCACCTGCGGACGCCTCAAAAGCTGTGAAAGCTTTATCCCTGTTGACAGCGCCTCTGTGCCCACCCCTTCAAGATACTCATTTATCTCCTTTGAGGGGCCCAGATTTATCCTGCTGATGCGCTCTGTCTCCGCCTTTATCTGAGCCTGCTTTTCCAGAAGCGCAGCGTACCTTTCCTCAGAGATAAGGCCTATCCTGTGGCCGACGGGTGTCAGGCGCATATCGGCGTTGTCCTGCCGGAGCAGCAGCCTGTACTCGCTGCGGGAGGTCATCATTCTGTAGGGGTCAGAGCAGCCCTTGGTCACCAGATCATCTATAAGTGTGCCAATGTAGCTGGAAGCTCTGTCCAGCACCAGAGGCTCCTGCCCCTTGAGCTTCAGAGCCGCATTTATCCCTGCCGCAAGCCCTTGTGCTGCCGCCTCCTCATAGCCGGAGGTGCCGTTGAACTGCCCCGCACCGTAAAGCCCGGAGACCTCCTTGAATTCCAGTGTCGCAGAAAGCTCCGTCGGGTCGCAGCAGTCGTATTCGATAGCGTAGGCGTTGCGCATGATCTCTACATTTTCCAGCCCCTTTATGGTCCGGAGGAATTTCAGCTGAACCCATTCCGGCAGCGAGCTGGACATTCCCTGCAAATAGTATTCGTCAGTGTCAAGGCCCATAGGCTCAATAAACAGCTGATGCCTCGGCTTGTCCGAAAAGCGCTTTATCTTGTCCTCGATAGACGGGCAGTACCTTGGCCCGACTCCCTCGATCTGCCCCGAATACATGGGCGAAAGATGTATATTATCAAGTATTACCCTGTGAGTATCCGCATTGGTGTATGCCACATAGCAGCTAACTTTATTTTCCAGCTTTTCATGGTTGTCAAAAGAGAAAGGGGTTATTTCTTCGTCACCGTCCTGCTTTTCCAGCACAGAAAAGTCTATCGACCGCTTGTGTACTCTCGCAGGAGTGCCGGTCTTGAACCGCCTGAGTGTTACCCCCAGCTCCCTGAGAGAATCTGATAGGAACTTCGCCGGGAGCACCGAATCAGGCCCGCTCTCGTAGCTGACCGAGCCCACATGGATACGCCCGTTAAGATATGTGCCGCTGGCGATTATCACAGCCCTTGCCCCATATTCTGTTCCCAGACGTGTGCGCACCCCGCATACAGTCTTCCCCTCATGGAGCACCGCAGCGATCTCGTCCTGCTTTATCCGCAGCCCCGGGCAGCGCTCAAGTGCCTGCTTCATGTAGATATGATATTTCACCCTGTCCGACTGCACCCGAAGGCTGTGTACCGCCGGCCCCTTGCCCCGGTTGAGTATCCGGCTCTGCAGAAAGGTAGCGTCCGCAGCCCGGCCCATTTCTCCTCCAAGAGCATCTATCTCCCGTACAAGGTGGCCCTTTGCTGTGCCGCCGATAGAGGGGTTGCAGGGCATATTGGCAATGCCGTCAAGAGTTATCGTAAAAATAGCTGTCTTCATACCCAGCCTTGCCGCCGCCAGCGCAGCCTCACAGCCCGCATGGCCCGCCCCGATAACTATAACGTCATAGCTCTCTGTAAATTCAAATGACATAAAAAGCTTCCTCTTCGTAATTGATAGATCTTTGCATGGCCCTTTGCCGGCACAGGCCTAATCTTCTTCTTTTTTCAGCCTGCCAATATCTGTATCATTGACCATCATTCCGGTATCGACCACATAGCAGGGCTGCCCGCCGTCAATGTAAACTCCCCGCAGATAGCGGGTGTAGGCCTCGCTGTTTACTGCCTCGCAGGGCTGCAGCTTCTCCGGGTCGATCTCCGCCATTTCCGCAACAGTGTCCGTCAGCAGACCTATGACCCCGAGCTTGTTCCTCACCGCAAAGGTGGTCTCGCATACTATGATACAGCTGCGGTTATTGTATTCCCCCGGCTCAAAGCCGAACCGCTTTCTGGCATCTATCACCGGCACGCTCTCATTTTCCCAAAGGCAGGTGCCGGCAAAATAGTCAGGGAATTCCGGTATCGGCTGCAAATTCTCCGCCACCAGCACTGTCCTGATGTCCGGAAAGGGTATAGCAAATTTTCTCCCCGCAGAAAGAAATGTCAGATATTTTATAAGCTCCATTATTTACCACCCTTGCTCAGATATTCCCTGATAACTACTCCGATCCTGTCTAAGTCACACTGCTTGGTAACTGCTCCCAGCTCAAAGGCCGCCTTCGGCATACCATAGACTGCCGAGGTCTTTTCGCTTTGGCCTATGGTGAAGGCGCCTGCATGGTGCATCTGAGAAAGCCCCCTGGCTCCGTCCTTGCCCATACCGGTGAGAATAACTCCGATAGCGTCCTTCTCTGCGCAGTATGCCGCACTCTCAAAAAATACATCAACAGACGGGCAGTGCCCCGATACCTTCGGCCCCTCCTCGCAGGTGACGAAATAACCCTTGCTGTCCTTGAACAGCCTCATGTGCTTGTCTCCCTGAGCGATAACTACCATTCCGTTTTTAAGGTAAAGCCCCTGACTGGCCTCAACTATTTCCAGCTCCGGGAACTTTGAGTTCATGCGCTTGGCGTAAAGAGAGGTATAGCCCTCCGGCATATGCAGCACCACTCCCACCGGCGGAGTGTTCTTGTCAAAGCACTGCAAAATATCCGGCAGCGCTTCAGTGCTCCCTGCCGAACCGCCGATAGCGATTATCCTCCGCTGCTCATGGGCCGCAGCGGTGTCATCTACCGACGCCGTCTGCCTTACGTTATAGAACTTGCAGCCGCTCTTGACCCGTTTGACATTCGTGGCCGCCCTCAGCGCCTTGACCAAGTTCAGCTTGAATTCCTCGTATTTGCCCTCCTCCGGCTTCGGCAGATAGTCAGCCGCTCCTGCCTGCATTGCCTGCATAACCAGATCTCTCCGGGAGGAGCACACTATGACCGGGACGGTATACTGCGGGATAAGCTGCCGCAGAAAAGCAATGCCGTTCATCTTGGGCATTTCAATATCCAGTATCAGCATATCCGGCTTGAGCTTTTCTATTTCGTCTCTGGCTTCAAACACATTGGCGGAGCAGGCGCAGACCGTGAAGCCCTCAGTGTTGTCTACCACACTCTTTAAAAATCTCGAAAATAATATAGAATCGTCCGCAATAAGAACCCTTACATCTCCCATATTAATTTTCCCCCTTCATAGTTTTTTTGTAGACTGCCGGCTGGATCATTTCGTACTTAATATCCTTGGGTGCGCTCTCCGCATGGCCGATATAGAGATAGCCCCCCTCAACAGTCGCATCATAGAACCGGTTGATAAGCTCCGCCTTGGTCTGCTCGTCAAAATAGATCATCACATTCCTGCATACTATCAGGTCAAACTGCTTCTTGAAGCCGATCTCGTCCATCAGGTTGTGATACTTGAACACCACATTGCTTCTGAGCTCGTCTGTCACCTGATAGGTGCCGTTTGTGTTCCGGTTGAAATACTTTTCCCTCCAGGGCAGGGGCAGCTCCTGTAAAGCCTGCTCCGCATATACACCCTGCTTTGCCATTCTCAGGGCATTGAATGAAATATCCGTCGCAAGTATCTTGCTGTCCCATAAGCGGTGCCGGTCTCCGAAATACTCGTTCAGGCAGATCGCCAGATTATACGGCTCGTTGCCGTAGGAGCAGCCGGCGCTCCAGATCCTCAGTTCCTTCTCCTTCTTTGTCTTTTCCGCATCAGGCAGAAAGACATCTGAAAAATGCAGAAAGTGCTCGCTCTCACGCATAAAATATGTATAGTTAGTGGTCAGGCGGCTTATCATATTAGTCATCTCAATACCCGACCTGTCTGCATAAACAGTTTCCAGATATTCAGTAAAGTTATCAAAGCCGCAGTCCAGCACATAGTTAGTAAGTCTCGACTCTACTAAATATTTCTTCTCAAAAAGGTTGAGCCCGTACTTTGCCTTAACTATTTTTGCCAGCCGTAAAAAGTCCTCATTTGATATAGTCATTCTCAGGTCTTGGCTCCCTTCGTCACAATGCTTCTAAAGATCAGTGCTATAGCCTTATTTGCTTTTCTCGCTCAGCGCAATGCAGTCTATTATCGCAATGCGCCTTTCCTTCAGCATGATGTAGCCGGTTATTACAGAATTATCCACCGGCGACGGGCTGATGTCATAGGAGTCATAAGCCTCCGCATCTATTACCCTCTCTACCTTTACCCCCAGCAGCGTGCCCTCACAGTCAATAACTATCACACAGCTGTGGGAATCGTATTCCGGCACCGGAAAGCCCATTCTTGCGGCAAAGTCCATTACCGGGACCACCTTGCCCCGCAGGTTCATTATCCCCAAAATGTGCTCCGCCACCATCGGCAGGCGTGTCAGCTCCGGCACCTCGATTATATCTGTCACCGAAATAATATCAAACGCATATATCTGCTCTCCGCAGCCAAAGGTCAACAGCTGCTCCGCAGAGCCTCTCTGGTTCGCCATATTTTCTCCTCCGTCAGCCAAGCTCAGCCTGGCTCTTTACTCCGTTGTATATAAGCAGCTCGTTAATGTCGGTTATCAGCGTTATGCTTCCGTCTGCCAGGATCGAGCAGCCTGCAATACCCTTTTTCTTCAGGTCATATTTGTTCAGCAGGATAGAAAGCGGCTTTACCACCACCTGCTGGTCACTGGTGAGCTCGTCAGCAAATATAACTGCCTCTCTGCCGCCTTCACTGCAATAGAGCATTATGCCCTCCTCAAGAGGAAGCTTTTCGCCCCCCAGCTCAAAGGCGTCCGCCAGACGTATCACTCTCAGGCACTTGTCTCTGACCATTACCAGCTCAGTGCCTGTGGGGTCGGTTATCAGCTGGCCGCTCTCCGGCCTGAATATCTCCTTCACCGACGATACCGGCACTGAAAGCTCCAGCCCGTTAGCCGTAACGTCAAGCACATCTATGATCGAAAGTGAAAGGGGTATCCTGATAGTGAATTTTGACCCCCGCCCCAGCTCCGATTCAATAGACATCTTACCGCCGACGGTCTCGATATTCTTCCTTACAACGTCCATTCCGACCCCTCGGCCGGAATACTCCGTCACCTGCTCATTTGTTGAGAAGCCCGCTGTCATTATCAGCTCATAGCATTCCGCATCGGTGTATTCGCTTTCCGGCTTGGTGAGTATACCGTTCTTTTTGCCCTTAGCCAGCAGCTTCTTAGGGTCCATACCGGCGCCGTTGTCCTCGCAGGAGATAACCACTTCACCGCTCTCATAGCCCGCCGAAAGCGTGACTGTGGCAGGCTCGGTCTTACCGGCTGCCGCTCTTTCCTCCGGCATTTCGATACCGTGGTCAACCGCATTTCTTACAATGTGCATCAGCGGATCGCCTAAAATATCCACCACCGATTTGTCCGCCTCTGTCTCGGCGCCCACAAACACAAGGTTTACATTCTTCCCCAAGGTCTTGTTCATATCCCGGACTACTCTGCTCATCTTCTGAAAGGCCGTCTGCACCGGCACCATTCGTATGGACATTACCACGTCCTGCAGCTCGTCCGTCAGCTTTTTCAGTTCACGGGCACTCTTGTGGAAGCGGTCAAGATTCCCGGTATATTCTTTAAGGTCAGGGTTAGAGGTAACACCGGATTCTGTTATAACTATCTCCGCCACCAGGTCCAGCAGACGGTCCAGCTTTTCCAGCTTGACCGAGATCATCGAGCCGCCGCCGTGTGCACCGCCTCCGGCGTCCTTCTTCTGGGCAGGTGCTGCCTTTGGAGCCTCTGCCTTGGGAGCAGCCGGAGCTGCCGCCGCCGAGGGTGCTGCCGGAGCTGCCGCCGCAGGAGCCGCCGCTGCCTCCAGCTTATCCGCCGAGAGCACGTTCAGGCCGTCCTTTAAGATCGCCAGAACATTATCCGGGTCCTTAGCCTTGATCTCTATTCTGAAGCCGTTCTTCCTGATCTCTTCCTCGCTCTCGTCCTTTTCCAGATCACCGGGAACAGTCCTTACCATCTCTCCCTCTTTAGCAAGAGAGTTCACCAAGACCATAGCCCTGATAGCGGGCATCAGGCAGCCTTCCTCGAACCTGACAAGATAGGTAGACACTCCCTTTTCAGAGGAGCCCGCCGGCAAAGCAGCCTCCTGCTTTTTAGGAGCCGCCGCTGCTGCGCTGCGCTTTACCTCCTCGACAGCCTCCACATCAACGCCGTCTTTAAGCATCGCAATGACCTTTTGCAGATCATCACAGACCAGCTTGATATAAAAGCCGCCGGCCTTGATCTCGTCGTCAGCATTGTCTGACTCTATGTCTGCGGGGATAGTTGAGATGACCTCCGCCTCCGCACCAATGGAATTCATCAGCACCATAGCCCTGATAGAGGGCATCATGCAGCTTTCCTGAAAGGTTATCTTTACAGTTTTAAGCTCCTCCGGCTCGTCAGGAGCGAATATCTCTATCCCCTCCGCCGCTGCCGCCGGTGCCTCTGCCGCTCCCCCCTTTGAGAGGTCGGTGAGGTATTTCGCAAAGCCGTGCAGCCGCTCTATAAACTCCGAAAAATCCGTCAGCGGGACAGAATCGTCCTCTAAGTTCTCTATTTCATTTTTCAGGTAATCCGAGGTAGTGAAGGAGAGCTCATAAAGCTGCGGCCGGTCACATTCCAGCTCAGGATTTTCTCTTATTACAAAATATATATCCTCAACTGCGTGCGCCAGCTCTGACATATTTTTCAGGCCCATCATTGCCGAGGAACCCTTTATTGTGTGCATAACACGGAATATCTCTGCAATGTCGTCCGCTGTGAGCTCGCTGTCCTCCGTGCGCATCAATATCTCGTCAAGATTTTCCAGCAGCTCCGTTGACTCAAACACAAACGTGTCAAGCATTGATTCCATTCCGGCATCAAACTTGCTCAAGACAATCACCTCGTTGTTAAAATGTATGATCTGTATTTATCTGTAGTTCATTTCAGGAAGGACGCATCAATATACTGCGCCAGCAGCTCCCTTGTCTCCCGGTATGGCAGCCTTATTACCTTGTGTGCCCTTCTGATTTCGTAATCAGTGAAAACTGCCAGTGTGCAGGTACCAGTCAGCTTCTGTATCGGGTTCTGCTGCAGCCTTACCATTGAGATATGCTTTCTCGGTATTATCACCTTATGGAACTGATACCTTGGGCAGTAGCATAGGGTGCAGTTGTCATTGGTGATCCCCACCGACGTCGCCTTGTACGCAAAGCACTGCACCACCAGATACCACACCAGCGGCACCGTCAGTATCACTGTAAATGAATTTATCCGTTCGTCCATACCGCTGACAAACTGCTTCGCTGTGAGCCCCGCCGCCAGCGGTATCAGGCTGATGACCAGCGGTATGCCCACAAAGCTCTTGACAGTTCCCTTAGCGGGCCTTATCTGCGTCCGCTGGCTGCCCAGCTCCGGCTCCAGCAGCTTGAACGAGCCCATCATTTCGTTGTTTTTCGTCATGGGTATTATCGCCGCTGTCGCACGCTTCTTCCGCCCGAAGCCGCTGCCCTGTGCGTGAACAGAGCTTATCCTTGCCAGCTTCATCAGCAGCGATTGCCGTATGTCATAATAGCATATCAGCTCTCTGCTTAATATCTGCTTGTTTCGCTTGTACTTTCCGGAGGTAATCATTATCTGCTCCCTGCCCCGGCGCACAGCCTTGAAATTCCAGCTGTTCAGAAGATTGCTGGTAAAGGACACGATCCACCCGAAAAGTATCACACCGGCGATCACCAGTATGATCCAGGGAACAGACTCCGAAAGCCTCAGCGTCATGCTGTCTACTTTTTTAAGGTCGGAGTTCATATGCGTGGCTACGTCCTGCATTTTTGCGCCCACAGTACGGGAAACCTGCCACATCAGCGTTCCAAAGATAATAAAACCCGAAAGCGCCGAGGAAAACATTACGGAATATATTACCACCAGCCCGTTATTGGGCTGCACCGCAAACTGCGGCTTGTTTTCGCTCTTAGCCGCCACCAGCTCAAATATCTCATTGATATGCTTCTCAGATATTACCAGCCGTATGTCGCTTCTTGTTATGCTCTTGGCCTGGGTCTCCAGATTCAAAGTGCTGGCATGAAATGCCCTGGCTATTATCCCCTGCTCCACTCTTATAGATGATATCTGACTAAAATAGACCGTCGTCTTTATCACCCCAAAGGGGCCGGTGTGCGCAGTGATGCAGCCGTCTCCGATCTTGTAAAATACAAACAGCCACTTAAACACCGCAAACAGCATTATCCACAGCACAACAAACAGATCCAGCCAGTAGGTCTTGAGCCAGCCCTGTATGTCAAAATTTGAGGTGACTAAATTCTTCCCTATAGGTATAAGCAGCAGCCAGAGGGTCTTAGAGGTGTAGCCCAGTATTTTTATGGGGTGCTGCCGCATACTCAAAAAATTATGCAGCCAGCTTCGTCTGTCCCGAAAATTCAGAACTGTCACCTCTTTCTAACGGGCCCTTCTCATTTTTAAAAGCGGCACCCATTCGTCCTCAATGATCTCCTCACCCGTAAGCTCAAAGCCATGCCTCCGGTAGAAGCTTATCCCTCTACGGTTGTATTTCAGCACCCACAGCCAGTCAGCGCCAAGGCTGCCTGCTGCAAATTCCAGCAGCCTCCCGCCGATATTCATTCCCTGAAACTGCGGCTCCACAAAAAGCTTTTCTATCTCCTGCCCCTTGACTCTGACAAATCCTTTTACCGCCCCGTCGTCATACACATAGCAGCAGCCCAGAGCCTCTGAACCCTCTGCGTATTCCTTAGCCAGCTCCAGCACATTCAGCTCTTTGAAATAGAACTCATCATTCTTAAAGAATGGGTAGAAATTTACCCGATAATTAAAAACTACCAGCTCCGCTATCCTCGAAGCGTCCTCCGCCGCAGCCGGGCGTATATTCTCCATTTCATTCACCATATTAATGCTTACATATTTTTACAATACCTGCTGTGCCTAATCCAGCCATGGCAGCTGCAATAATAAAACAAATCACCTTGCCCGCCGCATAAGGACTGCCTGCCCCGGCATAAATACAGATAAAAATTATAGATCCGATTATTGCTGCCAAAACTAAAATTCTGAAAGCCTTCGGCACTTTTTTATTCAAAAGGAAATCAGCCACAAACGGTTCCATTATTTTACCCCTCTCCAATAAAGCCCCTTGGTCATTCCCTCGCCGGGGAGCTTCTCCCGGTTTATAAAGGCAGAAACTGCCTCCGCTGCCCTCTCCGGGGTCTCATCGTAAAAGTCCAGCTTTACAAACCCAGCCGTCCGGAATTCCGTCAGCCTGTCACTGATGCACAGCACATCAGAATTAAGTATCTCCACATAACCCTGCTCCTTAGAGCACTTAACAGGCATTCTTCTGCCCGTCCTGTCGTATATCTCTCCGGTGCAGCCCCTGCAGCCCCGCTGCGCCTTAATGGGGCAGTTCACAGTCAGCATCATGGGCAGTCTGCCGTAGCCTATAATGCCGTATTCCAGCCCGCCGCCAAGCGCACCTATCTCCTGAGCCCTCAGCTCAAAGGAAGCAACTGCATCTTTAAGGCCCATTTTCTTCAAGGACGCCAGCGCAAGGCTGTTAGTAACATTCAGCCCGAAGCCGCCGTGCAGCGTCAGCCCCAGCTCACGCCCGATCCTTATGTGAGCATAGTTGGTACATTCTATCTGTCTGAGACCAAGGCTCATAAGCTCCCTCAGCCGCTGGGTGTTCCGCTGCTCGTCAAAGGTGAACCTCGGCATGACTGCACAGAGCTTACCCGCATCAAGCCCGCCTTTGAGCAGCTCTCCCGCCAGAGCCATATCCGCATAGATAAGCTCAAGCATTGAAATCTCCAGGCATTTCAGCTGGGCCGCCTCCCTGACGTATATCCTTATTCCCGGCCGGTCACACCGCTCTGCCCTCTCAAAGGTGAAGCTGCTCTCCTTGAAGGCCGGCCGCTTTGTGTAGTATTCATATCTCATTTCATCAAGCCTGCCGCAAAGCTCCCGCCTCAAAGCGGAGATCTCCCCCGCCGGAGAGGTCAGCCCCGGTTCAAGCTCACACCTGAGCTCCCCAAGGGTGTATATAGTGTCACCCAGCTTGGAAAGCTGCTTTGTCAAATATTCGCTGTCCGCAGCACGGTTCAGAGCCTCCTGCGGCTCCTTGCCCTCTGCCTTGGCAGTCAGGCCGTTCTCGTCAGTAAAGGCTATCAGCAGCGGCTCGCCCCGCTTCATTTTCACATAGCCCCTGACCTCTGAGCGCTTGAACTCCCTGCGGTAAAGCTCGTGCAGTGCAGGTATAGCCTCCGAGGAAGCCTGTGCGTCCTCCCGGCTCCTGTGCCCGAACATAGCCCTGCCGGTCCTGCCGGTGAAATACCCGTCTGTAAACCCGGAGCGGGAAAATATCCCCTCCAGCAGCGTTTCATCATATTCCTCTCCCAGCAGCTCCGATCTGACTGCATTCACCGCAGCCGCCACATACTCCGGACGCTTCATGCGCCCCTCGATCTTCAAAGATGCCGCACCCATATCCTCCAGCTTTTTCAGGTGCTTCAAATGCGACATATCCTTCAGGGAAAGGGCATACTCCTCACCTGCGCCCTTTACGCAGGCCGCCGGCAGCCTGCACGCCTGAGCGCACTGCCCCCGGTTGGCACTCCTTGAGCCAATGACCTCCGACATAAAGCATTGCCCCGACACCGACATACAAAGGGCGCCGTGAACAAACACCTCGCACTCTATCGGCAGGCTGCAAAGCTCTCTGAGGACCCTCTCCGGCAGCTCCCTTGAAGCCACCGCCCTTGAAAATCCCAGCTCCTTAGCCAGCAGAAAACCGTTGGCTGTGTGCAGTGTCATCTGAGTGGACGCATGGATCTCCAGCTCCGGGCAGCATTCATGCACTATCTCCATAACTGCTAAGTCCTGAGTGATGAGCCCGTCCACGCCTGTCTCACAGGCCGCCCTGACAGCAGCCCTGCATTTATCCAGCTCTCTGTCAGTGATAACAGTATTTATCGCCTGATATACCTTGACTCCTCTTTGGTGGCAAAGCTTCACAGCCTCTCTTAACTCCTGCAGGGAAAAGTTCTTGGCATTTGCTCTGGCGGAAAAATCCTCTCCCCCCAGATAGACTGCATCACAGCCGGTCCGCAGAGCCGCCTGCAGCACCTCCATTGAGCCGCAGGGCGCAAGTATCTCTGTCATTTCTTAAATTTATATCTCGGAGCCGGGTTCCCGCCCAGAGCCTTGGAAATATCCTGAGCCATCATATCCTTGGCAGTGGCGTTATCCTCCGTCACAAAGGACTTCCGCAGGTCAACTTCCTTTTGCAGCTGCTCCACCTTTGCAGTCAGCTCTGCGATCTTCTTATTGCTTTCAGCCTTTAAAGCAGCGATCTGTTTTTCATAGTTCTCCTTAAGCTCGGCTGTTTCCTTTTCGGCGCTTGCCTTCAAGCGGGCACACTCCTGCTCGGCGGCCTCCGCCCTTGCCTTGGAATCGGCAGCGTCGTCAAAATAGTTTTTGATCTGTGAGCGGATATTTTCAAGATTGCTTCTTGTCTTAAATAGATCGTCGCAGGCCTCCAAAGCGATCAGCGCAGCGCCGTCCTGGGGAGTAAGAGTTGATTTTCCGCTCATAAGCTCGTCCAGCCTCCGGTTAAGCACAGATGCCAGATCAGCGGTATACTCCTTGCTTTCGTCAGTGAGCAGACGGTAATCTCGGTTAAAAATTCTGACTGTGACCTCCTGTTTCATAGCAATAGATCCTTTCCGTTTAAAAATAGGTATTATTATTTTTATTATACCACAATCTGCTTCATTTGTCATCATTTTTTAGAAAATTTCTTTTATTATTTATCTCAGCCGCCGCATACCCGATAAGCACCCCAAAATGAGCCCTCCCGCAGACACTTTAAAAGCACGTCAGGAAAAAAAGCGCCCGAAGAAGCATCACTGCTCCCTCGGGCACCGGTCATTCAGTTATCAGCTCTCAGCCGAGAGTTACCTCGACCTCATGTACGCTGCCTTCCTCAAATACAGGCAGAATATTGCCGTTGATCTTAACACCGTCAACAACTACTTCCTTAACGCCCTTGCTGATATGGTCAGGGTTCTTGAAGGTGATGTTGTAGGTGTTGCCCCGGAACTTTCTGGTCAGCTTGTAGCCGTCCCATGCCTCGGGAATGGACGGGTCAAGCTTCAGACCCTCGTAATCAGGAATGATACCCAGAATGTACTGAGAGATAGCAACAAAGTTCCAGGAAGCAGTACCGGTCAGCCAGCTGTTCTTGGCCTCGCCGTGACGCTTTGCGTCCTTTCCTGCGATCATCTGAGCGTAAACATAGGGCTCAGTCCTGTGCAGGTCGGAAATGTCCTCCAGATATGCCGGAGCGATCTTGGAGTAGTATTCAAATGCCTGATCGCCTCTGCCTGCAAATGCCTCAGCGCAGATTATCCATGCGTTGTTGTGGCAGAAAATTCCGGCATTCTCCTTGTAGCCGGCGGGGTATGTAGAGATCTCGCCGTACTCCTTGTAGTATCTGGTAAATGCAGGATTGTTCAGCACAAGGCCGTACTTGGTATCAAGATATTTCTTAACAGAGTTGAGGGTGATGATGTCCTTGCCGCTCTCCTTGCCAAGGCCGCCCATAACTGCGAAGCCCTGAGGCTCGATGAAGATCTTGCCCTCCTCGCACTCCTTGGAGCCGACCTTCTTGCCGAAGTCATCATAAGCTCTGATGAACCACTCACCGTCCCAGCCGTATTCAAGAGTAGCCTTGTTCATCTTGTCGATCTCAGCCTGTGCAGCGGCAGCTTCATCGTCAAGGCCCTTATGCTTGCAGAGTGCAACATACTCAGGCCCGATAAAGCTCATCATGGCAGCTACCATTACAGATTCAGCCACACGGCTGAATTTCTCAGCGCCGTACTTGGGAGATGTATATGTCTGGAAGCTCTCGCCCGGTGTGTCGGAATGGCAGGAGAGGTTCAGGCAGTCATTCCAGTCAGCTCTCATTGCCAGCGGCAGACCGTGAGGTCCGACGAACTTGGCAACGTGCCAGAAGCTCATCTTCAGGTGGTGCATCATGGACTGTGCCTTGCTCTCGTCGTTGTCGTAAGGAACGCTTTCGTCAAGAATGGTGTAGTCACCGGTCTCCTTGATGTACTGAGCGGTAGAAAGGATCATCCACAGCGGGTCATCAGAGAAATCTCCGCCGATAGCGTCGTTGCCCTTCTTGGTAAGGGGCTGATACTGGTGATAGCAGCCGCCGTCCTCAAACTGTGTGGCAGCCAGATCAAGTATACGCTCTCTTGCTCTGTCAGGGATCTGATGTACGAAGCCCAGCAGGTCCTGATTGGAGTCACGGAAGCCCATTCCTCTGCCGATGCCGCTCTCAAAGTATGAGGCAGATCTTGACATATTGAAGGTAACCATGCACTGATACTGGTTCCAGATATTTACCATTCTGTTGAGCTTGTCATCATTAGTCTCAACATGATACTGCGACAGCAGGCCGTTCCAGTATTCCTTGAGCTCTGCTAAAGCCTTGTCAGCCTTTTCAGCAGTGTTCATACTCTCGATCATCTCATAGGCCTTGCTCTTGTTCATAGAGCCGTCAGCGTTCCACTTGTTATCGCCGTTCTCAACATAGCCCAGCATGAATACCAGTGTCTTTTCCTCACCGGCAGCCAGAGTGATGTCAAGGCAGTGAGAAGCCACAGGGCTCCAGCCGTCAGCAACGGAATTTGCGCTCTTGCCCTCGAAAACGGTTCCGGGGTTGGCGAAGCCGTTGTAGATGCCGCCCATAAAGGTCTCTCTGTCAGTATCATAGCCGCAGATGTCTGCATTAACGGTGTAGAATGCAAAGTGGTCACGGCGCTCCTTATACTCGGTCTTGTGGTAAATGGTAGAGCCCTCGATCTCGACTTCTCCGGTGTTGAAGTTTCTCTGGAAATTCTCGCCGTCGTCAGAAGCGTTCCACAGGCACCACTCCAGGAATGAGAACACCTTGAAGCTCTTGGCCTCAGCAGAGTTATTCTTCAATACCATCTTCTGTACCTCACCGTTGAAATTCTGGGGTACAAAGAAGGTCACCTCAGCAGAAAGGCCGTTCTTTTCGCCCTTGATAACGGTGTAGCCGATACCGTGGCGGCAGGAATAGCTGTCCAGCTCAGTCTTTACAGGGCTCCAGCCCGGGTTCCAGACAGTGCCGTTCTCGTTGATGTAGAAATATCTTCCGCCCATATCAACAGGAACATTGTTGTAGCGGTAACGGGTGATCCTCCTGAGACGTGCGTCCTTGAAGAAGCTGTAGCCGCCGGCAGTGTTGGAAATGAGTGAGAAGAACTCCTGTGTGCCGAGGTAGTTGATCCAGGGGTAGGGAGTTCTCGGGTTGGTGATGACGTATTCCTTGTTAGCGTCATCAAAGAATCCGAATTTCATTGAAATTCCACCTTTCGTTTATATTGATTGTTTTCAGACTTTTATATTTATTCCTTCACGTCTTGCAGCGCAAAGGAAACGTCCTCGTAAATGACCGAATATTTGTAGAAGGTTATGTCTATCGGTGTGTTGTAAAGCACGGCATCTGTGTAGTCAACATACTGTGACTCATCAATAAGCCGCCAGGTGCGGGATTTATAGGTGCTATTTGAGGGCACACCCTTTTTCAGCTCATTATACTTATCAACCGGTATCACAAGTATAATGCTGTCGATGGTGCCTGCCTCGTCAAAGCCAAGCATATAGTCATTCCCTCGCTTGCACAGCACATAGTTTTCCGAAGTCACTGTCACAGGAGAATCCAGATCCTTCTGTATATTGTGGATAGACCTGAATATGGAAACTCCGCTGAATACTATCAGCACAAATGCTGCAACAGTAAAGATAAGCTGATATATCGAGCTTCTCATGCCCTTCCATGAAAGAAAGAACACCACCACAAATCCCAGCGCCGCCGCTAAGAGTACCACCATAGCTGTAAAATTCGAGTGCATGAATTTTTCAATGGTCTTTTTTCCGCCCAGCAGATCAGCGTCGTCCATAGAATGCTTCTGTATATAAAAGGCAGCTAAAGAGATAAGCGCAAAGACTGCAAAGAATGCGCTCCATTTTTTCTTTTCTTCATACTGCTCCTTCGGCATTGAAAACCGCTCAGCCGCCTCAACTGCGGCGTGGCTGGCTATATGTTCAAAAACACCCATATCATGCTAAGGTGAAAAACCTCTGCCAGCATTCAAAGCTCTCACCCTTGGAAAGCTCCCTGTAGCCGCTGACATCGTTTTTCAGCTTCAGATTTGCACAGTTTATCATTGCAGTCATTGGTTCCGGGCAGAAATATCCCTTTCCGCCCTGATCGTTCCACATATTCCAGAATTTGAATTCTTTGGATACCTCGTTGCATATTCTCTTCCCGGAGTACCTGTCCCTGACAGTAACACCGTAGAATTCCCTGCCGTCCAGTTCACCGGTCTCCGCCGTATACATATCATTGGAAATAATATGCAGCACCGGCTTCATGGTGCCCTTTTTGTATCTCATATCCTTAGCAGTCAGCGGGAGCAGCTTCTCTGTAGGCAGGCATCTTTCGTCCAGCTCGCATTTTTCACCTATGGGCACCGTCAGCCTTAAACCGTTCTGACGCCCGCCTGTAACTATCGGCGCATTGATGCAGGTGTGTGTGCAGAGAGATACCGGCAGCTTTTTATCGGAAAGATTTTCCAGCCTTATGGTCTGCTTCAAGCCCTCCTCCTCAGAAAGCTCAAAGGTGTAGGTAAGCTTAAAATCAAGGGGGAAATGCTTGTACATCTCATCATCACTGCCAAAGGTGTAGCTGGTGACAACTGACGCTCTGCCATTCTCGGCAGAGGTGCTTTCGACCTTGTGAGCCCTCTTGTGAGCCCAGCCGTGGATAAAGTTGCCAAGAGCCTTTTCATTTATCGGCAGATGATATTCCCCGTCCGAGGTCTTTAAAAGCCCACCGTCAAAACGGTTAGGCAGGTAAAGGGTCGGCAAGCCCCAGATCTCTCTTGCCTGGTCATATTGCTTCAGGGAGCAATTTTCACTGTAGCGAAAAACCTCAATGCTGTTTTCAGTATCATAGAACCTGAGCACGCTGCTGCCTGTCAGTGGTGATATTACCGCAAAATATCTCCCTGCATTCAGCCTGACGCACTCCACTCCCTTGCAAAGAAAACCTTCTTCAACAGAACAATTCAATTTCATACTCTCCTTTAGTTTCATGCTTTACTGCATTAACGTAAAACAACGCAAACGTTTTATGTAATCAATTATACCATATTGCCCAATAATAATCAAGCTTTTTTTAGATAATTTTTAGAATTTTTATTTGTGCAAAAAGTCATATTATGTCATTAACTCAGCCGTATATTTGTTTCAAAATGCTTATTGCTTTATGAGCCGTTCCTTAGTATAATTATTCTTGGAGGTAATGCTTATGCTGATAGCTCTTTCAGTTCTTCCTGCCGCCCTGCTCATGATCTTCATCTGGCGCAGGGATAAGATCGAAAAAGAACCCCTTGGCCTGCTTATCGGCCTTTTCTTTCTTGGCGCCCTTACAGTTTTCCCGGCTGCTTTTATAGAGCTGGGGCTCGGCAAGGTGCTTGAATCCTTTGCCGCCGAGGGCAGCACCGAATATATAGTTATCGAGAATTTTCTCATAGTCGCCCTCGCAGAGGAGGGCTGCAAGTTTACGGTGCTGAGGCTCAAGACCTGGCGGCACCCAGCCTTCAACTACACCTTTGACGCAATCGTTTACGCTGTCTTTACCTCACTGGGCTTTGCCACTCTGGAGAATGTTCTTTATGTAGTCAGCAGCGGCACCATAGGCATCGCCATCATGCGGGGGATACTCTCTGTCCCCGGGCACGCTATCGACGCCGTCTTTATGGGCTGGTGCTACGGCCTTGCCAAACGAGCCGAGTGCTCCGGCGAGCTCTCAAAAAAATCCTCTTATCTCCGCCGGGCATTGCTCGCTCCCGTGCTTATCCACGGCTTCTATGATTTCAGCCTTTCAATGGAGCAGGACTATTTCCTGATATTATTCTTCGCCTTTGAGATAATAATTACAATAATCGCCTTCCGCAAGGTACACGAGCTTTCCCGCAATGACGAGCCCCTGCCCATAGGCACCCCCTTCGGCGTCTATGTCCGCTCCGGCACCCAGCAATACCAGAACCCTTACATTTATCAGCAATACGGCCAGCCCCGGCAGTATCAGCAGCCCGGCCCGCAATACACTCAATACCCGCAGTACACCCAGCCGGGCGGCCCGTATCAGAACCCCTATCAGCAGCAACCCCCACTGGACAGCTACGCCCAGCGGCTCTATGAGGAGGAGCAGAAAAGATAATAAACCTCTGACTAAAAACGGTATATTCCCTGAGATTGCAGAGAATATACCGCTTTTTATATGTAATTATCAATTATCAAAGTTCATTTCTGTTCTTTGAACAATTCTTGCAGTAGCTTTTAGAATTCGGATTTCTTGTTCCGCAGTTGCAGACCCAGGTATCGTTTCTGTTTATGCCAGTGCCCGAAGGCTGTCGGTATAAATTGCTGCTCTCTCGAAAAATCAGACAGTATTCTTTCCGCCGGCGCAGCATAAAAAGGGAAACGCTGAATATAACGTTTCCCTTTTTGA
>CADBTF010000118.1 GCA_902797485.1 uncultured Ruminococcus sp. | reverse complement strand
GTGCATTGAACAGCATTGACATATTCCTGCAAAATATGTTATGATATATACAGTTATCATATACTTACATTTCGAGGTGAAGGCTATGACTAAAAAGGAAAAGGCACTGCTGGTCTGTGACAGGCTTGAAGCCAGATATCCGGAGGCGG
The DNA here is from genome assembly GCA_902797485.1 of uncultured Ruminococcus sp. Classification (GTDB taxonomy): domain Bacteria; phylum Bacillota; class Clostridia; order Oscillospirales; family Ruminococcaceae; genus FB2012. The sequence continues at coordinate 10,285 of CADBTF010000118.1, read as the reverse complement.
TCTGCTCTCTGACCTACACCAAGCCCCATGAGCTGATGATCGCCGGAAGGCTCTCAGCCCAGTGTACCGACGAAAGAGTGAATACCGTCACCGTGGAGCTTTTTCGGAAATACCGTTCGATACAGGACTTTGCAGAGGCAGAGGTCTCTGACATTGAGGAGATCGTGCGGCCCTGCGGGCTTTACAAGACCAAGGCCAAAAGCATAAAGGAAATGTGTGCGGCTATTATTGAGCGTTTCGGCGGGGAGATACCTGACACTATCGAACAGCTGACAACTCTGCCGGGCATAGGCAGAAAGACTGCCAATCTTATTATGGGGGACGTGTTCCATAAGCCTGCTGTCGTCACCGACACCCACTGCATACGCATAACCGGAAGACTGGGGCTCACCAAAAACACCGAGCCCGCCAAGGTGGAGGCTGATCTCTGGAAGCTGCTGCCGCCGGAGCGCTCCAGTGACCTGTGCCACAGGCTGGTGCTTTTCGGCAGAGAGGTCTGCAAGGCAAGGGGGCCGAAATGCGGCCAGTGCCCCTTGACTGATATATGCAGTGAATATAAAAACAGAAAGGACAAACAGAAATGAAAAGTCTGCTTAGCTCCACACTTAACACAAGGGAGCTTGGGGGATATCCATGCCGGGGAGGCATCACCAAAAAGGGAGTGATACTCCGCAGCGACAGAATATGCAAGCCCACAGAGGGGGATATTGAGTACCTGCTGAGCCGGGGCATAACCACCGCTATTGACCTGAGGACAGAGCTGGATATTTTCTATGAGCCCAGCGGCCTTAATAATGAGCGGTTCAGTTTTCACCACCTGCCCATTGAGGAGGGCGGCTATGTGCCGGCCACGGCGGAGGATATAGTGCCCTGCTACATGGCTATAACAAGAGCCGGAAATATGCCGGCGGTATTCCATACCATTGCGGCTGCCCCACAAGGGGTGATCTTCAACTGCTGGGCAGGAAAGGACCGGACTGGGGTCGTCAGTGCGATACTGCTGCTGCTTTGCGGGGTCAGTGATCCGGACATAGTAGAGAACTACACATTGACAAAGCCATACAGTGAGGCGCTTTGGAAGGAAATAAGGGCAGAGCGCTCCGAGGAGGAAATGGAGGTCGTATACCCGTTGGCAAGGTATATGGAGGGCTTCCTGAGAAAATTCCGCAGAGCTTACCGGACAGCTGAAGCCTACCTGAAAAGCATCGGCATAGCTGATGATGAGATAGCTGCCATAAGAGCCAAGCTCATGGCAGGCTGATGATGATTACGGTCAGATAAGTCCGATCAAAAAACGCAGGGTCAGCCGGCCCTGCGCTTTTTCTGTCTGTATTATTTTTCGGGTGCTGCCGGTCAATTCAGGTTTATCATGCCCTCTATCCCGATCTGGCACATAAATTTTATCCTGTCCGCATTGCTCATGCTAAGGAAGGTCTCTGTCTTTGACCAGACCTCAAGGCCCTTCGCTGCCTGAACAGCCAGCTCTGCCGCCTTGTCCGCAGCCTTTTGGGAGAGCCCCTTGGTATAGACCTTCAGCCTGTCTCCGCTGCCGGGTATCAGCCCCATGAATTTTAAAAACCACTCCGCCCTGTAGTACCCGAAGGAATCCCACAGGCCGATGAGGTCAGCCATGAGCTCGTCGTGCAGGAGATTATCGGCCATGCCGTAATGCTGCTTGGTATAGAAATGTGTGCATTCATGGCTGCGCCTTATCAGCAGGGACTTTTCCTGCCAGAGACGGTCGTCAAGGCCGAGCTCTTCGGCGGGGACGTTGCTGTAGGGCTTTGAGGACAGGATAATAAACCTTGTGACCTTCCCGGAAACGAATGATGCACCGGTCTTTTCGATATTATCGGGCCGGAAGCCCTTATACACGATATTAGTCACCAGCTCCTCAAAATCCTCCGTATCGCCCGCATATATAACAGGAACCACTCCGGCAAAGGACTCATAGAGCTCTATTTTCAGCTGCCCCGGAGCCTTGAAGCGGATCGGGAAATCCTTGCAGAGCTTCTGATTGATGATCCTGTCTGCGCCGAAATAATCAGCAAGGGCGGCGATATTTTTCCAGCCGTTCAGATATTCCTCATTCGGGGTCAGTTCAATGCAGCCAGTGTATCGGTTCTGCAAATATTCTGCAAGTGCTTGGTTTTCACTGCTATCAAGCTCAATGTCTTGGTTCATTCAATAACACCTCTCTCAAAAAATCAGGCGGCCTGCTGTCAGGACCGTTTGAGCAGCGGGCAGAAATATATATATCCGGCGGCAGTTTCCTGATGAATTCTCCAAAGCCGGATATTGCAGTATTCTCTTCTTATTATAGCATGGAGAGTGCAACAAAAGCGCAACAAAAGTGAAACGGATCTCATGATTGAGCATTGTCAGCTTTTACAAACTTTATCCCCTGCCTTTGTGCAATGCTACAAAAAACTCCGAGCCGCAAAAAGCTCGGAGTTCGTATTATCAATACATAATGTTTTCGATCATATCGATATGGTCGTCAGAGTAGCAGCTGAATATCGCCATGCCGAACAGCACGTCGGTAGCTCCTACCTTCTTGAAGAAATCATTCATGCCGACAAGCACATATCTGAAATCCACAACATAGATCTTCTCAAAGCTGCCTACAAAGAAAGGCACAAGGGCATTGCCGTAGCTGTTCTTGATAAGCACAAGGGTCCTGCCGTTGTGAACGTCTGTCTCGATCTCGGCAATGTTCATATCGCCGCCCAGGATAACTGAGTAGTTCTGTGTCCATTCGTTGTCCTCAAAGAACAGTTCTCCGGGGTAGGGGTTGGAGAAGGTCTCGTCGTAGTAGGTCACAGAGTAGTCGTTGGTGGGCTTGTAGTAGGTCAGCAGGTCCGGGTAGGTCTTCAGGTCCTCCAGGTAATTCGTGTAGCCGTACATTGAGCCGGTGAAGTTCTCGATAGTCTTTTTCTCGTAGGTGTCAATGGTCCTGAAAGGCACCTGTGCTTCCTCGGCAAACTGCTGGGCTGCATAGTAGGCGCCGAGAGGCTGCCAGTGGTGGTCGGTGCGGAAGTAGATATACTCGTCTGCGTGGTCCCGCAGAGTGTCGAACACATCAACGTTGATAACATTGTTCAGCGACACGCCGATATTCTCGATGCACTCGTGCTGGTCGGAGTAGACGCCCTCCATGTTCTTGGGGGTGTAGAAGGCGGAGGCCAGCGGCACGCTCATGTTATAGACGTTTACAGTCTCGCCCACCATTTGCTTGTACTGGTTGAGGACATTGGCATATCTTGTGCCGATATCAAATATTCCGCCGAAGATAGACATTGCTCTTACGTCCGGAGTGCCTCTGCCGGAAACAAGCACATTGTTGAGCATTTCGCCCTCGTTGGGCACCTCAAGCTTTTTCTTGGTAACAAGAGTGGTGCTCTCGGTGGCCTGCTGGCTGTTGGAGGCTTCGGTGGTGGTAGTCTCACGGGGGCCGGTGTAGAGGGTGGCCTTGGTGGTAGTGGCTTTCTTTTCCTCGTCAACGGTCTCCTTGGTGGTGGCAGAGCCGTTATTGTTTATGATCTCAACATCGTCGCTCTTGATTCCGAAGAGATTGGTAAAGCGCTTTGAAAGTGAGCGCAGGCCCTCTCTGCCGGGGATAGTGTCGGTATAGTAGTTTACGATGCCGCTGGTGAAATCGCCGTCGAAATAGCTGCCCACAGAGAAGGTGGGGAATTCCGCAAGATTGCGGTTTTCAGACTCGATAAATCCGCTGGCACGCTTCATGACCAGCAGTGCTATGCCGATACCGAACACCATTACTATGCAGACTGCGGCGTTGATAAAGCTGAACTCTGCGTCATGGCGCTTGAACTTTGGTTTTTTGCGCTTGCGGGGCGGGCGGGGAGGCATATCCTCAGAACGGGGCTCCTGCTCGCTGTTCAGCTGAGCAGCGGCAGCTTTTCTTACTCTATCGATAGCAGCAGCAGTGCGGCGGGCATCATCAGAGCTTTCCTCCGGCTGCCTTACGGGGCGTCTTGGTTCCTCACGGATCGGCTCCGGCTGCCTTGCTGGGCGTCTTGGTTCCTCACGGACCGGTTCCGGCTCTCTTGCGGAACGTACCGCTTCCTCACTGACAGGTGCTGCCTTTTGCTCGGCACCTCCCAGCTTGCGCTTCATATCATCAGAGAGCTTGATCTCGATAGTGCGCTTAGTGCTGCGGTTGGGCTTGGCCTTCTGCTCCGGCTGAGGCTGGGGCTTTTGCTCCTGACGGGGCTCCGGCTTTTCGTAATTGTCAAGCCATACGCTTTTCTCGGCGGGATTGACGGGAGTGTCAGTCCAGTAGCTTTTATTCCGCTCGGAGCGCTTTTTCTCTATTTCAGAGACCATTTTGTCAAAGACCTCCGGGGAGGCCTTTTCCGGGTCCTTATACTTGTGTGCGTCTATGGGGTCATTCTGCACAGGTGTCTCCTTGGACTTGCCGGCGTTGTTGAGCTTTTCAAGATATATTCTTTCGAGTTCCTCGCTGTCCGGAAAGATATAATTATTATCTGCCATTTTGTTCCTCCGTTAAAATCTGAAATACAAGAACGGATTGTTTGTGTTATTTACGAGTATCAGCGAGCTAAGCGCCAATATCACCACATTCATGATTATTCCTGCGCCCCGCATAAAGTAATAGGTGTTAGCCTTCTTGGCAGCCCATTTCTTGAACTTGGGTATGACAGGAAGCGAAAGCAGTATCGCAGCGATTATCAGGAAGATGTTTGATAGGAAGAGCTTTCTTGTAACGATGGAGCTGAAGGGGTTGCCGTTGGCGCAGACCAGCGCTTTGAAGAACTTGCCCAAGGCACCCATGTCGTCGAAATTGAAGATGCCCCAGCCGATGATTACCAAAAACAGTGCATAGATGTGGGATATAGCCTTTGGAGCCTTTTGCAGGGGCTTCAGCAGGAAGCGCTTTTCGATCAGCAGCAGTATGCCGAAGTATACGCCCCAGAGCATAAAGTTCCAGCTGGCACCATGCCAGAAGCCGGTGAGGGCCCATACGATCATAATGTTCACGCACTGTCTTGCGTAGCCCTTGCGGTTTCCGCCCAGTGGGATATAAACGTAGTCTCTGAACCAGGTGGACAGGGATATATGCCAGCGCCTCCAGAATTCGGTTATCGAGTCGCAGACATAGGGGTAGATAAAGTTTTCGTCAAAGTGGAAGCCGAACACACGGCCCATACCTATTGCCATATCGGAATAGCCGGAGAAATCGAAATAGTACCAGAGGGCGACCATTGCTGCGCCGAAGAATGCGCCCAGCGCAGAGACATTCGCAACGCCTGCATAGCCGTTGGCAGCATCACCGAAGCAGCCGGTAACGATAGTGCTGAGGCTGTTGGCGATTATTACCTTTTTGCCTATTCCGAGGATAATGCGGGAGAATCCTTCGGAGACGTCCTTCATGGTGGTCCTGCGGTTGTCTATCTCCTCTGCGATAGTGGAGTAGCGGACGATAGGTCCTGCAATGAGCTGCGGGAACATCGAAACGTAAAGCAGGAATTTATAGAAATTTTTCTGGGTCTTTACCTTGCCCCAGTAGCAGTCGATAGAATAGGAGAGGGTCTGGAAGGTGTAGAAGGAAATACCGATCGGCAGCTTGATGTTGGGCACCGGTATAGAAATGCCCAGCAGAGAATTGATGTTTTCCACAAAGAAGCCTGTGTACTTGAACACTGCCAGCACGCCCACGTCTATGATGAGGGCGATCACCAGCGCACGCTTCTTCTTTTTCTTGCTCTTGGTCTTTCCTATGGCAAGGCCGGTCATATAATTCAGGAAGGAGTAGGCCACCAGCATCAGCACCCACACCGGCTCGCCCCAGGCGTAGAACACCAGCGAGAACACCAGAAGCACTATATTTCTTGCTTCCGTCTTATGGGCGATGAAATACAGCAGCATACACAGCGGCAGGAAGAAATATATGAAAAACAGATCAGCAAATACCAAATTCAGGATCCTCTCTTAATGAAATAGATCAGCGAAAACGTTTTCGCTGATGATCGCAGTCTCAGCAGATGATAAGACAGCATTATTATTATATCACCGCTTTATGTCAAAGTCAAGTGTTATTCTGCACAAACCGGCATACAAAAACCCCCGCAGCTCCGGCATTTTTTAGCTGCGGGGGATCGTTACAAATTTAACAAGGGCAAAAATTTTCTCGGTTAGAGCGGGCTCTCCGGAAGGTCTTCCGTCTGGTAAACTATAGCCGTACTCTTTTTGCTGCTCTTGCTGCTGTCGCTGCCGAATATCCTGTCTCTGAACAGGAAGAACACATCAAAGGCGATAACACCAAGTATGAGGATTATCAATATTATCGGTATCAGCATGGAGCTCTTTTTGCCTTCTTTAACGTTCATGGAGGCTGGGTCCGGATAGGGGCTGTGCATTGGCTGCTGATACTGGGGCTGTGCGCCGTAGCCCTGCTGACTGTTCTGGAAATACTGCTGCTGATATGGGGATTGCTGCGGTGTGCTTTTGGGCATTTCCTGATACTGGGGCATAGCCTTCTGGAACCTGGTCTCGTCCTGCTGGTGATAAGCGGGTGCAGCGGGGCGGGGGGTTTCCTTTATGACCGGCTGGGGCTGCTCCGGAACGGGTGCCGCCGGAGCGGGGCGCCTCATTCTTTCGTTCAGCAGCGGTGCCGGAGCCTGCCTTGGTGTAGGCTGGGGCATCAGGTCAGGAACAGGCTTGGGCTGCGACTGTATATACTGTGATTCGTCTGCCGAATCTATAACAGCCTCCTCAGTGCTGCTTTTTGGTGCAGCAAACATATCATCTGTAATGACCGGCGGAACAAGGGATTCCATTTCCGCAGGCCCCTCAGGAAGGTCATTATTATAGACTCCGGCTCCGCATACCGGGCAGATAGTGGCAGTCTCCGGGATCTCCTCTCCGCAGGACAGGCAGCGCTTTTTGGGGCCGTCAAGTATAGCTCCGCAGCCGTCGCAGAAGGCGGCATTATCTTCAAGCTCACGCCCGCAGTATTGACAGATAACAGACATTCTTATTCCTCCTCAGCCGGCGCTGGATGCTTCATTCGTATTCTCGAAGAAGCGCTCTATGACCGGCCCTAAAATATACCAACCGTTGCCGTTATTTACCGTATAGACAGTTCTCTCGGCCATTTTGTTGCCGGAGGTGAAAACCGTGCTCAGCTCATAGGCCTTGGTAATATCTATTCTAAGCGAATATTTTTCTTTGTATGCTTCCTCCAGCGAGGCTATCTCGCTTTCGGTGAGCTCTCTGTGCTCATTGACTGTGCAGATAAGCGCAAGGCTCCTGCCCTCGTCCTTTACAGACAGCTTGCCTGCCAGTTCTCTGTCATAGCTTTCCGAGTTCATATAGTTGAGCCTTGCGGCCTCGGTAAAGCAGAGCAGGTAAGCCTCGGTATCGTTCAGGCTGACAGCCGAGGTAAGGGTATCGAGCACCTTTTCATAATGCACTGAGGGTGCCCCGCCCTGAGAGTTCCCGCAGGAAGCCAGCAGGCACATGGCCGCAGCAAGCAGTGCAAGGGTAAAAGCCTTTAGTTTTTTCATAGTTCAGTTATCAGAATCCAAAGTCGCCAAGGTCTAAGTCGCCAAGGTCAATATCGCCAAGGTCGATGTCGTCTAAGTCCATGTCGTCCATGCTGAAGCCGGAGCCGTTGTTGGTGCCGCCCAGCTTAGAGGGCATCATGGACTTGGGAGTTACGCCGTAGAGCACCCAATCGCCGTCGGCCTTGATAACGGTGATAGACTTATCGCCGTCCTCGTCCTTATCGTCGCCCTTCCAGTTTACTTCAAGACTCAGGTTATATCCGGCGGACACGTCCACCTTCTTGCCGTACTCCGATTTGATAGCGGAGGCATAGCCCTTCAGCATATTGTCGCTGATCTCCTTCTTCTTGGAGATGCTGTAGCTGATAGAGACATCGTCGCCGTATCTGTCCTCCAGAGACTTCTGCATACTTTCCAGCACTACATCAAAATACTCCTCAAGGCTGTCGTACTTCTTGCTGTTATCAACATAGTTCTCCTCAAGGTACTGCTTCTCGCCCTCGTTGAGCACCTCCACGAGATACTTGCCCTCGCCGGTCTCCAGGGACTTGATAAGCTTATCAACAGGCTTCTTGTAGCCGCCGCTGAAAAGGATCACCATAAGAATGACTATCGCAGCGATGACCACCACGCCCACACAGCAGAGGGCAATGATAGTATTCTTGTTGGGAGCGGTTTTCAGGTTTTTGATATTCTCCATGGTGAGGGAGTTTTTGATAGCGCCGAGGTCAACATTTTCTCTCAGGTTGTTAAGGGTATTCTTCATGGTCTCGGCAGCTGCAACGGCAGGTGTTGAATCGTTCCCGGCGGGCTGCTGGGGTGCGGAATAGCTCTGGGCATCATTTGCAGGCTGTTCAGGGGCCTCCTGGGGAGCACCGCAGTTGGTGCAGAATGTGGCGTCATCAGGCAGCTGAGAGCCGCACACGGTACAATACTTTGACATATTTCTTTCCTCCTAAATACATTCGCATAAAAGCGCAGTATACTATTAGTATAATACTGCTTTTAGTATAATTTGTCAAGTCTTTTTTAAGCCATTTGCACGTGTTTCTGCGGTGAAAACACGAAGAAAATATAAATGTCAGAAAAATGTTTTTTTAGATGAACCGCAGCGAAAAAACAAAATGCTTGACAATACGCCGTACTTGTGTTAAAATGAGAAGAACTATATGTGAATGAAGGGTGATTGTTAATGATTACTAATACTGCCAGGGATATGCTTTACAAGCAGTTTGTGGAAAATAATGCCATAGACCCTAAGCTTTATGATAAATATGTGGTAAAGCGAGGGCTGCGCAACGCTGACGGAACAGGTGTTATTGCAGGGCTCACCAATATCTGTAATGTTCACGGTTATGTTATCAACGAGGGTGAAAAGGCTCCTATCGAGGGCCAGCTCATCTACAGAGGCTATAACATAAACGACATAGTGGCCAATGCTGAAAAGGAAAACCGCTTCGGCTACGAGGAGGTCGTTTATCTGCTGCTCATGGGCGAGCTGCCCAACAAGGTAGAGCTTGAGGCATTCTCGGAGATCATGAGCGAGAACCGTGAGCTGCCTCCCAACTTCTTTGAGGATATGATCCTAAAGGCTCCTTCTCCGGACATTATGAATGAAATGGGCCGCTCTGTGCTGGCTCTGTATTCCTATGATGATTCTCCGGAGGACCGTTCTCCCGGAAAGGAAATGGCAACGGCTATCTCCATAATCAGCCGCCTGCCTAATATAATGGTCTCTGCCTATCAGGTCAAGCAGAGGGTATACAATAACAAGAGCATGATAATGCACCCCCTGATGCCGGCGCACTCCACCGCCCAGATGATACTTTCTGCGCTGCGGCCTAACCGTGAGTTCACCGACGAGGAGGCCAAGCTGCTTGATGTTATGCTGATGATACACGCCGAGCACGGCGGCGGCAACAACTCCACCTTCTCCTGCCGTGTACTCACCTCCTCCGGCACTGACCCATACTCCGCCTACTCTGCGGCTATCGGGGCATTGAAGGGCCCACGCCACGGCGGTGCCAATGCAAAGGTCTCCCAGATGCAGGAATGTATTAAGCAGGGTGTACATAACTGGGAGGACGAGGAGGAGCTTTCAAACTTCCTCCGCAGGATACTCCGCAAGGAGGAAAACGACGGCTCTGGCCTGATCTACGGTATGGGGCACGCTGTTTACACCTTGTCCGACCCGAGAGCTGTGATCCTGAAGGCCAATGCAAGAAAGCTTGCAGAGGGCACCGAGTATGAGCGTGAGTTTGATCTGCTTGAAAGGATAGAGAAGCTGACACCTGCTCTGTTCAAGGAGGTCAAGAAGGACGACAAGGCCATGTGCGCCAATGTGGATATGTATTCCGGGCTGGTCTACAGAATGCTGGGGATCCCCTCAGACCTGTTCACACCGCTGTTTGCTGTATCGAGAATGGCGGGCTGGTGCGCCCACCGGTTTGAGGAGCTGGTGACCGGCAAGCGAATTATCCGCCCGGCATACAAGGCTATAAAGGGTGACAAGACATACATTCCGCTCAATGAGAGATAAGCAGTAAACACAGATGCAAAAAAGCAGCTGAACCGTATCAAAGGTGTTCAGCTGCTTTATTTTGCATTGCTGTGATTATCAATTATAAGCTGTTGACTGTCAGCGAAACCTGATGCTCATAAGGTCAAAGTCGCTGCCCGGCAGGAAGAAAAGTGAGATGTCACATTCCCTGGGGAAGCTCTCAAGGGGGAAG